>JAVXWL010000103.1:0-25470 GCA_032230565.1 Pseudonocardiales bacterium | reverse complement strand
CGGTTTGATAAGAAAATGCGTCACTGTTTTGTCACGCGTGTCGGTGGGGTGGCGGGTGTGGGGCCACCCCTCCTTCACGAATATTGCCTACGATCAGGCGGCGGTATTGCGCGACTAGTGTTGGTGTCTGCTGCCCCAGCACAGCCTCGACGTTGTAGCCCAGCCAAGGCGCGTCCTTGGCCGGCAGTGCGGCACTACCACGGCTTAAGACTCAACCGCTATTAGCTCACTTGGTAACGGGTCTGTAAGCGCCACCAACTCCGCCGTTAGCGCTGCCGCCGTCGCCGCCGGTGCCGTTACCAGCGCTGTTGGGCTGATCGCTGATGGGGGTAATGTTCAGGATGTTAAGGCCGATCCCACCCCTCCCGCCGCCGCCGTCGCCGCCGGTGCCGCCGTTGCCGCCACGGCCGGCGTTGCCTTCATTACCCATCTTGATCATGGACATAACGGTGCGCGCCGGGAGCAGCTCAACGTGTTGGCCGTCGATCTCGGCAAAGCTCAATGCGTCAGACATGAATCCTCCTCACAGTGGCCCACTGGACCGGGAACAGTACACCTCATCGACGGCATTGCCGATTCGGCTCAATTACACCATGGCGAGAAGAAGGTCGCTTGACAACATGCATTGTCCCCTAACCTTCAACATTCACCACTTAGCCTGAAGTTGTTGTTTCCGCGAGTATTTAGGGGCCGGCGAACAGTTGCGTAGAGTTCCCGGTAAAGCTACCTACCACGTCACGTCCGCGGAAGTTGCCCGCACCGGCCATCCAGCCGCATTGCCGCTGGTAACCCCTCCGCTGGCGGTCCGCGTAGGTAGTGATTGGCACTATTCGCCGCGCCGTGATTACCAGACTTGGGAATTACCCATTGCGGGCGAGGACTGCACACCAGGCCCCGGCGGCCAAAGGGCGGCTAGTGCTACCTAGGCTAACCGAGATGGCCCTTAGGGCCTAGGCCGACTAGTAATTCAGGCGCGGTCAACAGTACTACCTGATCATTAGGCGACTGGGCAGGCTTATATGTTGAGGGAGGGGTGGCCTCGTCGGCCACCCCTCCCTCATCGACGGCATCGCCCAACCGGGGGATCGCGCGGCGGTACTGCACGACTGCGTTGCAGTCGGCTGCCCCAGCACCGCCATTGAGCGTTGCCGTCAGCAATGCGTATGCCGTTCCCTAGCCAACGGCACCGCACACGACTACGGCTTGAGACTCAGCCGCTGTTAGCTCACTTGGTAACGGGCTTGTAAGCGCCGCCAACTCCGCCGTTAGCACTGCCGCCGTTGCCGCCGTGGGCGTCAGCGGCGCTGTTGGTCTGGTCGCCAGTCAGGGTAATGTTCAGGACGTTGAGGCCGATGCCACCCCGCGCGCTGCCGCCGTTGCCGCCGGTGCCGCCATTACCGCCGTTGCCGGCGTTGCCTTCTCTGCCGCCCATCATGAACATGGACATGACGATACGACTCGGGAGCAGCTCGACGTGTTGGCCGTCGATTTCAGTGAAGCTTAATGCGTCAGACATGCAATCCTCCTCACAGTGGCCCAGTGGGCCGGAACAGTTGACCTCATCGACGGCATTGCCGATTAGGCTCATTTACACCATGGCGATAAGGAGGCCGCTTGGCAACCCGCATTCGCCCCCTAAACTTTAGGCCCATCACTTAGCCGTGAAGTCGGTTTTTCGCGGCTACTTAGCCGTCGGCGAATTGGCACTTAGATTTCCCGATGCCATCTATGCGCCGCGCCACGTGGCGCAGGCCTTGCCCAGCTGCCATCGGCGGCATTGTCGCTGGTAGAGACCTCGGCCGGGCAAGCACGTAGGCAGCGAACGCGCCAGACGCGGCACGGGCGAGTACCCGATCTGCGGTTGCCGCTCGCAGCAAGTACGGCGCAGCAGTGCGGAGGTCCGAGCAGGAGCGCGTTGGTGACACGTAGCGTCGCCGGTAATTACCACCTAGTGGACACGCGGATATGGCTACTCAGCGACGACGCGCGATGACACAACGCTGCAATATTCGGGCCGCTTGTCAGCGTCGCGGGTCCCCCGCAGAGTACCTAGCCGCCGTGCACAGCGTGTGCTGAGTAATGGTGCGGGCCATGACGGCAATCAGGAACTACCACTGGTCCACCCTGCTAGCTCTCGAGTGGCCAGCTGGCGATCGACTCATGTAGCGCGGACCCGTCCGAGGCCGCGCCGAGGCGGCTATGCACCAGGTGCATTCGGGTTGCCACCCAAGGAGCGCCCTGCCAGGGTGCCAGCCGCTCGACCAAGGGCCGCAGGTCCGCCCCGCCAGCTGCCCGGGCCAGCGTGATGTGCGGACGGTACGGGCGGTCCTCCACCGGCAGACGGCTGCGGCGAGCTGCGGCCCGGGCTGAGTCGACGAGCCGGCGCAGCCGGTCTATATCGCCGTGCACCCCGGTCCACAAGACCTGGTGCCCAAACCGACCGCCGCCGCCCAACGCCAGGGACAGCGGCGGGTGCCGAGTGGCTGCTCGGCTGAGCCGGCGGTTCAGCTCGCCAACGACGTCATCGCGGACCTCACCGAGGAAGACCAGAGTCACGTGCCACTGCTCTGGACGCGTCCACCGGAGCTCCGGCGCAAGCTCGCGCAACCCTAGTGTGGCGGTCGTCAACGCCTTTACGACCTCTGCTGGCGGCGTCAACGCTACGAACAGCCGCACGAGTCAGGCCGCGATCGGCTGGGCGATCTGCTTGTGGACGATGTATTCGGCCGGCTGGAACCTACGGGTGGCGCGACGGAACCGCCAGGTGAACGTCGGCCATAACGTGGTGTTGTGGCCGTGCGCGTCGAGGTACCAGCTCTCGCACCCACCCCTGGTCCACACGGTGTGCTCCATCCGACGCTGCACGGCCTCGTTGTACGCCAGCTGGGCCTCCGGCCGGACCTCCACCGCAGGCGCCCCGGTGCGCGCGAGGTGGCGCAGCGCATCGATGATGTAAGCCACTTGGGACTCGATCATGTAGATCAGCGAGGTGTGCCCGAGCCCGGTGTTCGGGCCCACCAATATGAACAGGTTGGGAAACCCGGCTACGGTCGTGCCGCGGTGCGCTTGGGGGCCGCCGGACCAGACCTCAGCCAGGGTCCGGCCATCGCGACCGTGGATCCACGAGGCCATCGGCATATCGGAGACGCGGAATCCGGTACCGAAGATGATGGTGTCGACCTCCCGGCGAGTGCCGTCGGAGGCCTGCACCCAGTCCGCGCCAACCCGCGCGATCCCCGACGTGACGACGTCTACATTGGGTCTGGTGAGTGCTGGCAGGTAGTCGTTGGAAATGAGAATGCGTTTGCAACCGATGGTGTAGTCCGGCGTCAGCTTGGCGCGCAGCTGCGGGTCGGCGACCTGACGGCGCAGGTGTGCGCGGGCGGCCAACTCGGCGATCTTCAGCAGCCGTGGATTCACTGTGAATCCCGGCACCAATGCCTCCCGGCCACAATAAACTCCGGCTCGCACCAGCCGCTGGACGGCAGGCAACGCCCGGTACAGCTTCTGCTCGATAGGGCCGAACTCCCGTTCGCGGCGCGGCACGACCCACGCTGGGGTGCGCTGGAATAGCGTGAGAGAGGCGACTTCGGGGGCAATCTGCGGGACGAACTGGATGGCCGAGGCGCCGGTACCGACTACCGCTACTCGCCGGTCGCGCAGGTTGTGATCACGGTTCCAGCGCGCCGAATGGAACGTCGTACCTCGGAAGGATTTCAGCCCCGGGATGCTGGGAATGTTCGGCTCTGAGAGCGCACCGGTGCCGGTGATCAGCACGTCGCAGCTCAGCTCACCGCGGTTCGTGCTAATCCGCCAGCGGCGCTGCGGATGATCCCATGCGGCAGCGAGTACCTCATGGTGGAACCGGATATGTGGCCGCACGCGGTAGCTGTCGGTGCAGTGCCGAAGGTAGTCCCAGATCTCCTGCTGGCCAGAGAAGTTGCGACTCCACGACGGGTTGAGCTCGAAGGAAAATGAGTACAGCCGGGAAGGTACGTCGCAGACGCAACCCGGATAGCAGTTGTCCCGCCAGGTGCCGCCGACGTCGGCGGCCCGTTCCAACACCACGAAATCGGTCATTCCGTGCTGACGAAGTTTGATCGCCATACCCAGCCCCGCGAAGCCGGTACCGATGATGATTACATGGTGGTGAGCCTTCTCGAGCACGACAGATTCCCTTGCCACAGTGGTGTTACCGCCGGTAACCCTACCGCTCAGTAGGTATGGTGTCCAGCCGGCACGGCAGAGTCTCGCGCTGCCCGACGGACCGGTTACCGCTGGTCGCGGCGATCTCGTTACCGGCGGGCTGAATTCCGCCGACCAGTCAGCGCGGGGGAACCGCCGCCGGACGCCGCAACGGCCGCGCCTGCGCCACGAAACGGCAACCTCCTGGTAGTCCTTATCTATACGCAAGTGGCGTAATCCGATGATGAAACGATGGGAGACCACGCCCCGTGGCACCCGAATCGCTGGTCAAGGCCCGCGGGACCGCACTTGGTCCCCAGATCTGGGCCGCCGACACCGTCGAGATTCTCTCCCCACCCGACCACCTGGCGCCCGCCGCTGTGGAGGCTTTGGGCTGGGCTGGCGTTGTGTTGCCCCCCATGGTGGTGCTGGGCCGACGGGTGGTCGCCGTGGCGAACCTCATCCCGGATGTGCATGAGCGTCGGTTCGGTTCGGGCTGGGGCCCGGTGACCGACCGGATGTCGGTGTCGACCTGGGACTGGCCAGAAATGCAACACCTCGCGCCGACACCAGCAGTACAGCTCAGTGGCATCATCGCACCAGCGCGGCACTGGCGGACCGGCCTCACCGGTGCCGCGCCTTTCGCGACGTTGTGCCCTACCGCACTACTGCTGCCGGCGCACATCGCCCGCAACGTCGAGTGCCTCACCCACGCTGAGTACTACGGCCCCACCGTGCTCGCCGCCGCAGGCCCACACGAAGTCGATTCTGACGCCGTTGACATCGTGCACGTAGGACGCACTCGGGTGGCCACGAACACCCCCATGACCGCGACCAGCCGATGGGTGCACGAAATGGTCTACGACCGACTGCTGGCACTGCGCTAGACCCGGCACCGCGCCCGGTCGCGATTCGATCAGCGGGCGCGCCCATTCTTGGGTGTGGCGGCCCGCGGAATCGTTCAGCCGCCCAGCCAGAGCCACGATCCGACCGGTTCGGATAGGAAGTCTGTCAGCCGGATGTCGCCGAACCGGTGCGTTTGGACGGTGGCGAGTCGCCTGCCTAGGACAAGACGGGTAACTCTCCCGGAACGGCCTTCGGGTCTGGTCCGTAGGCGTTGGGTTGCGGTTCGCCGTCAGTGGCGAAGAACACGACGAGCACGATCGCGCCGATCAACGGGATGAGGCTGATCAGCAGCCACCAGCCACTCCGACCGGTGTCGTGCAGCCGGCGCACGCCCACGGCCAGGCTCGGCAATAGCACGGCCAGCGAGTAGACGAGGCCGAGTATGCCGGTCGTAAACACGTTATCAAGGATGGCAAGCACCAATGCGATGATCACGTTAACCAGAGTGAACATCCAGTACTCCTTGCGGCGAGCGCGACCGGCGAAATCGACGTACTGGCGAAGCACCTTGAGGTACCACTCCATCAGGGCTCCCTGTTCGCGGGGACGATCGAGGCGCGCTCGAAGAGACGGCCCCAACGAGCAATGGTTCCGAACCCAGCAGCACCACTCGCAGACGCAGCTCGGCTGCGGTGCCTTCGTTCTACCGCCGCTTGGCCTGCCTCGGAGACCAATCATACCGTCGTACCAGGCTCGCGACCTCGTCCGCGCGGTACGCCGAGTTCGACAAGGAAGCTGCTGGGGCGATTCTATGCAGCTCTGCCGTCGAATTCGGCGCACCGAAAGCTGTACTCCCGGCCGCGTAGCGCCTGGATTGGTCGCGGACAGCCCGTTCGTTTGCATGCGGGCGGGCAGTGATGGGCAATATCCGGCCACCCGATTGGGTGCCCATTCGACGCAATCGTGTGGCCGCTCATCGAGGTGGACGATGGATCGGGGTGGTATACGTTGTGGACGCCGGCCGAATCGCAAGGTCTCGACGAACGGCATCCCATCCTGGACGTGTTCGTATCATGGTCGACGGGATCGGAAGGGCATACCCAGCGGCGGGAGAATCGAGTGGAAAGAGGGAACAGAGATGTGCGGGGCGGGGCCGTTCCTCTCGAACGACCCCGCCCCATTTGCGGGTGCCTGCGCTGCACGCGTCCGGCGCCGGACGGGGGATCTCCCGGGCGTGCAGTGCGCGACGTGACGGGCACTGGGCGGCGGGATCCGGCGTTCATCGGAGCAACGTTGTCGGTGGCGGTCGGTCAGGCAACGACGGTGCCACCGGCGCGGCACTCCACTCGGTGAGAAGCGGCGTGGGTCCAGACTATGAAGTTGTGCTCGGCGCGGTGGCCCGCCCGAGTTTTTGGCGCTCCCACCGGCGGCACGCGGGGCGTGCAGCACCGCCGGTGGGAGAGCTTGGTGGCCGGTGATCCTTCGACATCTCGGTCGGGGGCACGGACGTTCGCCGGATCACCGGCCACATGGCGGCTGCTCAGCCTTCGTGGGTGGGGGGAGATCCACGAATCGCGGCGAGACCGCCAGCTCTATGAAGTTGTTGAGGTAACCGGGATCAGCGTGCGGCAGCTGCGCCGACAGGAAAGAGCGACGTCGAGTGTCGCAGCTGCGACACAGCCTGGCGCGCGCCAGATGTGGCAGGGACCGATTTCGGAGAAACCGCCCCGGATACGGCGTCGGTGTGGACGAGGTGCTCGTGTGCGGCTCGCCACACGCTGCACAGCGCCGCACGGGGTCGCCAACGGCTTGAGCACACTGGGCAACGACCCCGGGTATCAGGCGCGTGACTGGCCAGCAGAGCCCGCCAACCATGGGTCAGACGGGGCAGCTCACTGCGAGCCACCGACAGCAGCGATCCGTTATCAGCGCTGCTTGCCAGCTCGTCGAGCATGTCGAGCCGCTCCCACACTGCCTGCCGGAGCATCTGGCCCAGAACCTGATCCACCTAGCCGCCCTCCTGCCGTACCAACCCGTACGCGACCGGCCTCATGCCGAGAATGTCCTCCACACGAGGCAACACACGGGCCCTAGTTGCGCCAGCTCAACGTACAAAGAGTGGGCCCGGAGAAAACCCACTATGGGCTCTGCTGCGCTGATCGGCCATGCTATGACGGTGAACGGCACAAACTGATAGGTGCGGCCGATCAGCTCTGCCGAAGTGCACTTCACCAGCGACGATGAGTATGCATACTCTGCACACGTCGCCCGTCGGACGGCAAGGGGGCGAGATGAACGTGACCGGCTCGCAAGACAACCGGCTATCTCTGGAGAACTGGAACGAGCCAGAGATGAAGCGGGCGCTTGCGGATCGCGACATCAGCTCGGTTTATCGCCTACTCCGACGGGTAGGAATCTCGCAACGGCACATCGCGGCCTTGACCGGGCAGTCCCAGTCCGAGGTCTCGGAGATCCTCAAGGGTCGCCAGGTCATGGCCTACGACGTGCTAGCGCGGATCTCCGGCGGTCTGGGTATCCCGCGGGGGTACATGGGTCTGGCTTATGACCCGGCGACGGCGACGAGCATGGTCGGGCCGTCCGATCATGCGCTGGCGGAGGAGGACGAGTCGGTGAAGCGCCGGAAGCTCCTGGCGCATGGAGCTGCCGTGATGTTCGGCACCGCAGTGCTGGGGGCCGACCGCGGGCAATGGCTGCCCAGCCCTGCCCAGACGCCGGCGCCGAGCAACATCGGCATGGCGGACGTAAAGCAGGTTGAGGCAGCCACCAGAGCCATGCGGGCTCTGGATTACCAGTTCGGCGGCGGCGCGTGTCGGGACGCGGTCGTCGCCCAGCTGTCGTGGGCACAGCGCCTGCTGGGCTCATCGGGTACGGAAGCGGTGCGCCTGCAACTGTTCCGGGCGCTGGCCGACCTGCAGAACCTCGCTGGCTGGACGACTTTCGACGTGGGGCTGCTGGACTCCTCGCGCAACCACTTCGCCACCGCTTTGGAATTCGCCAAGCAGTCCGGCGACTCGGGCCTGATGTCGAACATCATGTACCGGATCGGCCGAGTCTATCTGCACCACGGAGACGCCAACGACGCACTGAAGTGGTTCCAGCTGGGCCAGATCGCCGCGCAGGACTCCGGCTCGGAGCTGGCTGTCGCGGTGCTGTGCGGCAACGAGGCATGGGCGTACGCGATGATGGGCGACGACGTGCAGGCCAAGAAGCTGCTTGGTCGCTCCCGCGACGAGCTGGCCAGGGCGAATCCGAACGACACACCCGACTGGGCCAGGTTCTACAACGATACCGACATGTACGCGATGATCGGGACGGTCCACAACGAACTTGCGGCTTACGATCCGCGTCACGCGGCTGTCGCCATCCCCGCGTTCGGCCAGGCTCTGGCCCGCTACGACGACTCGATGGGCCGCAGCCAGGCGTTCAACCTCACCATGCTGGCAACTAGCTACCTACGTCAAGGCGATGTCGACCACGGTATCCAGGTCGGTCGCAGGGCCCTGCTGGCAGCGTCGGCGGTGAAGTCGAAGCGGGTCACCGATCGGCTCAAGCCCTTGGAGATCGAAGCGGCTCGAAGGTCCACCAACCCGGACTCCCGTGACCTTGCGCACCTGATCCGGCAACAACGAAGCTTGTGATGAAGCACACTGGGACGGTGCTGACCAAGGCGCGCCGCGACGAGCGGCTCACCACGGCGCTCCGTGCGGTGTGCGGTGAGCTAGGCCTGGATCCGGTCGGGGCGCGACTGCTGCGCAACGTCAACAACGCGGTGTTCCAGCTGGCCCGGGACCCGGTCGTGGTCAGATTAGTCACTTTGCCGTCCTACGTGCGGCGCGCCAGCCTCGTGGTGACCGCGGCGACCGTCTTCGCCGAACATGACGTGCCCGCGATCCGCTTGCTACCCGGTGTCCGCCAGCCGGTGCGGGTCGGTGAACACGTGGCCACCGTGTGGCAGTCGGTGCCGCCGGTCGGCCCAGTGCCGGGCGGCGCGGATCTGGCCAAGCTGTTGCGGGCAGTGCACGCGGTGCCGTTGCCCTGCCGGGCTTTGCCGTCCTGGGATCCACTCACCGATTTCGACAATCGAGTACAGCACACCACCACGATGGCCGCCGCTGACCGCGACTTCCTGCTGTGCCGCAGCGCTGAGTTGGCCGCTGCAGTAGCCGAAGTACGGTTCGCGCTTCCTCCTGCGGTTGTGCACGGTGACGCGCATGTAGGCAACATCATTCCCGGGCCGGACCGCCCGGTGCTGTGTGACTTCGACTCGTGCGCAGTCGGCCCGCCGGAGTGGGATCTGACCCCAGTCGCGGTGAGCCGGGTACGGTTGGGCAAGCCCGCCGCGCACCAGCGCGACTTCATCAAGACCTACGGGTTCGATGTGCGGGACTGGGACGGCTTCGAGATATTGCACGGTATTCGCGATCTCAAGCTGATCGCCGGAGTATTCCCCCGGGCCACGTCCTCCCCAGCCGTGCTGGCGGAGTTCTACCGGCGCATGGCCAGCCTGCGGGCCGGCCGGCTGTCCGACCGATGGCGGACCGTCCGGCGCTGAAAAGGTGTGTTGATCTACCAGGGCGTCTACTGTCGATTCCTGTGTCGCCGGGCCCCCCATCGGTGGCGGGAGCGCTGGCCCCGTCCCGAATCGCGAGTAACCGACTGTGTCACTCTGGTGACCTGGCGCGCACCAACGGTCCAACACCCACCGCCCTGGCACTCAGCGATGCCCCAGCACTCACGATCTCGCATGCGCGGTCGCTGCGCGCGCTCCCACTGCATTTGCTGCGCACGTCCAGCTGGGCGGACCAGTGGCCCGTTCGGCTGGACGTCAACGAGCTCGCGACCCTGCTGAGCACCTTGCGGGCCGGTTCGGCCGCCGCGTCGGCCCGTCTCGCAGAAAACGCGATCGGGTACGCCACTGGCTCGCCAGGTGGACTAGCTGGCTCCCATTCAGGCAGCTGGCCGCCGACGGCCCCGCGCGACGTGGTGGCGGCGCTGCACCGAATTTTGACTCGGTCACGGTTTCTCAAGGGTTCACGCTCGTGTTTTCCGCTGGACACCGCGATAGCACAGATGCTTCCGTTCGTCCAAGCCCGGCAGCCGATCACAGTCTTGACCATCGGTTTCCCGTTCAAGCAGCACGACAACGGACTCAAAGCTGCCGGTCCCTGGCCCGACCTGGCCGAACTGGGTGCGCTGTTACGCCTCAAGGAGCTACACGACGCCGTCGCGGCGGTATATCCGCCCGGCCTGCGGGTGGTGGTACTCAACGACGGTGGGTACTCGCGCCCGCGCGGCTGGTCGGAGATGCGGCGATACCGGCGGCAGCTGCGACGCTATGCCCAGCTGATTGGGCTCGACGATGCCGTGCGGTTCTGCGACCAATCCTGCTTCGTCGCCCAACTGCTGGGTGCGCGCGGCTGGGCTCGTCGCGAGCAGTACCGCCGCAGGTTCCGCGAACTGATCACCGTGCTGGCGGGCAACCCGCGTCCGCCGGACAGCACCACGGGGATCGACCAGCGACTCGTTGAGAAACTACCGGGCGTGCTGTTGGCCAACGTCCCTTCGTTCCGCGACATCCTATCCTCGCTGGTCTACTCGGTACCGGTGCCCGCCCGGGCCGGGGTTGAACCGCGTCGGTGGGCCTGTGAGGTGCTCGCCTGGCCCGACTTCTTTTGTTCGCCGGAGCTGTCGCCGGAGGTCGCCTCGGCTCGGCGCGAGGTGCTTGGCTGCGCGTGGCAGGACACCGTGAACTTCCTTGCGGCCTCGCTGGCCGATGCCGCCGTCGAAGTCGCCCGGCGCTTTCCTCCGCATGTCCGGCTCGCCACCGTGGCCTCTCGGCCAGGCTGCAGCGGTTTTTCCTACCTCGGTGGTTCCACCCTTTTGCCGTGGCACGGCACCGGATGCCTGGACGGCCGGGGGTTGCTGTGCGCCGAGTTCTTGGTGAGTCTGGACCATCGCAACTTCCTTCCCGTTTACTGCGAGCTCATCGGCGATGACCAGCCACTGCTCATGGTCCCCTTCGCCCGAACCCAGTACACCCAAGGCCGCCACCGAGTAGACCCCACCCTGCTCGCCACCGCCCGCCTCCGTCACCGCTGATCCGTCGCACTCAACCCGCCGGTATCCCGCATTCAGCGGGCTCAGCGGGGTTATCGGAGCGGTTTTTACCCGGCTGAGCCCGCTGAATGCGGGTTGGTGGGTAACGGTGATGGGCGAGCGGGCGATTGGTAGGCAACCGGACTAACCGAGGCGGTGCATATGGGGGCAGGGCGGCGGCAGGTTGCGGCGCAGGAGGCCGCTTTCCTGGACGGGCTGGTGGACGCGCAACTGGAGTTCATCCGCCAGTTGCCGATGCATCGGCGCGAGGAGCTCGCCGAGGCACTCTCCCTACTGGTGATGCTCGCCCAGGACCACCGGTACCGCGCCCAGGGCTGGATCAGCCGTCGCGAGCTGCGACACCGCATCGGTCGAGCGCTCGCCGGCCTTGACGCGCTGCTGCAGGTCCCCGGCACCGCTGCCGCTGTGCTACCCCGGCGATGACCAGAGCGAGCTGCTGTCGCTTTTGCGCAGTCGTTGGGTGTCGCGTACCCCGCCGTTAACCTCACAACATGTGGTCCTACCTGCAGTACCTGGCGGAAAACTCCACCGAGCTGGCCTTTTACGCCCAACAGCACTTCCTGCTGGTGGGCTACTCGGTGGCGTTGGCCAGTGTGATCTCGCTGGTGCTGGCGCTGGTGCTGCACACCAACCAGCTCACCCCACTGTCATGGCGGCGCAGCCTGCAGGTGGGCAGCCGGGAGACCGCACTGCTGTTCGCGTCGGCCGCGCTGACCGTCCCATCGCTGGCGCTGTTCGGCATGCTGCAGCCACTGCTCGGGCTCGGCGTCACCCCGAGCATCGTCGCGTTGACCCTGTACGCGGTCTATCCGGTGCTGCGCAATACCTTGGCCGGACTGTCCGGGGTGGACCCCGCTGTGCTGGAAGCAGCCCGCGGCGTCGGGATGGGACCGGTACGCCGGATGCTGCGGGTGCAGCTACCACTGGCGTGGCCGGTGATCATTTCCGGGATCCGGGTCGCGGTGCTGATCGTGATCTCGATCGCCGTGGTCGCGGCCATCATCAACGGACCCGGCTTCGGCAAGCCGTTGCAGGACGGCTTGGCCCGGCTGGGCGCCATCAACTCGTTCAACGAGGTCATCACCGGCACGCTGGGATGCCTGCTGGTAGCGGCCGGCTACGAGATCGTGTTCGTGGTCGTCCGGCGGCTGACCACCCCGAGGGGGATCCGTGTCTGAGGCCGGGCTGTCCCCGATGATTGCACTGGAAGGCGTCAGCAAGACCTACCCGAAGCAGTCGAAGCCGGCCGTAGCCGTGCTGAACCTGCAGGTTCCCGAGGGCGCCATCGTGACGCTCATCGGGCCGTCCGGGTGCGGCAAGACGACCATCCTGAAAATGATGAACCGGCTCATTGAGCCGACCACCGGGCGCATCTTGCTCGCCGGGGAGGACGTCACCGACGTCAACGCCGACCAGCTGCGCAGACGGATCGGATACGTGATCCAGCAGGTGGGGTTGTTTCCGCACCTGACCATCGCGGACAACATCGCGGTGGTGCCCAAGATGCTGGGCTGGGACAAGCGCCGGGTCGCCAGCCGTGTCGACGAACTGCTGGACCTCGTCGGGATGGAGCCCGACGACTTCCGCGACCGCTATCCGCGGCAGCTCTCCGGCGGCCAGCAGCAACGCGTCGGGGTGGCCCGTGGGCTGGCGGCCGATCCCCCGGTAATGCTGATGGACGAGCCTTTCGGGGCCATCGACCCGATCACCCGGGAACGGTTGCAGGACGAGTTCCTCGAGGTGCAACGCCAGGTTGCGAAGACGATCTGTTTCGTCACCCACGATCTGTCCGAAGCCGTGAAGCTGGGCGATCGGATCGCGGTGTTCGCTGCTCGCGGGCGGCTGGCGCAGTACGACACTCCCAGCGAGGTGCTCGCCCATCCCGCCGACGACTTCGTCGCCGAATTCGTCGGCAGCGGCGCCGCCGTCCGCCGGCTGTCCCTGCTGCAGATCAGCCAGCTGGAGCTGGCGCAGATCGTGATCTCCGGTGCCGGCGCTGCGCCGAAGGACGACCCAGTGCTGTCGGTGGACGGCGCGGGTCGCCCATCGGCCTGGCACCATGTGCCCGGATCCGAACAACCTCCGGTGCTGGTCACGGTGCCGCTGTCGGGCACTGTCTATGACGCCGTCGACGTCATGCTCGACGGGCGCGCCCCGGTAGTCGTGGTGGTTGACGACGACGGGCGTCCCCGAGGCGCGCTGCGGTGGGACGCGCTGGTGGCCGATCTTCGCCCTCACGGGCAGCTGCGATGACAGCGGCCGCACCGGCCCGTGCGCCGGGCTGGATCCGGCGTAACCGCGACCTGGTCGCCACGCCAGTGATCGTGGTCGTCGGGTTGGCTGTCGTGCTGGTCTACACCGCGAATCGGCAACTGGACAGCGTCGAGCAACGGGCGTTGGATCCCTCCTACCTGTGGGCCAAGTTCGGTGAACACATCTGGCTCACGGTGGCGTCCACCGTGGTAGTGATCATCTTCGCGCTACCGTTGGGGATCGCGCTGAGCCGCCCGGCGGCGGCCCGAATCCGTACCGGGACGCTCGCGTTCGGCGGCTTCATGCAGGCGCTGCCGGCCTACGGTGTGATCATCCTGCTGGCCTTCCTGCTCGGCTTCGGCACCACGACAGCGATCATCGCGCTGGTACTGGCGTCGTTCCTGCCGGTGCTCACGAACACGGTAGTAGGGCTGCTGCAGGTCGATCCCGCGCTCATCGAGGCCGCCCGCGGCATGGGAATGTCGGCGAAGCAGACCCTACTGCGGGTGGAAATCCCGCTTGCGGTACCGGTGATGGTGGCCGGCATCCGGGTGGCGCTGGTGCTCAACGTCGGCACCGCCACCCTCGCCACCTTCATCGGCGCGGGAGGCCTCGGCGAACCCATCAGCAGCATGCTCTATCTCGGCCGCGGGCAAGCGGTGCTGGCCACCTCGGCAATCGTGGCGGCGTTGGCGCTGGTTATCGATTGGCTAGCCGGCGTCGCCGAACGACTAGTCAGCGGCCGGCTCGGGTGAGCCGCCTGGCTGCCGTTGTCCCGGCCGTTTCGGCGGCCGCTTTAACGGTTCTGGCGGCTGCCGCGCTGCTCGCCGGCTGCGGTGGGCTGACCAGGAGTGGTCCGCCGGCGAAGGCCGGCAGCCTCGCCCAGCAGGTCAATCTTCAGGGCCAGTCCTACGCCGTGGGCGGCAAGCTGGCCGACGAGCAGCAGGTGCTGTGCCAGATAGCGATCGCTGTGCTGGAGTCGGTCAACGCCACGGCCACCGACCAATGCAGTATCGGCGGCACCGACGCGACCCGCCAGGCGCTGCTCGGCGGTGATATCGACCTGTACTGGGAGTACACCGGTACCGCCTGGGTCACCTTCCTGGGTCAAAAGCCGATCCAGGACAGCCAGGCGCAGTACGAGGCGGTCAAGCACCAGGACTTGGCCCGCAACAACATCGTCTGGCTCGCGCCGACCCCGTTCAACAACACCTACGCCTTCGCCATCAAAACGCAGCGCGCCCAGCAACTCGGCCTGCGGACACTGTCAGATATGGCCGCATACATCCGATCGGGCCAACCCGGCAATCTCTGCATCGAGCCCGAGTACCAGAACCGCGACGACGGATTCCCCGGCCTGCAACGCACCTACGGCTTCGAGGTACCGGCAGGCCGGCTCAAGGTGCTGCAGGCCGGACCCATCTACCAGGCCACCGCCGACCAGAAGGAGTGTTTGTTCGGGGAGGTGTACACCACCGACGGTCGTATCCCCGAACTGGGGCTGACGGTGTTGGCCGATGACAAGCTGTACCACCCCCTGTACAACGCGGCGCCCACCATGCGCAAGCAGATCTACGATCGCAACCCGAACATCGCCAAGGCGTTCGTCCCGATCTCCGCGGCGCTGACCAATGAGGTGATCGCCGAGCTGAACCGGCAGCGGTCCGCGGAGGGCAGGTCGCCACGCCGGGTTGCCCGCGACTGGCTCGGGCAGCACGGCTTCATCGCCAGCGGAACCTGATCCTTGTGTCCTCGATCGTCGTGTCACCGGCCGGGAGTCGCGCAGGCTGTCGGTCCCGGGACATAGTCTGATGCCGTGGACTCGACAGTGCTGCTGGACGCCGCTGTGGTCACCCGCTGCCGACGCCGGGTGCACCTGGAGCACGATCCAGCGGTAGCCGGCACGTCCCGCGCGGCCCTGGACGCTACCGCCGCGAGACGGATCGCCGACGCCGCCGCGCATCGTCGTTTCGTCGCCGACCGGCTGGCCGCCCACCACCTCGCTGACTGGGCGGAGGTCTCACCGGGTCTACCTGCCGAACAGCGGTGCAGCGCCACCCTGGCCCTGCTCCTCGGAGGCGCACCGTTCATCTGGGGCGGTCTGTTGCTGGCGGATCCCCAGAGCGGCCGCCGGGGCGGCGTAGAACTGCTGGTGCGCCACCACGGTGGCTACCTTCCAGTTGCCGTCGTACGGCACAAGGTGACCGACCCGGGCTGCGGGGCTCGCACCAGCTCGTTGGCTCAACCGACGCTGGTCAGTACCGACCCGAAACGCAAGGGACGCCCCCAGTCCCGGGACCAGCTGCGGCTGGCGCATACGGTACGGCTGCTGCAGGCGGCCGGGTTGGCCACCCGCGGTCGGGCCACCGGCGGGGTAATCGGGCTGGAGGCTGACGTCGTGGTGTGGCACGACTTGGACGCCCCTACCTGGCCAGGTGGCCGGACCGCGATGGCCGAGTACGACGCCCGGTTCGCCGACCGGCTCGCCGTCGCCCGCGCCGCCGCCACCGAGGTCGAGCCGCTGGCCCAACCGTCCCGGGTCACTGAATGCCGGTCCTGCCCGTGGTGGCCACTGTGCGGTCCGGCACTGCGGGCGTCCCGGGACGTGAGCCTGGTGCTGCGCGGAGAGGATGCGGTGGCGCTACGAGCGGCCGGATTGTCCACCGTGGACGAGTTGGCCGCGCTTGACCCGGCGGGCGACCCTCCCGTGCCGATGGCCGGGATGTCTTTTCGTGACGCGGTGCTGCTGGCCCGCGCCTGGCAGCGGGACCTCACGCTGGTGCGGCGCAACCGGCGCATCACCGTGCCGCGCGCCGACGTCGAGGTTGACGTGGACATGGAAAGCTTCGACGAGTCCGGGGCCTATTTGTGGGGCTGCCTGCTGTCCGGCTCCGACGTCGGGCTGCCGAGGGGTTATCGCGCTTTCTCCACCTGGGAACCGGTGCCGACGCCCGATGAGGCCCGGTCGTTCGCAGCATTCTGGAGCTGGCTGACTGAAGTTCGCGCCCGCGCCGCCGAGCGCGGTCTGAGCTTTGCCGCCTACTGCTACAACGAGCAGGCTGAGAACCGCTGGATGTTCTCCTCGGCGGAACGCTTCGCCGGCGCCCCGGGAATCCCGACCGCCGCCGCGGTGCAGGAATTTATCTCGTCGGGCCAATGGATTGATCTGTACGCGGTGGTCAGCGCTGAGTTCCTCTGCGCGCACGGCAAAGGACTCAAGACAATCGCTCCGGCCGCCGGGTTTTCCTGGCACGATCCGGAGGCCAGTGGCGAGAACTCGATGCGTTGGTACTCCGACGCTGTCGGGCTGGGCGGCGCGCCACCGGATGTGACCCAGCGGGCCCGGCTGCTCACCTACAACGCCGATGATGTGGGCGCCACCCGGGCGCTGCGACTGTGGATGAGTTCCGAACAGGTCAACGACGTGCCCTACGCCGGTGACTTGATTACTGTGCGACCATGACAAGCAACACAGCGTGAGGGGAGAGGCGCATGTTCGTGCGGCGCATCGCGGTGATCGGTTCCGGGTATGTGGGCCTGACGACCGGCGCGTGTCTGGCCTCGCTGGGGCATCGGGTGGTGTGCGCCGACGTCGACGAGCGCAAGGTGGCTCGGCTCTCCGCCGGGGAGGTGCCGATTCTGGAGCCAGGGTTACCCGACCTGGTGGCGCAGGGCCTGGCCGCCGGCCGGCTGCGGTTCGTGGTGGG
Organism: Pseudonocardiales bacterium; assembly: GCA_032230565.1. Taxonomy (GTDB): domain Bacteria; phylum Actinomycetota; class Actinomycetes; order Mycobacteriales; family Pseudonocardiaceae. The sequence goes on along the minus strand of JAVXWL010000103.1, from coordinate 8,341 downwards.
CGCCGCAGCCGCGGTCGCTGATGCCGAGGTGGTGTTCTTGTGCGTGCCCACTCCGATGGGCGCCGGCGGGGCGGCCGATCTGTCGGCGGTGGAGGCGGTGGCCGCCGAAGTACACGAACTGCTGCCGGCGGGCTGCGTTGTGGTCAATAAATCGACCGTTCCGGTGGGCACCGCGGCACGCACCGCGCAGTTGCTGGGCCGTCCGGACGTGGCGGTGGTCAGTAATCCGGAGTTCCTAAGGGAAGGTTCGGCGGTCGATGACTTCCTCAACCCTGACCGCATCGTGGTGGGCTGTGACGCGCAAGACGCCGCTGAGCGGGTAGCGGCGCTGTATGCCCGGCTCGGCGCACCGACGGTGCTCACCGACGCGGCCAGCGCGGAGATGGTGAAGTACGCGGCGAACTGCTTCCTGGCGATGAAGCTGTCCTATGTCAATGCCATCGCCGAGCTGTGCGAGCGGTTCGGAGCCGACGTGCTCGATGTCACTGAGGGCATCGGTTACGACCGACGAATCGGGCAGTCGTTCCTGCAACCAGGCCCGGGCTGGGGCGGATCCTGCCTACCCAAGGACACTCACGCGCTGCTCCAGGTGTGCGCCGCCGCGGACTTCGACTTCGGACTGTTGCAAGCCAGCCTGGACACCAACACCCACCAGCAGCACCGGATGGTCGCCAAGGTTCGCGACGCCGTCGGCGGGTCGCTGGCCGGGCAGCGGATCGGCTTGCTCGGGCTGACCTTCAAGGCCGGCACCGACGACCTGCGCGACTCCCCCGCCCTCACCGTGGCCGCGCTGCTGGCAGCCGAGGGCGCCGACCTGATCGGCTACGACCCTGGAGTGCCCGCCGCGGTGCCCGGCATGACCGACGACCTACAGGTAACCGACGACCCGCTCAAGGTCGCCTCCGGCGCCGCTGCCCTGGTGGTGCTCACCGAATGGCCCGAGTTCCGGCTATTGGACTGGGGACAGCTGGCCGAGCTCGTCGAGCGCCGCATCGTGATCGACACCCGCAACGTGCTCGACGCCGACGTACTGCGCCGGGTCGGCTTCGAAGTCCGCGGCATCGGCCGCAGAGCTAGCCAGGCGCTCACGACCTCCTAACCGCTGGCCGCGCGGGCGAGCGTGATCAACCTTCCACCCGGCGCAGCGTGGCTACCCACCGCCCCACCGCGGGGGGCCGAAGCGAACATCAACGCCCGGCGAGTAATGCGCCACGGGCTGCCCCTCGGGCGCCGGCAGACCGGCCGCGACGAGCATGTCCTCATGGAGTTGGTGGACCTGCACACTCCACAGCGGCCACGCCTGATGTTCCACCGGGACGTTAACCAAGCGGCCAGCGATGCTGGTGAAGGCCCGCCACCGGCCGGTGAGGAAGTGGTCACGCGCCTCGAGCTCATCAGTCGACAGCGGCGACCCGGGCTCGACCACAATGTCATGGCCCGCCGTCGGCGGCCACCGCCGGCGTGACCGATAGGTAACCGTGGAACCGTCGTCCACAGTCATCGCCGCCCAATGGTAGGGAAGCCATAAAGCTGCCCGGGCGCCGAGGACGGTGGCCAACCCAGAGACATCGAGGGACAGGAACCACAGGCCGTCAAGCCCGGCTCTGTCGACGACGTAAGTTCGCACATTGGTCTCAGGGAAGCTGGACAGCCCCGGAAGGGCGGGAAGCCCCGGCGGGTGGAAGTCACACAGAAGGAACGGAGTAAGCCCCACCCAGGCGACGCCGTCATGAGTATGGACGTCGAGCCCCGCTGGGAGTAAGCGTTGCACGTCGGCTGGGTCGTACGCCCAGTGCAGGAACGTCAACGCGTGCCAGCGCTGGTAGACAAACGGCCAAGTCACCCGCTCTTCGGGATTCGCACCGGCCACGGCACTAGTATTGCGGCTACACGTCGGTCAGCAAGTCAAGGGCGCAGAAGCTGGTGTTCGCGGATGGCCGGCAAAGAAAGCGTCTTGTAGCCAACGTCGTCGAACAGCACGGTCAGCCGGTCCTGGTCGATGGACATGACGACGCCGTGGCCCCAGGTGGCATGCTGCACTGAGCTGTTGATCGGAAACTCCTTGTTACAAGTCGGCTGCTCCTCAGCGGTGCCGGCGTCACAGGTGTCGCAGTTGCCGCATGGGTGGGGAAGTTGCTCACCGAAGTAGCCAAGCAAATACTGCCGCCGGCACCCGGTCGTTTCGGCGTAGCCGCGCATCATCTCGATCCGCGACTGGATCAGCCGCTCGCGAGTCTCCGCGACGTCCACTGCGCGCTGCACCGCCTGCTCGGCGGGAAGGTCGCGATGAAGATATTCGAGCCGGCCATCTGGTCTGGTGCCGACCGTCGCGGCTTGCTCGAGCAGGTTGACGGCTCTGGTGAACTTGGCTGTTGAGGCGTCCACTTCGCCCTTGAGCTGCCTGAATGGGATTGGTTCTCCGTGATCGATGAGGGCGTGCGCGACCTCTCCAAGAGCCTCCTGGGGAGCCTTGCTCGCGGTGAGGAACGTCTGAAGGCTCAGGTCCTCCGGGCGGTAGAACAGGGTGATCTCGGCGGGCTGCCCGTCGCGTCCAGCGCGCCCGATTTGTTGGGAGTAGGAGTCCAGTGAATCCGGAATCGATGCGTGCACGACGAACCGAACGTCGGGCTTGTCGATACCCATGCCGAATGCCGAGGTGGCCACTACCACGTCGAGCTCGTCGGCCAGGAACTCCTCGTGCACCCGCTGCCGGTCGGCCGCCTTCATCCCGGCGTGATAGGCCGCGCTACGCACCCCGCACAGCGCGAGCTCACCAGCGTAGAACTCCGTATCTTTACGGCTGGCGGCGTAGACAAGCCCGCGGCGGGTAGCGGGATCCGCGGTCAGGGCGCGAACCCTGGTGATGGCTGAGTGTCGCTTGTCAGCGTCCTCGATGAACCGCTGCACCGCCAGGTGCAGATTCGGGCGATCGCAGCTTCCGATCACCTCACGGTGCTCACGTAGGCCCAGCCGTTCAACGATGTCGTTGCGCACGGGCAGCGCAGCAGTGGCCGTGAGCGCGATCACGCGTGGATGGCCGAGCCGCTCGATCACCGGCGCGAGCCGAAGGTAGTCGGGGCGGAAGTCGTGCCCCCAGGCGGAGATGCAGTGCGCCTCGTCGACGACGAACAGCGACAGGTTCAGCTCGGCAAGGGCGTCAACGACCTCATCGTTGGCCAACTGCTCCGGCGAAAGGAACAAGTACTCTGCGTCGCCCTGGCGAATCGCCTTCCAGGCGCGCTGGCGCTCGCCGCTGCGCTGGGCGGAATTCACCGCGACCGCCTCCGGCGCCCGGCTATCCTCGATGCTCTCAAGCTGGTCGCGCTGCAGCGCTATCAGCGGGGACACCACGAGGGTCGGACCACCGAGTAGCAACGCCGGCACCTGATAAATCGCCGACTTACCCGCGCCAGTAGGCAGCACCGCCAGCAGGTCATGTCCTGCCATGACCTGCTCCATCGCCTCGAGCTGCTCGTCGCGCAGCGACGACCAGCCGAACGTCTCGTTGGCGACCCGCCGTAGTTCGTCCCGCGTGGTACTCCCCATGGGCGTAAGCCATACCCCGAGCACGAGCGGGCAAAACGGGATCCGGTCCGGCGCGGGTCGGGTGAAGAGTTGCCGAAGTGGTGTGGTCGCCGTCGTATGGGGAACTCACGGCCGTAAGCCACTCGCCCTCGATGCTGCCTGCAGCGGACCAGCGACCTTATCCCCGCCCGTCGGGAACCGCAAAGCCTGCACGCTGAGTTAGAGTCGTCGTTGCCGTCCCTGGATGAGCATCAGCTGGTCGGTTTCCTAGTCGCGCTAGCGAGGATCTTCGGTCAGCTTGTGGCAGGGGTGCTGCTGGGCCCCTCGGTGTTGGAGGTACTCGCCCCGCGGGCTCAACCCGCGATCGCCAAACCCAGTGATCATGCCGGACATCATCCCGATAGGAGAACCATGGACATCACCCAGCTGATCCTCGATGACCACGAGGAGCAGCGGCGGCTCTTCGCGATCCTCGAACAGATCGACCGCACCAATACCGCCGCTCTTGGCGCTTTGTGGAAGCGGCTCGCCGCATTCCTCGAGGTGCACGCCGAGGCCGAGGAGCAGCACTTTTACCCGGAACTACTGCGCGTGGGCAAAGGTGCCGGGGGCGTCGACCCGGAGGCCGAAACCAAGGATGCGATCGGTGATCATAATGACATCCGTAACGCGGTCGCCGAAGTCGCGCACCACGAGGTCGGCAGCGACGGCTGGTACGAGGCCATCGCCAAGGCGAACGAGGCCAACAGCGACCACATGGCCGAGGAGGAGCGCGAGGGTCTCACAGATTTCCGCCGGCACGCCGAGCTGCCGCTACGCCATGACCTCGCGGTTGCGTTCATCACCTTCGAGGCCATGCACTTCGCTGGCGTCAAACCGGTGGACAAGGACCCGGCAGGCTACGTCCGAGAGGTCGAAGAGGACATCGCGGCCTCCGACGACTGAACCCGACGGAGCGCGCTGCACAGGCGGCTGTATCACCGCGCGGGTGGCCGGCAACGGCGCGGCAGCCGAGGACTAGACGTCAGCTCGATAATCTGATGTGCTTAGCCTTGCCTATCACTCGATTGAGGGGGCAGGCCCATGTACGTCTGCATCTGCCGGGCGGTGACCGAAGCGCAGGTGCGCGGGTGCATCGCCGACGGCGCCTGCACCGTGCGAGACGTGGTCAACCGCAGCGCGGCTGGGACCGGATGCGGGACGTGCGTCGGTAAGATCGTCGCCCTGCTGAGCGCGCCCGCCGACGAGCTTTCCAGCCCGCTGTGGCGTACCGCCTGACCCGTCGGGATCCTCCTCGGTGCACCTTCATTACCGGATAATTGCTGGGCAGGCTCACCTTCGGTGACAAGCCGATCTACTACCACTACGGTAGTGATCACGGGAGTGATTCGATCGAAGGGGGTTTAGCGTTATGCGCGGCGATGACGAGGTCCTGGCGCTACTCAACGAGCAGCTGACCAGCGAACTGACCGCCATCAATCAGTACTTCCTGCACGCCAAGATGCAGGCCAACTGGGGATTCACCAAGCTTGCCGAGCACACCCGGTCAGAGTCCATCGAGGAGATGAAGCACGCGGAGCGGATCACCGACCGCATCCTGTTCCTCGAGGGCCTCCCGAACTACCAGAAGTTGCTACCGCTGCGGATCGGGCAGACCGTGCGAGAGCAGTTCCAGGCGGATCTGGCCGTCGAGATGGAGGTCCTCGCTCGGCTGCGTCCCGGTATCACGATGTGCAGGGAGAAAGGCGACATCACCACCGCCAACCTCTTCGAGCACATCCTCGCTGACGAGGAAGAACACATCGACTACCTCGAGACCAACCTGGAGTTGATGGACAAGCTCGGTGAGCAGCTCTACCTCAGCCAGCTCGTGGAACGGCCGCCAACCAACGGCTGACCGGAATCGGCGCAGGTACGACTACCATCACTGCTGTGGGTGATGGCCGATTGTTCGGAGTGGATGACGCGCGCGCCCTGCTCCCGGAAGTGCGCAGGCGAGTCGCTGACCTGGTCGAGGCACGAGCCGACCTCACCGAGCTGTCGATGGACCTACGCCGCTCCCGTGCGTCCGCACTGGGCGGTCTCGCGGAAGCCAAAGCGCTGCAGGCCCGGCTGGATGAGATGCTGGAGTGGTTCCCCGACCAGGGCATCGAGCTCAAGGGATTCGCACCGTTGCTCATCGACTTTCCCGCCGAGCTGGACGGGGTTTCGGTGCGGCTGTGCTGGCTGGAAGGCGAATCGTCGCTGGAGTGGTATCACCGCTCCGACCTCGGTATCGCCGGCCGCCGTCGGCTCCCGCCTGTGTAGCGCAGTCCGCCGACCATCCATCCAGGCCACCAGCACGAATTGCCGCCCGGAGGTCGCCGAGTTCGACGACAGGGCTGGTCCAGCCAGTCAGCGGAGCCCTGTCTTCGAACTGGGCGACGACAGGGCGAGTGCGGCGCCGGTTCGCTGACCGTGCAGTCGCTGGCGGCGGGTGCCGGGCGGCTGGCGGCTGGCGGATGGCCTCGGAGGTGCCGTGCACCTACCTGCTTAATTCGGCGGCGGCGTAATCTTGTGACATGGCCCTATTCGGACGCGACAAGATCCGCATGGTGACCGCCGAGGAGGCGCTTCCCGGACGATCCGTTCCGATGTTTGTCGGGGAACGACATGCCGTAACCGGCCACCGCATCGTGGCACCTTTCCCCGACGGCCTGCGCACCGCGGTATTCGGGATGGGCTGTTTCTGGGGCGCCGAGCGAATCTTTTGGCGCACCCCGGGGGTGTACTCCACCGCAGTCGGCTACGCCGGCGGTCACACTCCCAACCCCAGCTACGAGGAAGTGTGTTCGGGGCGCACCGGACACGCCGAGGTAGTGCTGGTCGTCTTCGACCCGGCGCAGATCTCCTACGGCAAGCTGCTGCAAGTGTTCTGGGAAGGCCACGACCCGACTCAGGGCATGCGCCAAGGCAACGACCGAGGCACCCAGTACCGTTCAGCGATCTTTACCACTGATGCCGACCAGGCCGCCGAGGCGCAGAGCAGCCGGACCGCATACCAGCAGGCGCTCACCGCCGCTGGGCACGGGCATATCACCACCGAGATTGCTCCGCTGCGCCACTTTCACTACGCCGAGGACTACCACCAACAGTATTTATCGGATGCTAAAAACCCAAACGGTTACTGCGGAATTGGCGGCACGGGTATTCGCATGGGTGACCCATCGGAGAGCCCGGCCGTCACCCAGCATCCCGGCCAGCCTTCAAGTCTTTGACCAGTCAGAGCACCACCTCGATCCGATCCAGCGCAGGGATCTTCGGTGATTGGCGACAACCCCGGCGGGTACCTATCTTCGTCCAGGCCAGCTGTCGGACCTGGCGGCGGATCCGCTCGAACAGCGAATCGAATCCGACGAACGACACCGTGTCGGCCAGATCCGCCCGGCCCGACGTGATGTCGCTGATGACTGTGGCAGCGGCCCGGGTCAGCCGCCGTAGGCTGGGCTGATCCGCGCCGCTCGCCGGATCACCCACGCCCGTTCCTCGGCACCCGCCGTGGCGCCTGCGGCATGGCCGCGGAAGGCAGGTTCAACGCGCATCCCATTCGCCCGAATCGGCAAATGCCAAAAGATCTTAGTTGGCCGACTGCGCGTTCGACTCTTCAATTCGGACTTAAGAGGCAAGAGGCCATTGGGTTGTATCTGTGGAGAGCGGTCATGATGGCCGCGCCACCACCCGGTCCGCTGTTGAGCGTTCGTACCGCCCTGGTGCTACTGATTGCCGTCGTGGTCGGCCTGGTTGCCGGGATCTTGGGTTACTTCTCCAGTGGGGGCATTGCCACAGCGACGCTGATCGGTAGCGGCGGCGCCGGTAGCGCGTTAGCGCTGTTCCACACCCTCCTCCTCTGAAATTCCTGCTAATACTTCGGTTTCGGTGTTATTACAAGCCCGCTGGCGGCACGTCGGTTGACGCTGCCCCGAACGCCCGCGGGGCGACAGCGGCCGTCCTTGGCGCTGACACCCGTAGACCCGCGGTATTACCCGGGATAATGCTTGTCGAAGCCCGTGTGATAGCACTCCCAGAGGGAAGTGCTTTCGGCTTAGACCGTCTGAGCTGGGCTTTCGTGTTGCTGTGTAGATCGCGCCGGTGGTTGGCGTGACCGTTAGGTGGCCCGACGGCGACCTAACGGATTGTCAGGCGCGGGCCGGTGGTGACCGGCAGCCCCGGCGCGGAAGTCCGCGCTGCTGGGTCTGCTCGTCTGTGCCGCCCACCCTCAGCTGTTGGGCGCCACCCAGGAATTGTGGTGGGGCCGCGCCGTCGCCTGGCCCTCGGAGAATCCGGATCTCGCAGCGTTCATACTCAGCAGCGTGCCCCTCCGGTGATCCTGCGATCGCGCAACTGCACCTCGATCCGAACCTCTTCGACGGTGAGTTCACTCCCGCAGGATCACTTCCAGCGGGGACGGGGACTTCCATTGCCACGGACACACAGCAGCCCCCTTAGAGGAGTGACCGTGGTTCGAGCACCATAAGTGTTCGAACCACGGGGGGACTTGCCCGTCTACCGGGGTTCAGCAGTAACCACCTCACGCCACCCGCTGCCGCGGTGTCGCGTAACCAATCCTTCCGTTGCCCACCGACGCCACCAAGCAACCCATCCCTGAACACTGGCCAGAGCGCGAGGGAAGTCCTAATTACAGACAGCTATTTTGGGGCTGGTGGTGCGGACCCGAGCGCTGGGCCTACAGGATCCGCACGGGGACTGTCAGCTTCTCCCCGTCATCCGTGCACCGCAACTGTGGCCTGGCCAACAGCAAGGATTGATCGCCCTCGTC
>JAVXWL010000065.1:0-39363 GCA_032230565.1 Pseudonocardiales bacterium | reverse complement strand
TACTCGCAGGGATGGTGGGTAACGTGGAGTTCGAGCTTGAACGGGATGCGTTCGCCGAGGCCATCGCGTGGACGGCGAAGGGCCTACCAGCCCGTCCGGTCGTCCCGGTGACCGCGGGCGTGGTCCTCGAGGTGACCGACGGCGCGATGATCGTCTCGGGTTTCGACTTCGAAGTGCTCAACCGCATCGAGGTGCCTGTCACCGACAAGGCCGCCGGTCGGGTGCTGGTGTCCGGCCGGCTGCTCGCCGAGATCGCCCGCGCACTGCCGCCCAAGGATGTACGGGTGGTGGTCGAGGGAAACCGGCTGGCGGTGCGTTGTGGTTCGGTCCGGTTCAACCTGCCGCTGTTGCACATCGAGGACTACCCCGCGGTGCCGGTACTGCCGGCGACCTCGGGAAAGGTCCGTGGCGACGTCTTCGCCACCGCCGTCGCGCAGGTGACCGCGGCGGCCAGCCGCGACGAGACGCTGCCGATGCTCACCGGGGTGCGCATGGAGATCGGCCCCGAGGTCCTCACCTTGGCCGCCACCGACCGGTACCGCCTCGCCGAGCGACACATCCCGTGGACTCCGACCGGTACAGTGCCGTCCACTTCGGTCATCGTTCCGGCCAAGACACTGGCCGATGTCGCCAAGTCGCTGGGATCGGCCAGCGAGGTGGTGCTGTCGATGGGCGACGCGGACGACGCGGGGTTCCTCGGCTTCTCCGCTGGTGGCCGCCAAACGCTGACCCGGTTGCTCGACGGCGAGTTCGTGAAGTTCGCTTCGCTGTGGCCCACCGCGGTCACCACCACGGTGGAGGTGCAGGTCAGCGAGTTCATCGCGGCGCTGAAGCGGGTGGCGCTGGTGGCGCAGCGGTTCGCGCCAGTCCGGCTGGCGTTCTCCGAGGGCACCGCGCAGCTGTCCGCGGAAGCCGAGGACGAGTCCAGTGCCGAGGAGGAGCTCGAGGTCGGCGTCACCGGTGAACCCTTGACCATCGGGTTCAACGCCGGGTACCTGCTCGACGGCCTGACCGCGGTGACGACGCCGCGCGCGACGTTGTCGTTCACCGAGCCGAGCAAACCCACCGTCATCACACCGGTCACCGGCCTGGGCGCCGACGACCCGGATGACGCCCAGGACGGCTCCTACCGCTATCTCGTCATGTCGATGCGGCTGCGCGGCTAGCCGGTGGCGGCGCGCACGTCGAGTACGGCACAACCAGACAGGATCTGCGGGATCGGCAGCCGGGTGAGGCGCAGCGCGCTGTAGGACTTCGCGCCGAGCACCACAGCGGCGAGAACCGTCGCCGCCAGCGTCGATCCGGTCAGCAGCCACACCAGCACCACGGCGCCGGTGTTCGTGGCCTTCGCCGGCGGTGACCAGTTCAGCCGGTACACCGTGGCGTCGACCAGAGCGAAGTAGTTCGGCGAGAGCAACGACCAACGGGCGAACGCCAGCGTGAGGTAGGCGTCGAGGACCACGAACTGCCCCAGAAACACCGCGGCGGGCACTGCGGCGGCAGCATGCGCCCCCACGTAGGTAATGACTACCAGGCAGACGCTCAACCGGTCGGCGAGCACGTCAAGCACTGCCCCGGTGCGGGTCTCGCGCCGGGTGATGCGGGCTAGCAGCCCGTCGGCGATATCCCCGACCCAGTAGCACGACAGAGCCGCGAGCAGCCAGCGGTCGCTGCCGGTGGTCACTGCCACTGCCCAGGCGACCACGGTTGCGATGGTGCGGACGGCGGTCACGAGGTTGGGCCAGGTGTTCCACTGCTCGGCGAACGCGGCGGTGCAACCGCGATGCCCGCAGCGCAGCGCCCCAGGATTTCCTACGGCGCTGCCGCTCACCCCGCGGATCTGCGGAACAGTCGAGGTCGCCGTACGATGCCCGGCGCCGGCCGGATCTCGTCGGTGCGACTTCGCCAACCAGCGAACTGCTCGCTTGCCTGGGCCGGTTCCAGCACCGGGATACCGAGACTGCTCGCGGCGCGCACGGTGGGATGATCCGCCCGAATCGACGGATCGGCGACGACGACGGTGACAGCGGGGGTGAGCCGGCTGCGGGTCACCGCGCCGTGCGCTTCCATCAACCGACGCAGTGCTCCCAGATCGGCGGAACTGCCGACGTACAGCACGTGCAGCGGGTCCTCGGTGGCCGCGTGATTGCCCACCGCCGTCTCCAGTCTCCCGACAGGTACTCCATGCGCTCTTGCGGGCGCACGGTACACCCCGTACTTAACGAGACCCACCCGCCACGCAGGTTACAGCCCAGTGATCCTGGACACTCTTGAGCGCAACGCGGCATGTGCTGCCGCGGAATCGACCCGGGTCGGGGTACCGCTGTGCAGCACCCGCTCCCCTGCCACCCAGACATCGCGGACCGCTCGCGCTCCCGCCGCCCACACCAGATTGGCCAGCAACTGACCGTCCGGGATGTCCAGCCCGGCCGCGAACGCCGGGTCGTCAGCTCCGATGTGCACCAGATCGGCCCACGCCCCAGGGCGCAGCGTGCCCAGATCATCGCGCCCGATCGCGGCCGCCCCGCCTCGGGTGGCCATCAGCAGTGCCTGCGCGGCGGTCAGCGCGGCGGCGTCACCGGTGGACAACCGGGCCAGCCGGGCCGCCAGCCTGACGTCTTCCCACAAATCGAGATTGTCGTGCGAGGCGGGGCCATCGGTGCCCAAACCGACAGCGATCCCGGCAGCGCGCAGGTCGACCAGCCGCGCGATCCCGGAAGCGAGCTTGCTGTTGGAGCCGGGGCAGTGCGCCACCCCGGCGCGGTGCCGCGCGAGTACCGCGATGTCGGTGTCAGATAGCTGCACGGCATGCGCCGCGAGCACCCGCGCGCCGCCACCCAGCACCCCGAGATGTTCCAGCAGCAGCGGCACCGATCCGTGCTGCTCGCGGATCGCAGTGTCCTCGCCGGCCGTCTCAGCAACGTGGATGTGCAGCAGGGCCCCGCGCTCTTTAGCCGCGGCGCCCGCCGCCGCTAAAGCCTCGGCGGGCAGCGTGTAGGCAGCGTGCGGGCCGTATCCCAGTTCGATGCGGTCGCCGGGACCGAACCGGATCCCGTCGGCGTCGATCCAGCGGCTGATGGTGTCGAGCATCTGCTGCCAAGTGCCCAGCCGGTCCCAGCCCGGCGCCGCGATGATCCCCGGTGTGACCACCGCGCGGCTGCCCGCGGCCAGCACCGCGTCGACCACCGCGTCGCTGTAGAAATACATCTCCACGCTGGTTGTGATGCCGGCGCAGAGCATCTCCAAAGCGCCGACGAGCATGCCGACCCGAACGTCCTCAGCGTCGACCCGGGCCTCGGCGGGCCAGATCACCTCGGTCAGCCATCGCATCAGCGGCAGATCCCCGCCGAGGCCACGCAGCGCGGTCATCGCGGTGTGCGCATGCGTGTTGACCAGCCCGGGCGCCAAGATGCCGGTCAACGCCAGCTCGGACCCGGGTGCGGGCGGCGCCGCTGCCGACGGTCCGACGTAGCCGATCCGCCCGGCGTCGTCGACGTCGACCACCGCGTGGTGTAGCACGGTGCACAGCTCGTCGCAGGGCAGCACCACCGGGGCGGTCAACCGCATCATAAGACAGGTTCCACGATGCTGTGCCGCAGCAATGCAGACAGCGGCCGCAGCGGCGGAAGCCAGGCGCCCTCGGCGGGCAGCGTCTCCAAGGTGATCCGGGGCAGTGGTTGCAGGAACAGCTCCGGGATGTCCTCCAGGTCCTCAAAATCCAACACCAGGGAATTGACCGCGAAGGACGCGTGCTCGCGGAACCCGAGCACGGTTACCCGCACACCCTGGGCGACGAGCTCTTCCAACGGTTCCCGGAAGGCCCGGCTGTCCCCGGATGCCACCAGCAGGTGCCGCAGCACGCCTTGTTCGTGCCGGGCCCGGATGTGCGCCAGCATGTCCTCGTCGATGTCCGATTCATCGATTTTTGGCTTGGCGAACACCGCGAACCCGGTATTGCGCAGGGCCTCCACCCAGGGTCGGACGAAGTCGGTGCTGCCCGATGCGACGTTGGTGAACACGGTCGCTTCAGGCTCGGTGTCGACCCCGGCCTGGGAGATCAGCCAGCGACCCAGCGCGTCGAATCTCGGCCGGGATGCCGAGCTGGGGCGTCCGCCAAGGATCGAGCCCAGACTCATGTCGATATTGGGCGCATCCCAGACGAGTAGTGATACGGGGACGGTCGGGGCGGGCGCCGGGTTCATAGTGACCGATCCTGCCTTATAAGCGCGCGAAGAGTAGATCCCGCACCACCCGGCCCTCGTCGCGGGCGCGTTGCTCGAACTTGGTGATCGGCCGCCACGCCGGCCGCGTGGCGAACCCGTCCGACGCGGTGTTGCGCAGGTCAGGCTCGGCGACGCAGGCCGCGAGCATCTCCTGGGCGTAGGGCTCCCAGTCGGTGGCCAGATGCAGCGTGGCCCCAATGGCCAGCCGGGACGTCACCAGGGCAACCAACTCGGGTTGCACCAACCGGCGCTTGTGGTGACGCCGCTTGGGCCACGGGTCGGGAAAGTAGATCCGGACGCCGTGCAGGCTGCTCGCCGCGACGTGCTCGTGCAGCACCATGTACGCGTCACCGCGGAGCAGCCGTAGGTTACTGATCTCGGCCTGCTCGATGCGCAGCAGTAGCTGGGCGAGCCCAGGCTGGTAGATCTCGACGGCGAGATGATCGACGTCGGGTGCTTCGAGGGCCATCGCCGCCGTGGACTCGCCCATCCCGGAGCCGATCTCGAGCACGACCGGCGCGGCACGCCCGAACCAGCCGGCGGCATCCAACGGCCCGGCAGGCAGATCCGCGACGTCGGCGCCCCACCGGTGCCAGTTGCGGTCCCAGGCGCGTTGCTGCCCGATTGTCATTCGGGCACGCTGCGGGTAGATCGTCTGCACTCGCCAAGCCTGCCCTGCCCAGGGTTGGGACGCGCGGGCAGGATAGTCGGCGTGAACACACTCAAGGAGTGGGTTGATCTGGTGTGCCGTGAGCTGGACATCTCCGACGCCGTATCGCCGACCGCGATGCAGTCGCGGGTGCTGGACATGTCCCGCGACGTCGCGCACGGCGTCGCGCGGCCGGCTGCCCCGCTCACCGCCTATTTACTCGGCCTGGCCGCCGGTCGCAGTAGCGACCCGGAGTCTAGTTCGGAGCAACTCACCCAGCGGGTGTGCCAGCTGGCCCACCGTTGGGCCCAAGAACACGGCCCTGGATCGTCCCCCGAACCTGGACCGTCCTCCCCCTAACGGGATGGTCCGGATCGTCCCCGATGGACGACCCGGGCCATTCCGAGATGCCCGCTCGCGCACCCCCCGTGTGCGGGCCTCGGGCGTTGGGTGCTCCGGCTGGGAGTTCCGGCGCGGCTCCCAGGTGTTTGCGACCAACAATCCATACGATGCCGCACCGCGCTGCCCGGCACACGAGGGTTATCCCCTACCGAGACCCTGGTATTACTCGGAGAGCCCCGAGAAGCCCGGGACCGCGAGGAGAGGAGACCCCTAATTCCCGACACTTTGCGCGACCCCGTGATTCTGTTTGACGGAACATGCGTTATGTGCTCCCGGCTTGTACGCTGGATCATCGAGCACGAGTCCGATCACGACCTGCGCTTCGCGAGCCTGCGCAGTGATGCCGCGTTGCTCGCACTACGTCGCTGCGGAGTCGGCGACATCGGAGTTTCGGACATCGATTTCGAGACGATGTATCTGATCGAAGATGGGCGCGTCTACACTCGGTCCGACGCTGTGGCGTACTCGGCGCGACACCTTCGGTGGCCATGGCGGGCTGTTGCTGCCACCACCTTGGTACCCCGAGCCGCGCGGGATGCGGTGTATCGGTTCGTGGCTCGCAACCGGTATCGCTGGTTTGGCACCCGGACGGAATGCGCGATCCCGCTCCCTTCGGTTCGACACCGGTTCCTCGATTAGCGGAAAGCAACGGTCGTCGCACCGTCACCCCTTCGCCGTAGTGGCCCCTTGGCCACAGTGACCCTTGGCCACAGTGACCCCTTCGCCACATTGGTCACATCCGTCCCAGCGAGAAGGTGTGTGGATATTGTGCGGACGTGCCGCAGGCGGCAACTTTGTCGGAAAGTTGCTGTCGGTGGCACCTCTGCGCGCTGCGACACTGATTCCTTGCGCGACACGGACAGTGACAGTGCCCGCTTGTCAACCCTCGTACCGTCCTGTTGGGGATATCTGCGCTCGCTGTGTATCGCCGCACCGGCACTAGGGCTGAACCGGGCCGTCTGTCGACGCTGTTCGGCATCGTGGCCGACATGGCACGTCGAATCCTGGACCGCACCTATCGCAGCACAGCAGAGCTGATGAGAGCCATCCGCGACGAGCATGTTCTGACGCACCACGAGCTTGCCGGGCGCACCGGCCTGAGCAGATATCAGCTGTGTCGCTGGGAGAAGGGGACCCGCGAGCCGACCCTGGCAATGGTGCGCAGGTTACTGGGCGAGTTCGGCTTGGCGGTCACCTTCGGGGTGGAACCGAGCACCGCTGCTCTTGACCAGCGGCTGCAATTCGGCGTGGACGCGATAGGGCTGGATGCGTGGCTGCTGGCGAATCGGGTGGTGTGGCCTGCGCTGCTGGCCGGAGTGCCGATGGTCGTCGGCGGGGAGTTCGCGGCGGGTTTGCAGGGTGTCCCCATCGAGGAGCCAGAGATGGTGCTCCATCTGAGGCTGACCGATCTCAACGCATTCCACGAGGTGGTGCGGACTGCCCGATGCTCGCTGGGGGTGCTCGGAGCATCCTTTGATCCGCTGGAGCCCGAAGAGATCATGGAAGGGAGCGAGCTGGCGGTGGTCGCGATGGTGCGGACCATCCGGATTCTGCTGGTCAGTGAGCTTCCAGTAGCGAAAGTGATCAGTGTCGAGCGCCAGTTCGTCGGGGACAAGACCCCGATCGACGTGCCGGTTATTCCGCTGGAGGCGTTGCCAGAGTCCGGGATGCTCGGCACGGCCGTGGCGGTGCTGGCGCAGCGGCTGCTGCAACGGGTGACGGGTTAGGGTCGGACATTGTGAGTACCGGCATGATCGATCCCGATTTCCTCGCCCTGCCGTTGCGGGCGGTGGCTGATGCCGCGCTCGGGCGGGCGCGTGAGCTAGGCGCGGAGCACGCCGACGTCCGGATCGAGCGGAACACCCAGCAGCTGATCAGGCTGCGCGACGGAACTGTCGCGACAGCGCAGGACTCGACCAACGTCGGGTTGGCCGTCCGGGTGATCGTCGAGGGCACCTGGGGTTTCGCCTCGCACCTCGAGCTGACTTTGCAGTCCGCGGTGGCCACGACGGAGCGAGCGGTGCAGGTGGCTCGCACGCTGCGTCCGCTCAATGCGGAGCGAGTGGAGTTGGCGGCGGAGCCGGTACACGCCGACGCGGTGTGGGTCGGCGACCATGAGATCGACCCGTTCACGGTGCCGCTGGGCGAGAAGGTGGCGCTGCTGTCGGAGTGGTCGAGCCGGTTGCTCGCCGCGGACGGGGTCGAGCACACCGACGTGACCTTCCGGGCGGCGAAGGAGACCAAGTTCTACGCCGACTCCGCTGGTACCAGCGCTACCCAGCAGCGGGTACGGATGCATCCGGCACTCACGGCGGTCACGGTGGACCGGGCGTCCGGTTCGTTCGAAAGCATGCGGACCTGCGCGCCACCCACCGCCCGGGGCTGGGAGTACCTGGCCGGCAACACCCACTGGGACTGGGACGGTGAGCTGGCGCAGATTCCGGACTGGCTGGCCGAGAAGGTCAAGGCGCCCAGCGTCCAGGCCGGCCGGTACGACCTGGTGATCGACCCGACCAACCTGTGGTTGACGATCCACGAATCGGTGGGTCACGCCACCGAGTACGACCGGGCGATCGGCTACGAGGCTGCCTATGCCGGCTCCTCCTTTGCGACCCCCGACAAGCTCGGCACACTCCGTTATGGCTCGCCGATCATGCACGTCACCGGGGACCGTACCCAGGCGCACGGGTTGGCGACGATCGGCTACGACGACGACGGCGTCGCCACGTCACAGTGGGATCTGGTGGCCGGTGGGACGCTCGTCGGGTATCAGACCGATCGGGTCTTCGCTCGCCGGCTGGGGCTGGAACGCTCGGCGGCCTGCGCCTACGCCGACTCGCCACACCACGTACCCATCCAGCGAATGGCCAACGTGTCGTTACAACCTGATCGCGCTACCGACACCACAACCGTGGAGCTGATCTCCGGGGTTCAGCGCGGCATCTACATCGTCGGCGACCGCTCCTGGTCGATCGACATGCAGCGGTACAACTTCCAGTTCACCGGGCAGCGGTTTTACCGCATCGAGGGCGGCGTCCTGGCTGGGCAGCTGCGCGATGTCGCTTACCAGGCCACTACCACCGATTTCTGGGGTGCGATGGAGGCCGTCGGCGGCGCTTCAACGTGGTCGCTCGGCGGAGCACTGAACTGTGGCAAGGCCCAACCCGGTCAGGTCGCAGCGGTCAGCCACGGATGCCCGTCAGCACTGTTTCGGGGCATCAATGTGCTCAATTCCCGCGAGGAGGCCGGCCAGTGATCCGTCCTGACGAGCTCACCGCGACCGCGCTGGACGCGTCGAAGGCGGACGGCTGCATCGTGGTGCTCACCGACACCAGCGAGGTGAACCTGCGCTGGGCGAACAGCACGATGACCACCAATGGGCACACCACTACCCGCTCGTTCGCGGTGATCTCCGTTGTCGGCGAGTCGGTCGGTGTGGTCAGCGGCAACGGTGTCGATCCCGATGAGGTGCGCGCCGTGGTGGCGGCTAGTGAGGGCGCCGCGCGGCAATCCGGGCCGAACCGCGACGCCGCGCCACTGCTGGATGGCGCTGCTGATGACGACTACGACGCGCCGGCGGCGGCCACTGAGATCGGGGTGTTCGCCCGCCTGACCGATGAGCTGGCCGCCGCCTTCGCCGCCTCAGGTAGTGAACTGCTCTACGGGTTCGCCGAGCACCGCCTGGAAACCACCTGGCTGGCGTCCTCCACTGGGCTGCGCCGCCGCTGGGTGCAGCCCACCGGCACCGTCGAGCTCAACGGCAAGGTCGCCGCCGACCTCACCCGCAGCGCCTGGGCGGGGTCCTACACGGCTGAGTTCACTGATCTGGATTTCACCGCGCTGGTTGCCGAGGTGCGCCGCCGGCTGAGCTGGTCGGGCCGGCAGGTGGAGCTGCCCGCGGGTCGGTACGAGACCATTCTGCCGCCCTCGGCGGTTGCCGACCTCATGCTTTACATGGCGTGGTCCATGGATGGTCGGCCGGCGCACGAGGGGCGCTCGCCGTTCGCCGCGCCCGGCGACCGGGCCAGCGACAAGCCGGGCGACGAGCAGCCGGGCGGCACCCGGCTGGGTGAGCGGCTCACCGACCTGCCGCTCACGCTGTTCAGCGATCCCGCCGCGGCAGGCATGCAAACCGCACCGTTTCTGGTCACCACCGCCTCGGGCGACTCGGTGAGCGTCTTCGACAACGGCGCCGGCGTGCACCGGGTCGACTGGTTGCGCGACGGCACGGTGAACGCGCTGGCCTATCCCCGGGCGGCCGCCGAGGAGCTGGGTGGGCAGTTCACCCCGCCGCCGGAGAACTTGGTGCTCACCGGCGGCTCGTCGGCGTCGACCGACGACCTGGTGGCGCGCACCGAGCGTGGACTGCTGCTGACCTGCCTGTGGTACATCCGTGAAGTTGATCCGGTGTCGTTGTTGCTCACCGGCCTGACCAGGGACGGGGTGTACCTCATCGAAGGCGGTGAGGTAGTCGGGCAGGTGAACAACTTCCGATTCAATGAGAGCCCGATCGATCTGCTCCGGCGGGTCACCGAAGTCGGCGCTACGGAGCGGACCTTGTGCCGGGAGTGGAAGGACTGGTTTTCCCGCACCGCGATGCCGCCCATTCGGGTACCGGATTTCAACATGTCGTCGGTGAGCCCAGCGAGTTAGCACTCGCGATATCTCGGCGCAACTTGCTGAACCGATTCGGAAAGGGTGAGCGATCTCTCATGCGCAGCTCCTGCATCAGCGGTCGCTCCGGGTTAACCTCCTTGTCATCCGGTAGGAGGCGAGCAGTGACTGCAGCGACCATTCCAGGCCTGGATGATGCCCCGATAAGCCACACACGCTTGCGCAACTGGGTGCGCGATATCGCCGAGCTCACCAACCCCGACCGTGTCGAGTGGTGCGACGGAACTCGGCAGGAATGGGACCGGCTCACCGCTCAGCTGGTCGATGCCGGCACGTTGCGCCGGCTGGACCGTAAACCGAACTCATTGTGGGCTGTCTCGGATCCCGCGGACGTGGCCCGGGTCGAAGAGCGCACCTTCATCTGCTCGCGAGCGCAGCGGGACTGCGGACCCACCAACCATTGGATGCACCCGGACGCGATGAAGTCGATCATGACCGGGTTGTACCGAGGGTGCATGCGCGGTCGGACGATGTACGTGGTGCCTTTCTGTATGGGCCCGCTGGGCGACGCGGCGCCCAAATTGGGCGTCGAGATCACCGATTCCGCCTACGTGGTGTGCTCGATGAAGATCATGACCCGGATGGGGAAGGCGGCGCTGCGCAAATTCCTCTCGGCCGACGGCACCGAGGCGGACTTCGTGCCGTGCCTGCACTCGGTGGGCCATCCACTGGCACCCGGCCAGCCTGATGTGCCCTGGCCGTGCAACGAGATCAAGTACATCAGCCACTTCCCCGACGAGAGGCAGATCTGGAGCTACGGCTCCGGTTACGGCGGCAACGCGCTGCTGGGTAAGAAGTGCTACGCATTGCGGATCGCCTCGGTGATGGCCCGTGACGAGGGTTGGCTCGCCGAGCACATGCTGATCCTGAAGTTGACCAACCCGCAGGGGGTATCCCATTTCATCGCGGCCGCGTTCCCTTCGGGCTGCGGCAAGACGAACATGGCGATGCTCGCGCCGACCATCCCGGGCTGGATGGCCGAGACCCTGGGTGACTACATCGCCTGGATGCGCTTCGGTGCCGACGGCCGGCTCTACGCGGTGAACCCGGAGAACGGGTTCTTTGGAGTGGCACCGAACACTAGCTGGCGGACCAACCCCAACGCCATGCGCACGCTGGAGTTCGGTAACTCGATCTTCACCAATGTCGCCCTCACCGACGACGGTGACGTCTGGTGGGAGGGCATGGAGCCGGTGCCGGCGCACCTCACCTCGTGGGCCAAACAGGACTGGACGCCGGCTGAGGGTGCGGCTGGCAAGCGCGCCGCGCACCCGAACTCGCGGTACTGCACGCCGATGGCGCAGTGCCCAATGCTCGCCGCTGAGTGGGACGATCCGGACGGCGTGCCGATCTCGGCGATCCTGTTCGGCGGCCGCCGGGCGAGCACTATCCCGCTGGTCAACGAGGCTTTCGACTGGCAGCACGGGGTGTTCCTGGGCGCCACGCTGTCCAGCGAGAAGACCGCAGCGGCCGCCGGCCCGCTCGGCGAGGTACGCCGCGACCCGATGGCGATGCTGCCGTTCATCGGTTACCACGCCGGTGACTACTTCCAGCACTGGATCGACACCGGCAAGAACGCCGACGCCAGCAAGCTCCCCAGGATCTTCTACGTGAACTGGTTCCGGCGCGGCGACGACCAGCGTTTCCTGTGGCCAGGTTTCCGGGAGAACAGCCGGGTGCTCAAGTGGATCATCGAGCGGATCGAGGGCCGGGCTGTAGCGGTCGACACCCCTATCGGTCGGGTGCCTTCCGCCGATCAGCTCGACCTGTCCGGCTTGGACATCCCGATCGACGATGTCGCCGCAGCGCTAGCCGTGGATGTCGACGAGTGGCGCGCCGAAATTCCCTACATCGAACAGTGGCTCGACAAGATCGGCGAGCCACTGCCCACCGTGCTGCACGACGAGCTCGCCGCCCTCAAGCACCGCCTCTGACCCGCATTCAGCGGGGTTATCCAGCCTTGTTTTACCCCGCTGAGCCCGCTCAATGCGCATAATGTCTCAGATGTGGTGGAAGGTGTTGCTGCTGGTGCCGTTGTTGGTGTTGGTGACGCCGCTGTACAACAGCGACCAGCCTCGGGTGTGGGGGTTCCCGCTGTTCTACTGGGTGCAGTTCCTTTTCGTCCCGCTCGGGGTGATCTGCGTGGCAGTCGTGTACCTCAAGGCCGGTGACCGGCGGTGACGGTGCGCTGGACCGAACTGATCATTTTCGCGGCGCTGTTCGTGCTGGTCACTGGGCTCGGTTTCTACGCCGCTCGGTGGCAGCGCGGTGGCGACCTGGATCACCTCGACGAGTGGGGCTTGGGCGGTCGTAGGTTCGGCTCGTGGATCACCTGGTTTCTCATCGGTGGGGATCTCTACACCGCCTACACCTTCGTCGCGGTGCCCGCGTTGATGTTCGGTGCCGGCGCTATGGGGTTCTTCGCGCTGCCCTACACCGTGCTCGTCTACCCGCTGGTGTTCCTGCCGCTGGTCCGGATGTGGTCGGTATCGCGGGTACACGGTTATGTGACCCCGGCGGACTTCGTACAGGGCCGCTACGGATCGGCAACGCTGGCGCTGCTGGTGGCGATCACCGGAATCGTCGCGACGATGCCGTATATCGCCCTGCAACTGGCCGGCCTGGAGGCGGTACTGCGCACGATGGGCCTCAACGGCGGCGGCCTGGCTGGGCATGCTCCGCTGTTCATCGCGTTCGTGATTCTCGCCCTCTACACTTACCAGTCTGGCCTGCGGGCCCCCGCGCTGATCGCCTTCGTCAAAGACGCGCTGATCTACCTGGTGATCATCGCTGCGGTGATCATCCTGCCGGCGAAGCTCGGCGGCTGGGGCTCCATCTTCGACGCCGCGAATGCGAAGTTCAACGCCACGAAAACGCCGAGCGACGGAATCCTGCTGGGGGCCAACAATCAGCTGCAGTACATCACGCTAGCGCTCGGATCGGCGCTGGCGCTGTTTCTCTACCCGCATGCCGTCACCGGTGCGCTGGCCTCCCGAAGCCGGGGCGTGATCAAACGGAACATGGTCGCCCTGCCGGCGTATTCGCTGGTATTGGGATTGCTGGCACTGCTGGGTTATGCCGCGATCGCGGCACATACAAAACCGATCGTCAATGCGGCCACTGGCCGCGCGGATTCCAACACTGTTATCCCGATGCTGTTCGAGGGGCAGTTCCCGTCATGGTTCGCCGGGATCGCATTCGCGGCTATCGGGATCGGCGCGCTGGTGCCCGCCGCGATCATGTCGATCGCGGCGGCGAACCTATGGACCCGTAACATCTACAAGGCGTATCTGCATCGCGGCGCCACCACCCAGCAGGAGTGCCGGCAGGCCAAAATCGCCTCACTGGTGGTGAAGTTCGGCGCGGTAGCGTTGATCGTGTTGATCGACCCGCAATACTCCATCGATCTGCAGCTGATCGGTGGCGTGATAATTCTCCAGACGTTGCCCATGGTGGCGATCGCGCTGTACACCCGCTGGTTGCACACCTGGGGCCTCGTCGCCGGATGGGTCGTCGGTATGGGATGGGGCTTGGCACTGCTTTATGGCATTCCCAACCCCACCAGCGGCAAGAAGCACTTCGGCGGGTCGGCGCTAGCGCTGGACAAGTTGTCGATCGTCGGGTGGCAGCCGTTCGCGGGTTCGCCGACGCAGGTCTACGTCGGATTCGTCGCGCTGATCGGCAACCTCGTAGTAGCCATACTGGTTACGATCGCGCTACGCCAGCTACGTGTCTCCAACGGCATCGACGAAACCACGGCCCAGGACTATCTACAAGACGAAGGATCCGCCCACCTCAAACCGGTAGCCGGCATGCTGCGCTGACCCGGCTTGGGGCATACTGCGGCGGTTATGGGGGTTCGGAGCGGGGTTGCCATCGCTAGCGTCGTCGTGCTGGGGGTTTTCGGTGCAGCGTGCTCGGGGGCGGCGAGGCCGGCCGAACCCAGCCGGCCCAGCCCGTCTGGCGTTACCGTCGAACCCAGCGCTAGCGCCGAGCCCTCCGAACCGACCCCGACACCGACCACGGCAGCGCCCGGGGCGAACTGGTTGCGGGTGACTCCCCAGCAGGGCACTCCGGGTTCGACTGTGTCGCTGGACCTGGCCTGTCTCGACAACGTCGGCGTAGTGCACTCACCGGTGCTCGACATCGGTGCGTTGAACGGCAACCCCGAAGGGCACCAACCGTGGCGGCTTTTCGGTACCGCCACCGTCCGATCGAACGCCGCCAGCGGTCATTACCAGATTTCCACGACTTGCGGAGCCGACGAACTGTCCACCGAGTTCACCGTCATTGCACCGCCGACTCGGTAGCCGAGTCGGATTCCCACGCGGATAATCGGCCGGGGGATGGAGGTGGCGCGGATGTTCGCCGATCGCGCCGACGCGGGGCGGCAGTTGGGCCAGCGGTTGCAGCATCTCCGCGGCCCCGAGGTCGTGGTTCTGGGCCTGCCACGAGGCGGGGTTGAAGTCGCTGCCGAGGTGGCGGCGGCGCTGGCCGCGCCACTGGACGTGATCATGGTGCGCAAGCTCGGCGTACCATCGCAGCCCGAGCTGGCCATGGGCGCCATCGGCGAAGGTGGCGTGCGCATCGTGCTACCTGAGACGGTCTGCCGGGCTGGTGTCACCCCGGACGAGTTAGCCGCGGTGGAGCTCCGAGAGCGAGCCGAGTTGCAGCGCCGTGCCCAACGGTTCCGCGGTGACCGACCCCGCATCCCGCTGGCCGGGCGGACCGCCGTGGTGGTCGACGACGGCATCGCGACCGGGTCTACCGCGCGGGCGGCCTGCCAGGTCGCCCGCTCTCTCGGTGCGGCCCGCATCGTCCTGGCGGTTCCGGTCGCGCCACGTGGCTGGGTGGCTCGAATGCACGATGCTGCCGATGAACTGGTCGCACTGGTCACGCCTGCGGCGCTGCAGGCGATCGGCACCTGGTACACCGACTTCACCCAAACCACCGACGAGCAGGTCGTCGCCTGCCTGCGCGGCGCCGTCACGCCGATGAGGACCGCCACACCATCCAACGGGTCGCGTGATCCCGCATCTTTTTCCGATTAGTCAGTTACTATTCCGCGCATATGTGACGAAGCGTCGCACCGTTGATACTGACAGCGATTAGATGTGAAATCTGTAACATCACGACAGCTGTAGTCGATGAAGAGCGATAAAGGCGGCATCGGCGTAGCGCTGCGGCAACGCATGGAGCGACGAAAGGTCGGGACCATGAAGAGCTTCGATCACGCGTTGTGGGACCGCGAACTTGCCGAGTACATCAGCCTGCATCCCGACCTGGAAGACCTGCCACCGCCGACGTTTCCGCGGCGATCCCGACTGGCCCGGGGATTACGTCGATTACGTCGATTACGCCAATCGTGGCGAGCACGAAGGCGCCGGTGGTATGAGCGGTTACGAGGTGGTTACTCGCTCATCGTCATCTTGGTGGTAATCGAGACGCTGGTTCTTGGTGCGATTCTCGGCTGGTGGCTCGGCTGGCATCTGTAGACCACGTCGAGCCGGCCGACAGTAGAGTCGATCGATGTGACCGCAACGAAGATCAGACTCACCCAGTTCGCCCACGGCGGTGGCTGTGCATGCAAGATCCCGCCCGGCGAGCTGGAGTCGGTACTGGCCGGGCTGATCGGTGCGGAGGTGACCGACCCAGCCGGTGAGCTGATCGTCGGGCTGGACGACGGCGATGACGCCGCGGTGGTGCGCATCCAGCACGGTCTGGCGGTGATTGCCACCGCGGACTTCTTCACCCCGGTGGTCGACGATCCGTACGACTGGGGTCGGATCGCGGCGGCTAACGCGCTGTCCGACGTCTACGCGATGGGCGGGCGCCCGGTGGTCGCGGTGAACCTGCTCGGCTGGCCGCGCGATGTACTGCCCCTGGAGCTGGCCGCCGAGGTGTTGCGCGGTGGCCGGGACGTGTGCGGCAGCGCTGGCTGCCACCTTGCCGGTGGGCACAGCGTGGATGACCCGGAACCCAAGTACGGCATGGCCGTCACCGGGATCGCCGACCCGCAACAGCTGCTGCGCAACGACGCCGGCGTCGCGGGCACGCCACTGTCATTGACCAAACCGCTGGGCATCGGAGTGCTCAACAGCAGGCACAAGGCCACCGGTGAGATCTTTCCGCCCGCCGTGGCGGCGATGACGACGCTCAACGCGGCGGCCGCCACCGCGGCGGTGGCCGCCGGGGTGCGGTGCGCCACCGACATCACCGGTTTCGGACTGCTCGGACACCTGATGAAGCTGGCCCGCGCCAGCGGCGTCTCGGCGGTGCTGGACGCCGCCGCGGTCCCCTACCTTGACGGCGCCCGCGAGGCCCTGGCCAGCGGCTACGTCAGCGGAGGCACCCGGCGCAACCTGGACTGGGTACGCTCGCATCTCGCGGCGTCGGCATCGGTCGGCGAGAATGAGTTGCTGTTGCTGGCCGACGCGCAGACCTCCGGCGGCCTGCTGGTGGCCGGTGAGATACCCGGCGCACCGGTGATCGGCGAACTCCTCCCCCGGAGGGAAAATCTGATCACGGTGTGGTGAACCGGCTACCTGCCAGCTCGCTACGGTGCGTCGCCGTCACCTGTAGGTCCATTTTCGGGTTAGCTACTGGATGCGTCGGGGCGGGCCGACAGTTCTGGGGGGAGGATGATGTTCAGTCACCGTGCGCGGGCCGGGGCTGCATCAGGGATCGTGGTTGCGGCGATCACGGTAGGGCTGGCACCGCCGGGGGCCGCGCAAGCGGCGTCGAGGGGCCAGGCGAGCCGGGTTGTCACGCTGACCGGCGCGTTGTCGATCAACGAGACTGAGGCGCGTTATGCGGTCAAGGGCACCGATCTGGGCATCATGTGGACCGATGATCGGGGACATATTCTGGCCGCCTTCGGTGACACCTTCGGTGCCGGGTGGGCCGGTCCAGGCAGCGGGTTCGCGGATCCCGCCGCGATTGATTGGCGCTCGAACACGCTGGCCCGCAGCAGTGACCGCAACCCGGCTGACGGCATGTCCTTCACCGACTTCGTCACCGACCGGCCGAGCCACGCCAAGCAGCTGATTCCCTCGTTGAAGCGCGACGGTGTCGAGATGAGCACGATCCCGACCGGGGGCGTCAACGTCGGCGGTCGGAACTATCTGGCCTACATGTCGGTGCGCCACTTCGGCCCAGCCGGGCACTGGACCACGAACTACAGTGGCGTGGCCTACTCCGACGACGACGGGCAGACCTGGCAGGACGCGCTGGGCGCGCGGCGGCTCAACAGCCCGGGCCTCGACGACAAATTCCAGATGATCGCCTATGCCCGGCGGGACGGCTTCGTCTATGCCTTCGGGACACCGAACGGCCGTTTCGGCGACGCCTATGTCGCTCGAGTGCCCGAGCAGCGGCTGCTCGACAACTCCGCCTACGAGTACTGGACCGGTGGAACCTGGCTGCCGGGCGTCAGCGCGGTGGCAGCTCCGATCGTGGCCGGTCCGGTCGGTGAGCTGTCAGTCCGCTACGACCAGCTGCTCAAGAGCTGGGAGATGATGACCACCGACGAGTCGCGCGAGGCGATCGTAGTGCGGCTGGCGCCGCAGCCGACCGGACCGTGGGGCCCGCCGATACCGGTCGCGACCGCCAGCAAGTACCCGCACCTCTATGGCGGTTTCCTCAACCCGGACTCCAGCGGCTCCGACCTCTACTTCACGATGACCCAGTACGACCGATACAACGTCTCCCTGATGCACGCCACGCTGCCGACCACCGACAGTCGCTAGCCGCCCGGTTGTAGATTCTTGACTCATTCCAAATAAGCCTGGGATAGTGGTCCGCGTCATGACCTCACGTCACGGCCGAGCAGGTCGGCAAGACCAACAGGGAACCACTATCAGGAGGCGCTACAGTGACCGGCGAGCAGCCCAAGCCGACGACGACGGATGCCGGGATCCCGGTCGCGAGTGATGAGCACTCGCTCACCGTCGGTCCGGATGGACCGATCCTGCTCCAGGATCATTACCTGATCGAGCAGATGGCACAGTTCAACCGCGAGCGCGTGCCGGAGCGCCAGCCGCATGCCAAGGGCGGCGGCGCGTTCGGTCGGTTCGAGGTAACCAAGGACGTCAGCGCCTACACCAAGGCCGCGGTGTTCCAGCCGGGCACTAAGACCGACATGTTGGCCCGGTTCTCCACGGTCGCCGGCGAGCGTGGCAGCCCCGACACCTGGCGCGATCCGCGCGGCTTCGCGCTGAAGTTCTACACCACTGAGGGCAACTACGACATGGTCGGCAACAATACGCCGATCTTCTTCATCAAGGACCCGATGAAGTTCCAGCACTTCATCCGTTCGCAGAAGCGCCGCGCCGACAACAACCTGCGCGACCACGACATGCAATGGGACTTCTGGACGCTGTCCCCGGAGTCGGCCCACCAAGTCACCTGGCTCATGGGCGACCGGGGCATCCCGCGCACCTGGCGGCACATGAACGGCTACTCCAGCCACACCTACATGTGGGTCAACGCCCAGGGCCAGAAGTTCTGGGTTAAATACCACTTCAAGACCGACCAGGGCATCGAGTTCTTCACCCAGGACGAGGCCGATCAGATGGCCTCAATAGATACCGACTACCACCAACGCGATTTGTATGAACACATCGACTCCGGCGATTACCCGAGCTGGACATTGCACGTCCAGGTCATGCCATTCGACAACGCCCCGAACTACCGGTTCAACCCCTTCGATCTGACCAAGGTGTGGCCGCACGGCGACTACCCGCTTATCGAGGTCGGCCGGATGACGCTGGACCGTAACTCCACCGACTACCACACCGAGATCGAACAGGCTGCATTCCAGCCCAACAACCTCGTGCCGGGCATCGGCCCCAGCCCGGACAAGATGCTGCTGGCTCGGTTGTTCGCCTATGCCGACGCGCACCGGGCCCGCATCGGGGTGAACTACCAGCAGTTGCCGGTGAACGCGCCGCACTCGTCGGTGAACAGCTACAGCAAAGACGGCGCGATGCGCTACCAGAATGTGTCGGATCCGGTGTACGCCCCGAACTCCAAGGGTGGCCCGAAGGCTGACAGCAACCGCTACGGTGAGACGGCTGGGTGGCATACCAGCGGGGACATGGTGCACGCCGCATATACCCTGCACGCGGAGGATGACGACTGGGGCCAGGCCGGTACGCTGGTCCGCGAGGTGCTCGACGACGCGGCCCGCGAGCGGCTGGTAAACAACGTCGTCGGACACCTGCTTAACGGCGTGTCCGAGCCGGTCCTGCAGAGGGCCTTTGAGTACTGGCGCAATGTGGACAAGGACCTTGGTGACCGGATTGAGCAGGGGCTGCACGCCAAGCAGTCCGAACGGGATCCGAAGGCAGCTGTACAAACAAATCCCGCGCGTTCCGCCGCGCAGGCCAAGGCCTGACCGAGGCGAATAACGCTTGGCCTCGGGGGCCAAAGCTTGACCGAGGGGAATAGCCGAGGGCCCGGCACACTGGGGGTGCCGGGCCCTCGCGCATTCGGCAGCGGACGCCTCGCCGTAGGGTCCCTGTATGGGACTCACCGTGGTCGGCATCGGTGGTTCGATGCGCGCGGACTCCCAGTCCGAGCGGGCATTGAGCGTGGTTCTTCAGGGCGCCCGAGCCGCCGGTGCGGAGACCGTCGCGATCACCGGCACGGAGCTGATTCTGCCGTTCTACGATCCGGCGGTGCCCGAGCGCAGCGAACTGGCGTGCCGGCTGGTGAATGCGTTGCGGGTGGCCGACGGGGTGGTGCTGGTCTCGCCGGGCTATCACGGGACTGTCTCCGGACTGGTGAAAAATGCACTGGACTACGTCGAGGATTTGCGTGCGGATCCACGCCCTTACCTCGACGGTCGAGCGGTCGGCTGCGTGGCGATTGCGCTGGGCTGGCAGGCGACGGTGACCACGCTGACTGCGCTGCGCTCCATCGTGCACGCCCTACGCGGCTGGCCCACCCCGTTGGGCGCGGCGCTGAACTCCGCCGAGGTGAGTTTCGACGACCACGGCGTCGCCTCCAATCCCGCGGTAGACCGCACCCTGCGCACGATCGGTCAGCAGGTGGTGCAGTTCGCGCTGGATCACCGTGCCGGCGACGCGCAGAACTACCGTGCAGGCAGCGCGTGAGCGCACCAGCTAGGCCAGGCTGACTTCGGTGGCCGCGCTTGGGGTGGGTTCCTTCGGGTACAGCGCGGCCCGCACGCACAGCGCACCGCCCTCCAACCGGCCGCGTGGGCGCAACCCGGCGCGGCGCAACACCCGGGTCAGCGCGCCGTTGCCCGCTTGGGACACCGCGGTGAACTCGGTGAGCTGATCGATCCGGGCCAGCTCCACCAGGTTGCGGGCCAGCGCGGTTCCTACCCCCCGACCCTGCCAGAGGTCCTCCACCAGCAGCGCCACCTCAGCCGTACCGGATCCGGTACCGACCAGATTGGCCAGCCCGACCGCCGCGCCACCATCGGTGGTCATCGCGAGCACGCTGGTGGAGCCGTCGGCGCCGATCAGCTGCTGCAGTACCGCCGCGGTCAACACCGGTCTGGTGGACAGCGATCGCATCGCCCGGGTGTGCGGGGAGCAGCGCGCGTGCAGCGCGGCGACCAGCGGCGCGTCGGCCGCCGTCGCGGCTCGCAGTACCACCTCCGCCCCGTCGGTCAGCTGCACGCTGACTCGTGGTGGCGCAAGCCGGCCAGCGGCGCGGTCGCCGTCGAAGGCCCCGGCGAGCTCGAGCAGGGCCGCGCCCTGGGAGATTTCGGTCGCGGTGAACGGCCAGCCGCGGCGCAGCCGCACTCGCCTCGCGCCGACGCCAACGTCGGCTTGATGGGCGGCCTGGTGCGCGGTCGGTGGCGCGCCGGCTTCGGCCAGTTCAGCACGCAGCATGGTCGCTACCGCCCGGTCGGCGCTGCCGGGGTCGAGAGCCACGCAACGCGCCAGTGCCAGCGCGGCGGTCACCGGGTCGGCCAGCGCCTGCGCGTCGGCCTGCACCACCACCGTCACCGGAAACCCGGCCGACTCGACGGTGTGCACCAATGCCGACACAGCGAGCTTCGGTGGCAGCCCGACCAGCAGCTCGTCGGTCACTGCGCCGTCTTCGGCAGGCTCGCCGACCACGTGTAATGAGACGATGTTGGCACCGCAGCCACCGACGGCAGCGGCGAGCGCGCCCAGCCGGCCGGGTTGATCAGCTACATCGACGTGTAGCCGCCACAGGGCCATGGTGACCACCTCCGGGCTCAGCATCCGCTGTCGTCGTTACCGCCATATTGACGGACGATCAACTTTCGCGCAGGACCTCGCGGACGAACGCGACCTCGACCGCGGCTTGCCGGAGGTTCTCGGCCACCACCAACGACCCGTGCCCCGCGTCGTAGCGGTAACTCCGGAACGGTTTACCCAACTCGGTGAGCCGTTGAAGGTAGTTGTCTATCTGACGGATCGGGCAGCGTGGATCATTGTCCCCGGCGAGCACCAGCACTGGCGCACGCAGCTCAGTCGCATAGCTGATCGGAGAGGATTCCCGGTAGAGCTCGGGCAGGTCCTCCGGGGAGCCGCCAAACAGCGCGCGGTCGAAAGCCCGCAGCGGCTCCATCTCATCGGCATAGGCGGCGGTGTAATCGGCGACCGGGATCCCGGCGATACCGGCAGCCCAGCGCTGCGGTTGGGTTCCCACCGCGAGCAGAGTCAGGTAGCCGCCCCAGGACCAGCCTTCGACGGCGCACCTCGCCGGGTCGGCGAAGCCGCTGGTCACCGCCCAGTCGTGCACGGCCGCGACGTCGTCCAGTTCGGTCAGGCCGGGTCGACCCTCGATCGCGTCGCGCCAGCTTGAGCCGTAACCGGTCGAGCCGCGGTAGTTGACCTGCACGACGGCGAAGCCGGCGTCCAGCCACAGGGCTCGGGTCGCGGAGAAGCGGTCCTCGTCGGCTGCGTGCGGGCCACCGTGCAGCGCGAACACGGTGGGCAGCGGGCCTGCTGGGGCGTCGGGCGGCCTGGCTACCAGGGCGTGCACCGCCCCGGCCGAGGTTTCCACAAACTGGTCGGTCAGAGGTTGGGAGCCAGGCGCCGGCTCACCTTCGGGCGCCAGTAGCGCGCGGTGGGTGCCGTCTGCGTCCAGTGCCTGGATGCTGGGCGGCTGGGCGGCGCAGGACCAGGCGTACTCGACCGTGCCGTCCGGCCGGACCGCCGCATCGCTGACGGTGCCGGTGGGGATGTCCAATGCGGTCAACTCACCGGTGGCCAGCTGGTAGCGGTGCAATGTGGAGCGTGCGGCGTGCTCATGGATGACGAGCAGCGCGGTGCCGTCGGGATACCAGTCGGCGGTCACCTCACCGGGCAGGTTCAGGGTGATCTCGGTCTCGGTGTTCGCCTTGACATCCCAGATCAGCAGCTCTTGGCGGCCGCGTCGCTCGTGGCTGAGCAGCAGCCGGGGGTCGCCCGCCAGCGGGGCGAAGCCAAGCACCTCCAAGCCCTTGCCCGGCCCGTCCCACTTCTCGGCCATCGCGTCTCCGGTGCCGGTGTCGAGCACCCGAATCGCAGGGTGCCGGGAGTCGCCGTGCTCGGAGTGCACGATCGCGAGCAGCTGCTCGTCCCGCGACAACCCACCTACCCCGGCGTCGTGCTCGCTGCGGTAGACAACCTGTGCGACGCTGTCCCGGGAGATCCACACCGTGGTGCCCTCGTCGGTCGCGGCGCCGACCGCTGCGGTGCGCAGGCCGAGGTCAAGTCCGGCTGGGTACCCGGGCGGGGTGTCCGGCACGGCAGGCTGGGGCTGTTCGTCCACCGGCCGCCCGGCGAACGGCTCGGTCACCCAGCTGCCGAATTCGTCGCCGTCGGTGTCGGCGAACCACCACACCTGCTCACCGTCGGGACTCACAGTGGCGCTGTGGGTGCCATGCGGTCGTTCGGTGACTTGCCGGTGCGTGCCGGTGGAGCGGTCCCAGGCGTAGACCTCCCAAGTGCCCGAGGCGTTGGAGGTGTACAGGCAGCGGTCCGGGGCATCTCGGGCCCAGTCCGGCAGGCTGACCCTGGGTGCGGTGAACCGGGCTCGCCAGCGAGCCTCCGCGACGGGATCGTCGAACAGCGTGTCAGGAACAGTCGCGGCAGCGCTCACCCAGGTGATAGTGCCCTATCCCCGCCACCGGTCGCCGCCGTGGCTTCGTCACCGGGCGAGGCGCCGTGCGGTGTCCTTGAGGACCTCGGTGAGGACGCGCTGGGCTGCCGAGCCCATGGTTATCAGCACCGTCTGCAGCCGTCGTGCCGTGTCCGGGTCGATCTTGCCGAGCATCTGCGCCGCGGTACCCGTGACGGCTAGCAGCACGCGTCGGAGGTCCTCGGGGTCCGGCGTGCGGCGGACCAGCCCGGCTCGGGTGAGCCGATCGACCATCGCGCTGGTGGCTGGTGGCCGGGTGCCCAAGGCGTCGGATAGCGCCATCAGTGTCATTGGAGCCCGCGCGCTGATGATGTGCAGCGCGATCAGCTGAGACAAGGTCATGTCCGTACCAGCCCAGGCCGCTGGACGGGTGGATATTAACTTCCGCAGGTAGCCGGCGAGCCAGCGGGCATCCTCAGTCGTCACCATCGACTGCACGCCTCCGAAACGACTGTCCAGACTGGCACTCGTAACACTTTCTCACGTTTCTCAATGAAACCAACAGCAGCAGCCGAACGCAAGAACCCGCAGGTGTACATGGCACCCACTCGAAGTAAAGCCAGTGACTAGCTGGCACCGCCCGTCCGAGCACGGCACGCCGACTCTGGTACCTAACTTAGCCTGGGCGTCGAGAGCAGGGCCGACCGGCCGTCGCCCAGGGTCGACAGTCTGATGCTCGGACGCAACCGTCGGCGGGGCTTGGCGCTAGTCCGTCGGGGAGCGGCCGTGGTGCGCTGACGTGCGGCTGTGGTGTGTCAACTCCTCGAGCTGAGACTCCGCCACCGAGAGGTCGGCCTTGCACCGTGCCAAGTATCCGGACAGCCGGGCGACCTGCCGGCTTTCATTCTCTAATGCCACAGTCAGGTCAGCGCGCTCGTTATCCCATTCCCGCTGCATCGCTTGGATTCGGGCCTGCACCTTGTCCAGCTCTTCGCGCATCGCCTTCTCCCCGCCTTGCAGCGTGGCGATGTACTCGTTCGCCGAGGTGAGCGCCGTCGATCCCGCGGTGGCATCCAAACTACGCAACTCACTGCGGCGTTTGAGTAGGAAAATAGCCATCTGTACGCTGCCGCCACCGAGCGCGATAGCGACGACCTGGAGGACGAACCGTAGCGTGTCAGGACTCACTGGCACGGTCGACTTCCCGGGCGATAGCTGCGAGGGTGATGACTCGCCTGATCGTGCCCGCGGCGATAGCGAGGAAACCGCTTCCAGCGACCGCGCCGTGCAAACCGAGCCCGAGGATGACGCCGAGACCGTAGATGGCACATCCGATAGCGGTAACTGTGAGACCCAGCGTCTCGGTCAGCGCCCGGTTGCGGGCGATTCCGGTGAGGGTGAGCGCCGATCCCGCTACCAGCAGAGTACCCATCAGGCGCGAGATGGGGCCCGCGGCGATGTTACTCAGGGCTTGGGATACTTCGTCCCCGTAAAAAATGGCCAACGCGCCGGGGAACATCAAGGCTACCGCGAGTACAACGGTGTACGGTCGGTGCACCCACGCTGATTGGAGCTGCTGCCGGACCGTGGGTGTCACGCCCCGAGAACCAGGGTCGCGATGAGCCCAGTGACCGGCTTGGTCCACCCGTTGGTGACTGCTTTGCCTGCGGCGCTGATCCGGGTTGGATTGGTTTCGACCTGGGCGAACAGCTTGGGATAGTCGGCCATCATGGCCGCCGTCTGATCGGACAGGCCGCTCGTCGACGGCCATGTGATGCTCCTATTCGTTGGGTTACGGAAAGGTTACTCTCCGTAGACGCCCGATGCAAAGGGGGTCCGGGCACCCCGATGCAAAGGGGGTCCGGGCACGCGATGGCGCGTGCGTTGCGGCGACCAACGCGCCAGCGCATCTCGCCTAAGCTGAGTTAAGGTGCTAATCCGGAGCAGCACCTTTTAGCGTTACATTTCCGCAATGTGCAGTAATTCGATTGAGCAATGTGGGCGCCAACCCGTCACGCTTCTCGGGACGTCGCGCAGCGGCGGAGACGCCTCCGGCGCCGATCGAGGCCACTCGGGTCGTTGCGGCTGGTTGACCCACCCGGCGACCGGCAGTAGCCGCATAGAAGCGACGTCTAACCTAGACGTTCACTAAACGTCTCATGAACTGTCTGTAATGAGCTAAGGCCGTCATTCGGGCTCTGCCCTCGGCGTGGCGCTGGCTAGAACGCACGGAACCGAATTACCCAGTCTTATGCTGCCGAAACCAACGTGGCGCATCGCCGAAACAGCACCGCGACGCCAACCATGACGCTGAGCCGGAGGTGAACGGTGGTCGGCCCGCAGGCCAGGCGTGGGGTGACCGCATCGGCGTTGGCGGCCGCGCTGCCGGTGCGGCAGTGTCTGAACGTGCTTACCGCGGCCGCCGCCCGGCACCCCGTCGTCGCTACCGCTTTGTTTGCACTGCTGCGCCGCCGACCCACTCTCAGCGCATACGCCACCGACCCGATGGTGCAGCTGGTCGTCGACCAAGCCCCTGATGACGTCGCCGCCGCCGTCGACTCGGCGCTGCCTCGCTATAGCACCGAGTTGCTGTGGGCAGCGACCGCCCTGGCCCGCCGCTTATGCGACGCACTGCCCGCCGCTGTTGGCGCAGCCCAGCGGGCCCACCGGCTGGATAACCTCGGCGTGCGGCTTTCGGACTTGGGGCGGCTGGAGGACGCCCTTGTCGCCAGCACCCAAGCCATCGAGGTCTACCGCCGCCTGGCGGCCGCCGACTCCGCGGCGTTCGATCCCTACCTCGCCAGGGCGCTGAGCAACTTTGGCATCCGGCTGTCTGCTTTGGGTCGGTGGGAGGACGCCGTGATGACGACCACTGAGGCCGTCGGGCGCTACCGCCGGCTGGCGAAACTCGACAGTGCCGCGTTCGAACCAGATCTTGCGGGTTCGCTGAACAACCTCAGCGTGATGCTGTCGGACTTGGGGCTGCAGCGTGACGCCTTGAGTGCCAGTAACCAAGCGGTGGACATTCGTCGCCGGCTGGTGGCGGTTGACCGCACTGCGTTCGAGCCTGGGCTCGCGATGGCGCTGAACAATCTGTCGGTCGTCTTATCGAATCTGGGTCGACGCCACGAGGCCGTGGCTGCCAGCACCCAAGCCGTCGAGATCTACCGCCGGTTGGCGACCGGAGCCCCCACCGCATACGAACCCGATTTCGCCCGAGCGCTGACCAACCTCGGCGCCGACCTGTCGGACCTGGGTCGATTGCCTGACGCCCTGATCGCCACCGCTGAATCGGTGGACGTTCGGCGCCGGCTGGCCACAGCCAATCCCGTCGCGTTCGAACCCGACCTCGCCCGTGGGTTATGGGTTTTTGCGCGGGTACGAGCTGCCGGGCAGGTGGAGCTGCCGCAGGCGTTAACGGCCGCGCGGGAGTCGGTCGCGCTCTTGGAAAGGTTGACCCGGCAGCGGCCGCGGGTGTTTACCGGCGATCTGCGTGGAGCGCGTGTGACGGTGGCTGAGGTGCTCGCAGACCTTAACCGTGGCCGCGACGCGGACACCGTTCGCCACCCAATCGATAGCGCGGCCGCCGGTTCATCCTGATCAGCCAAGCCGCCACGGTGTGATCGGTGGGCCGTCACTCCAACACCTTCGTCAACACAATGAATTCTAGATCGTCGCGTTTAGGGATTCCGACACGTTCGTTTCCATATGGGAATGGTGCCCGCTCGCCGTTCGGTTTGTAACCAAGTCGGTCATACCACGAGAGGATGTCGCTCCTCATATGGAGGACCTGCAGCCGAACCTCTTTTGTTCTCCACTCGTCGCGGCAGATACGTTCTGCCTCGTGAATGATCGCTCCGCCGATGCCTCGGCCCTGCAGTTCGGGCCGCACTGCGAGCATCCCTAACACGGCGTGGTTTCCCTGCTTCGTCAGCTCGGTGCAGCCCGCAAGGTTTCCGTCGATCTCGACGACTATTATCGTGCGCTCGGGCGCCGCAAGGACGTCCTCGACGCCCTCGGCATCTATTCGCCGCACGCCGACCAGATGAGCCTCGGTGGTCCAGCCGCCAAGGCCTTCGCCACGGTAAGCCGCATCGGTCAGCGATACAACACTTGCAACGTCAGCACGCGTTGCCCGTCGAAATTGAACCAGCGCGTCACCTCTCGCGCTCGGAGTCATAGTGGCCAGGTTACAGATCGTGCTAATCAGTGAAGGTGTGCGCGGTCTTTTCGAACGGGTTGCCGCAGCCAGCTGCGTTGAGATCGTTCCACGAGCCGCCCTGCGCCGATCCCCAGATGGCGCCGATCGTGACGTAGCTGACGTAGAAGCCGAGCTCGCCGATGGCCGCCACTGTTCGGCTGTGCATCGATTCGTGGCGGGCCAGGTTGTCAGGCACGGTGCCGTCCGGATTGAAGCAGCCGGACTGGGTCCAGGCCACCGCACCGAGTGTCAGCGCGCCGCCACCGGGACCCACCGCGATGAACAGCATGCCCCGGCGGAAGTCCAGCTCGCCGCTCCCCACCGCCACGATCAGCGCTGCGGCGAGACCCACAGTGGTCAGCAGCGGTGATTGCACCCATTTGATGAGGAAGCTGGACAACCAAGCCACTCGACTGTCCCTGTTGTCCAGCAGTGGACTGACCACCGCCCCGAGCATGGCCGCCGTCCCAAAAAGGATCAGGCCGGTGGCGACGCTCGCGTCGCGCTCGAACAGTGCCCAGGTGATCTCGGTCCAGCCGAGTACGGCGAGTACGCCGCCGATCGCCCCACCTATGACCCACAGCCCGCACTCGTCCCAGGTCTTCACTCGGTTGGCCGCCGCGCCCAGCGCCCCAAGAGTGGCCCCGACGAGTAAGGCGTACAGCAGTATGACGAGCAAGACCGGCCGCCCCGAAGGATCGACGTAGTTGGCCCGGTCGTCCAGCGCGTGGAGGGCCGCTACTGCAGTGGCTGAGATAGGCCTAATCATGTCACCTGCCTGAGACTGTCACCCACCATCGCAGCAGTCCGCTAGACGCATGAAGACCTCGAGCCCGCGACCTCGGCATAGGAGTCGATGGAGCGCCAGCGTCCCGCGCGTCGAGGCGTGAGCGGCTCTGCGTACCGGGCCAGCCAGTGTCGAGGGCTGGCGCCTGACACGACATTTTTGGGCGTGCAGGCTTGGTTTCGCGACTGCACTGCCGGGAACTCCGTTCCGGGCTGACGGGACCCCGAACATAGACCTGAAGGAGAAAAATCAAAGATGGAATCCGTTGTTATCGCGAGTGAGAAGGCTTTACCAACCGTGGGGCCGCATTCTCAGGCGGTCCGGCGTGGGAATATCCTAGCAATCGGGGGACAAGTAGGTACTGACCCTTATTCTGGCATTCTCTGTGACGGGATCCACGAGCAGCTTCGGCAGGCGATGACGAACGTACAAGAGCTCCTCAAGGAGGCCGGTGCATCTTTTGCGGACGTGGTAATGATGCATATTTTCCTGACCCAGGAAGGTCATTTCAGGGAGATGAACAACGTTTTGAGTGAGTTTCTGACGGAGCCCTTCCCGGCTCGGACAACTGTTTATTCGCAACTGCCACCAGGTATGCTTGTCGAGGTGGACGCGCTGGCCGTCATCGAATAGCTGGGCAGCGCAACCGTGGAGCCTGTCGCATTGTCAG
Organism: Pseudonocardiales bacterium; assembly: GCA_032230565.1. Lineage (GTDB taxonomy): Bacteria > Actinomycetota > Actinomycetes > Mycobacteriales > Pseudonocardiaceae. The sequence continues at coordinate 10,683 of JAVXWL010000065.1, read as the reverse complement.
ATTGAGGAAGTGCGACTCTAGGCCCTGCGGAAACTGCCCGCACTATTGAGCGTGGCACGCCGCTGTGTGGGCGTGACCACCGCCCTAGCATTTTGTCGTCACCGGCTACCGGCAGGGTTATGCGTCTGGTTGTACCTGCCGGTGGTCCACACGATGGCGGACCCTACCGCCAGAGCAGACCCGCGAGCCCTCGTCGTCCGGCCTGAAGCCACGGCAGGGCTCCTGATCCACCATCGGCGCATGCTACGGCTCCCCGCACCCGGCCAGCTTCGGGTCGGAATCCGAGGTGGCGCCGGTGAAGCCGGGCAACTTTGTAGGTGCAGCCGGTGGGGATGTCGATTAACTCGGGCGCCGCGGGGAACACCGCGTCGGAGCACGGCATGGCCTACGAGGAGGGTCGCTATGACATCGCTGCAGCATGGCCGCTACCCCGCCCATGTGAGTCGCCGGCTGGTTGATGGGTTGGGATTGTTCAGCCTTGGCCTGGGTGCCGCGCAGATGGTTGCGCCGGGTGTGATGAATCGGTTGGTCGGAGCGGGGGACGATGCGAGAAGTCGGGCTGTGCAGCGTTGGCTCGGTGGCGCCAGAGAAATAGCAGTGGGTGCCGGTATCGAGTCCCGGTGGATGCCTGGGATGTGGTTGTGGGGCCGGGTCGCTGGAGACGTGGTCGATCTCGGGATTCTCGGTGTGGTGCTGACCCGCCGTGGGCGACGCCCTGACGCCCGGCGCCGGACCGCGGTTGCTATGGCCGCGGTGGCGGGGGTGGCCGTGGCCGATGTGGTCGCCGCGCTAGGCGTGAGCCGTAATGGCGGGCGGATGGATCCGGCAGGAGGACGCAGGAGGGGGATCGCGGCCAGGGCTTGGGTGACGATCAATCGGCCGCTGGCGGAGGTGTTTGCCTACTGGCACGACCTGGAGAATCTTCCGAGGTTCATGGCGCACCTGCAGTCGGTGGAATCGTTGGGGGATGGCCGCTCGCGGTGGCGGGCGGCCGGGCCTGCGGGGGTGGAGCTGGTGTGGGACGCCGAGATCTCCGATGTGCGTATCGATGAGTTCATCGCCTGGCGGTCGGTGGGTAAGGCGAGCGTGACGCACTCGGGTGAGGTGGAGTTCCGGGCGGCGCCGGATGGTCGGGGCACCGAGGTGCGGGTGCGGCTGAGCTATGACCCGCCCGCCGGAAAACTCGGGGCCGGTGTCGCCAAGCTGTTCGGTGCGGCACCGGATCAGCAGCTGCGTGATGACCTGCGCCGATTCAAGCAAGTGCTGGAGACCGGTGAGGTGGTCCGCTCTGAGGGCAGCCCGGAGGGCACCAAGACGAGTCGGCAGCTCCTTCAGCGCCCAGCCCAGCCTGCTGCCCGCTGATCGAAACCAAGAATTGGAGCACCACGATGCGAGCTACTGTCTGGATGGGCAAGACCCACGTAGAAGTACAGGAAGTCCCGGATCCCAAGATCCTCAACGCCCGGGACGCGATCGTGAAGATCACCTCGACCGCCATCTGCGGTTCGGATCTGCACCTCTACGACGGCTTCATCCCGACCATGCGCAGGGGCGACATCCTCGGCCACGAGTTTATGGGCGAGGTGGTCGAGACCGGAGCGGCGGTGAGCACGCTGAAGGTCGGCGATCGTGTCGTCGTCCCGTTCCCCATCGCCTGCGGCAGCTGCGGGGCCTGCGAACGCGGTCTGACCTCGGTCTGCGAGAACTCCAATCCGAATGCGGGAGTGGCCGAGAAACTGATGGGCCACTCACCGTGCGGGATCTTCGGCTATTCGCACATGCTCGGCGGTTATCCGGGCGGGCAGGCGGAGTACGCGCGGGTGCCCTTTGCCGACGTCGGTCCGCTCAAGATCGAAGACGGCATCCCAGATGAGCAGGTGCTGTTCCTCTCCGACATCCTGCCGACCGGCTACATGGGCGCCGATATGTGCGATATCACTCCGGGCGACGTGGTGGCGGTGTGGGGCGCGGGCCCGGTCGGCCAGTTCGCCATCGCCAGCGCGCGCCTGCTCGGCGCCGAGCAGGTGATAGCGATCGACCGGTTCCCGTACCGGCTGCAGATGGCGAAGGACAAGGCAGGCGCTACCGAGGTGATCAACTATGCGGAAACGCCGGTCCTGGAGACCCTGAACGACCTCACTGCCGGTCGCGGGCCGGACGCGTGTATTGACGCCGTCGGTATGGAGGCACACATCGACGTGGGGCCCTTGCACGCCTACGACCGGGCTAAGCAGGCGGTCATGGCCGAGTCCGACCGCCCCCACGCGCTGCGCGAGGCCATCATGGCCTGCGCCAACGGCGGCGTGGTGTCGGTAATCGGCGTCTACGGCGGCCTCGTGGACAAATTCCCCATCGGCTCGTTCATGAATCGCTCCCTGCGGATGCGCGCCGGGCAATGCCACGTGCACCGCTACATGAAGCCGCTGCTGCAACGGATCCGCGCCGGCGAGATCGACCCCAGCTTCGTGATCACCCACCGGATGGCGTTGGAAGACGCCCCACACGGCTACGAGATATTCCGCGACAAGAAGGACGGCTGCGAAAAAGTCGTCCTCTCACCCTGATTGCCGCGCACCGGAGTCCGCCCAGGCGGCGAGCAGGTGACGTTTGCGCGGTGTCACACGAAGGTCTGATTGATGATCGCTGATCTTTCGTGCTGGGCGGGAGCAGGCCCCGCAGGACCCTCACAGAGAGGAAATATAGGAAGATACTGGCGATGAGTAGCCCGGGAAGCACCCTACAGTGCGGCGAACGCGATTTCGAATCGTCAGGGAGGCACCGGTCCGATGTCGCCCAGGGTGCAGAGACACAGGAGGGGGCCTTCGACTGCCAGAAGAGGGCTGAAGGGGGACCGACCATGGACCATCAGACACGCATGAAGACGTTCGGCCACGTCAAGGGATCACCACAGCCGGTCGTGTCATTCGGTGGTCGCCCACACGGAGGTCCGCTTAACGACCGTGGCCGGTAGAACCAGCGTGCTGTAATGCGAGGACGGTGCCATGGACGTGCCGGGCTGATCCGGCGCACCGGCGCCGTCGGACGTGGCGCAGCCCGTCTGCTGACCGCGATGATGAGCTCATGTTGGCCTGGCGGGTGCAGCGACCGGGAGCCATGAGTACCCGGCCGCTGGTGTCGGTGCGAGAGTCGGTGCCCCGACGCAGCGGTGGCGAGTTGCTGGTGCGAGTGCTGGCCTGCGGGGTGTGCCGCACCGATTTACATGTCGCCCAGGGTGACCTACCAGTGCATCGGCCGGGTGTCGTTCCGGGCCACGAGGTGGTCGGCGAGGTCGTCGAGGCTGCCGGCCCGTTCCAACCGGGGCAGCGGGTGGGTATTGCCTGGTTGCGCGCCACCTGCGGGAAGTGCCGGTACTGTATCCGCGGGTCGGAGAATCTCTGCCCGTACTCGGAGTACACCGGGTGGGACGCGGATGGCGGCTACGCCGACTACGCCACGGTGCCCGCCGACTACGCCTACCCGCTGCCTGCCGGCTACCCCGATACCGAACTCGCGCCGCTGCTGTGCGCGGGCATCATCGGATGGCGAGCGCTGGCTCGGGCGAACCTGCCGCCAGGTGGCCGGCTGGCGCTCTACGGTTTCGGCGCGAGTGCGCACCTCACCGCGCAGATCGCCTTAGCTCAAGGCGCGCGCGTGCATGTCCTGACCCGCAGTCTCCCAGCCCGAGAGCTCGCCCTTGAACTGGGCGCCACGTCAGCGGGCAGCGCCGACGATCCACCACCGGAGCCGGTCGACTCCGCGATCCTGTTCGCCCCCGCCGGGGAGCTGGTGGCGCCGGCGCTGGCCGCACTGGACCGGGGCGGCACCCTGGCGGTGGCCGGTATCTACCTCACCGACATCCCCGTACTGCGCTACCAGCAGCATTTGTTCCAGGAACGGCAGATCCGCAGCGTCACGGCCAATACCCGCCAAGACGGTCATGACTTCCTGCGCTTCGCCGCCGAGCACCGGCTGCATGTGGTGACCAGCCGTTACCCCCTTGAGCGGGCTGACGTGGCGCTGACCGATCTAGCGGCCGACCGGGTCCACGGCGCAGCCGTTCTCGTTCCCTGACCGTGACAGCCGCGGTCGTCGAAACTGCTACGCCGACCTCGCCACCGTGGTGCTGACCTCCCAAGGCGGCAGTGCCGGCTGGTCAACGGCGTCCACACCGTACCGGCTACTGAGCGCAGGGTGAGTTACCCACCCAACCTGTTCTGGGATGAAACGTTACGGAGAGTGTTGGCGACATGCCCCATGCCGACGGCTGTCACCAGACGACCAGACCAACTGGGGGGTTTGCACATGAGGTCAACTCGCGTGACACCACGCTTGCGCTTCCCGGCCGGGCGCTCGCCGTTGGCGGGTCGTTCAAGATCACCCAACCGGGTGGTGCACCGTAAAACGCTGAGGCAAATCCCCGATGTTGTGCTCCATTCATGATTACCTATCTGATGGCCCAAGGCAAGCGCAAATAAGACCCAACCTGGAGTGTTAAGTGATGGGATCAAGTAAGGAATCGGTAGAGCGGCGCGGAATGGGCAGGCGTCGGTTCCTTACCGGGCTCGGCATCAGTGCGGCCGGCGCGCTCACGTTGAAAAATGTGGAAGCACACGCCGAGCAAGTGGAGGGGCCAGTTGCCACATCGGCTCCGGATCTGCGGTTCAGCCGGATGTTCCAGCTGCCCGCTTTTGCCGATCCGCGATCCTCAGCCGTCCGGGATGCGATGATCGATATCGGAAAGCTCGGTGGGCTGATGGACGCTAAAGATCCGCTGAACGAAGGTCCAATCCGGCTGATCACCAATCCGGAACTCAGCCCGCGAAACGTCGACCAGGACGTCCGGAACATGACCGCGGGCACCACTTTCCTGGGACAATTCCTCGACCACGACATCACCTTCGACAACACCTCGAGGCTGGGCGTGGTCACGGAACCCGCCCAGACGCCGAACACCCGTGTCCCAACGTTCGATCTCGACTCAATTTATGGTGGCGGGCCGTCGGTCAGCCCGCACCTTTACGAGTCGCCGGACCGGGCTAAGCTTCGGGTCGAAAGTGGCGGGCTATTCGAAGACCTGCCCCGTAACCGTGATCTGACCGCGATCATCGGCGACCCGCGCAATGACGAAAACCTCATCGTCTGCGGTCTCCATGCAGCGTTCCTGCTGGCGCACAACCAGACGGTGGATTTGCACCGGGCGAACCGCCTGCCCGGCGATGCGTTTACTGAATGCCGGCGTACGATCACGCTGCACTGGCAGTGGATCGTGGTCAACGAATTTTTGCCGCAGGTGGTCGGTCGGGCGCTGGTGGATGACATTTTCCGTAACGGCCGGCGCTGGTACAAATTCGCCAGCCCAAGTATGCCGGTGGAGTTCCAGACCGGCGCCTACCGGTTCGGCCACAGCGTCGTCCGTCCTTCCTACCGGATGAACCTGCATGGAGATCCTGGCGGTAATCCCGCGACTGGCGCGCCAGCCTTTGTTGGGTTCATCTTCGACCCCGCCGGCGAGCATCAGACCGACCCGATCGATCTGCGCGGCGGCGCACGGGCGCGGCGGCGGTTCGTCGGCTGGCAGACGTTTTTCGACTTCGGTGGCGATGAGACCCAGCACGTCCGACCGAACAAGCTGATCGACACCAACATCTCCTCACCCCTGTTCCGCCTGCCGCTGGCCGCAATTCCCAGCCACGATGGGCCGGCCGCGCTACCGCAGCGCACCCTGCTGCGGCACCTGACCTGGTCAATGCCCTCGGGCCAGCGCATCGCCGCGTCGACCGGATCGCCGGTGCTGGGATCAGACCACTTCCCCGAGCTGCGGCAGTACAACCTGGGCCTGGATGCCAGCACGCCGCTGTGGTACTACATCCTGCGAGAGGCCAGCGTCTTCAACAACGGCGCGCACCTGGGCCCGGTGGGCGGCAGGATCGTCGCGGAAACCATCATCGGCCTGCTCCAGCTCGACCCGTCGTCCTACCTCAACACCGGCTTCCGGCCGTCCCTGCCCAGCCGGGCTCCTGACACGTTCACCATCGCCGACCTACTCCGCTGGGCCAAAGTGGACCCCGCCAGCCGCGGCCAGTAGCGGCAGGCAGCGAACGCGACCCCGTCCGGACTCCAACGCCTGAACTGGCATTCAACGAGAATGAGCATCCAGTTGCGGGCGCCTACTTCGACGTGGAAATTGCTCGCAGAAATGAAGGCGCGCCGCGACGAAGGCGAGCTGCCTCATCTCGCTGGCGTGATTCCCAGGCAGAGCGTTTCCGTCAATGCTGTGCAGCCGCACGTAGTTACCGCTACGGATAAATCGCGTGTAGATTGCTGACCTACAGTTCTTAAGGTCAAAGTTCGCGGGTCGCCGGAAGGGTGGTGACAAGCACGTCGAATACGGGCGTTCCGTCACGAGGATCGCGCGTCCGTGCGACCTTGCGCCAGCCCCATTTCTGGAAGGCCTTCTGCGCCGAGGTGGCCGCGGGCAAGACGATCAGCGTCGCCCGTTCCTCGGGCCGGTTGCTCAGAATGAGGTCATGCAGCGTGGCCGCGATGCCTTGACGCCGCCATGACGCGCGCACCAGCAGGTCGACCAGCGCGAAGGTACGGCCGGGATACTCGGCAGTGACCTCGCCCGGCAGTTGGGTAGTCAGGTCCCGCCACCACGAGGTGGACGGCCGCAGCGGCATCCCGACCGCGTAGCCGACCAGATAACCGCCATGGCGCGCCTCGGCCAGGACAAAGCCCGGCTGGCGACGCTGGACCCGGAAGCGGTCGGCGAACAGCGCGGCATCGTCATTGCGCGCGTACGGCGGGTTCGCGTAGACCTCGGCGTGAAGGGCCTGCAGTTCGTCCGCGTGCGCGGCAGCCTGCGTCCTGTCGAGCACCTCGAAGGTTATCTCCGGCCTGGGCACGAATACCTTCTCTACTCCGGCTTGAGGAACCTTCTCGATACCACGCGGTAGCTCGTGCGCGTGGTTGATCGGCCGGTGGCCGGTCAGGCACGCATCGAGCAGAGAGCCCAGCGTCACGCTGGTGCGCGACACCGTGCCCGCGACCTGCCGGCGGAGCTTGTCCCGCAGCTTGATCGCCGCATCCTCATACCCGGGCCGAGCCGGCCAACATCACTTTGCTGGCTTGTCACTGGATAAGCCCGCCAAAAAGCACCTTTGGTCCCTGTCCTCGCGCCGCCGGACCGTCGGATCCTCCTTGCCATGAGGGCAGTCTAAGCAATAGGGTCGGACAGTCAGTTGGACAGCAATCGTACAAAGTTTGTCGATAAAGCCCGTTAGGCTGGCAAAGGCAGTGCAAGAGGCGGGGTCAAACCGCCGACGTTCCGCTTTTCAGGACTCGGAAATCTTCGCCCTTGATAGCCGCGCCGTCAGGATCTGTCGTCCAGGGCGTCTGGGACGTTGTCGGCGAAGGTGAAGTGCTCCCGCAGTCCGGCGCTGTCCAGTGTCAGGTTGGCGGTCGGGGAATTGCACACCAACCGCAGGTGGCGGTCTTGTTGGGTAGCAAGTTCGTTGGCTTCGAACAGCGCCTGGAGCCCGGCAGATCCCAGGAACTGCACACCATCAAGGTTCACCACCACCAGTCGGGCAACGGCCAGCTGCGCGGTCAGAACGGCGGCCAGCTGCGGCGCGGTCACCGTGTCCACCTCACCGGTCACGGTAACGACGCGTACATCGGGACCGTGACCGGTCACCTGGAGACCGACGATATCTGCCGGAAATGCGCTGTTCACACCCCTCACGATAGACCCCACGTCACAGACAGGTACCCCCAGCGGAGGCAGCGGGTCAGGATTGCGGAGGGGCGCTACCTCGCCCTCCAGGTACACGGCATCGGCGCCAGACCGCAACCACGTTGTCATGGCGAATTACACAGTATCCAGATGATCGCCGTCTCCGCACGGAATCGCGGTGGCCCGGTTACTACCGTCCCCGTTGGCCGGTTGGTCACGTGGCCGCGTTATATCGCTGTGGGGTTCGCTCGACCACGCCCCCCAACTAACTGATCCGTCACGGGTCCCTTCGACGGCCGCCCAAGACGACGATCACACCTGTCGGCTAATAGCAAACGATCTGCGACCCAACTCACACACACATCACCCTGATGGCAGCCATAGATAGGTGCCCGCAGGGCCGGATACTCAACACCACGCACGGTCCGAGGCGGACCCACCGAACACGAGTAACTCGGGCCCGATGAGGGGGTGGGCCAGATGGTGAGTCGGCTGGATGACAGCGTGGGCGCCGTGGGACCGGTGACCGTCCCCTTCTTGCTGGAGGCCCATTTCCGGGGCGGCACTCTGGTAGTGCGACCGGTGGGTGAGCTGACCCCGAAGACCTACGAGCGGCTGCGGGATTACCTGCTCGAGTGCGCGGCCGAGGAACCCGCGGCGATAGTAGTGGACCTGGCCAGCATGCGGGTGACCATGGCGTCGTTGCTCACGGTGTTTCCCACCGTGCGTGACCGAATCACCCACTGGCCCGGAGTGCCGCTCGCGTTGGCCGCGGCGCGAGAGCCGCTGCGCACCTTGCTTGACGTCAGTGCCGTGCGGCGGTTCGTCCCGACCTACCACAGTGTCAGCGACGCCCTCGATGGCCTCGACGCTGCACCCCAACCCCGTCGGCGCCAGGTACAACTGCCCTGCGAAGCGACTAGCGCCCGGCTAGCCAGACAGCTAGTCGAGCTGACCTGCCACCAGTGGGGAATCCCCGCAACAGCCGCTGCCGCCGTGGTCGTTGCCTCAGAGCTGACCGACAACATGGTGTGCCACGCGCGATCGGATGGCTGGCTGCGTCTGGAGCTGCGCACCAACACGCTCACCGTCGCGGTAGCCGACGCGGACCCGCGCCCACCCCGACTGCGCGTGCCCGGCCTACGTGCCGTCGGCGGCCGCGGCCTGGTACTCATCGACAAGCTCAGCCGAGCCTGGGGAACCGCATCCCGGCGTCCCCGCGGCAAGGTGGTCTGGGCGGTACTGCCCGTTCCCTCACGCTAGGGGCGCTGCTAAGAACGCGTGCCGGTGACTCGATGGTGTGAGGAGGCGTGCAGCGTGCACAGCCCGGCTTAGCCGCGCGTGCTCGGACGTCTGTCATCCGCCGCAGCACCAGCTCCTCCAGAAGGGCTCGTGAGGTAATCGGCACCGTCGGCGGTGAGTCCGGTGACCCGATCGTCGACGCGTTGCGGGTGGTCAGGAACAGCACCAGTAACTGGCCAAGACCGACCATGAAGTCCCGAGAACCCGGCATCGAGACTGAGGCTTCCACCGCTGGACTGCCACACGTTGAGATACAACGGGCATCCGGCACTAACGCCATCGGCGGGGACTGCAGACATAGCGTGGCCAGGTCTCTCAACTCGACGATCGCGGTATCGTGCTGGGATCTCCTCTGCCTGATCAGTGCGGCGCCCGGCGAGGATCTCCGCCGCGCGTAGTTGGTGGTTGCCCAGACAGACGGTGCCGCCGCGGGACACGGTGCGGTCGATTCCAGTGCGGCCAGGTCGTTAACCGACAGGTGGGAGCGGACGGTCTTGACCCGCGCGCTGGTGATGCTGAGGTGGATGACGTCGTGATCAGCCCAGAAGGTGACAGTGACCCCCGCCCGGGCCGGTCCGAGCCAGAACTGTTTGCCCTGCACGGCGAGGTTGCCCGAGGCCGGCACGACCCGGTCGAACTCCACCGGGCCGCCTCGATAGACCGCCGGGACCGCAGGGGCGTCGGTGTCCTCGCGGAGTGGTTCGATTGGCTCGACCGAGGCATCGACGGGTGCGGTCGCTGGGGAGGGGCCGGTCTGGAGGTTGGCGGGCAGCCGCAGCGGTATCAACTCCTCGGAGTGGGTGCGCTGCTGTTGGCTGGGGGTGAACCGCTGCGCCGGGTAGCCCATCTCCAGGGCCTGGTGGGGGCGGTCACAGTTATAGCCGGTGACATAGGTGTCGACCGCAGCCTGGGCAGCGAGCAGGGTCTCGAAGGGTTCGGTGTGGTCGAGGAACTCCCGGCGCAGGGTTTTGTGGAAGCGCTCCACCTTCCCGGTGGTGGTCGGTGAGGCGGGTTGGGTGAGTCGGTGGGTGATGGCGTTGTCTCGGCAGATCCGGTCGAAGAGCACCTCTCCGCCTTTGCCGAAACGATCAGTGAATTGTTTCCCGTTGTCCGTTAACACTTCCTCGGGCACCCCGTAACGGCGCAGCGCTTCGGCGAACGCCAGGCACACCGCCCGCCCGGTCGCTCGGGGCACGACCGTGGCCATCACGCAGAACCGGGAGTGGTCATCGACCCCGGTGACGACCTTGCACTCGGTGCCATCAGTAAGAAAGACCCCGCCGACGATGTCGAGTTGCCACAGCGCCATCGGCGCTTGACGTTCCCAGCGCCGGTAGGTGCGGTGTTTTCCTCGCCGCCGGCCCGGCTCGATCAACCCGTGGCGACGCAGAATGCGATGCACCGTCGACTTCCCCGGCAGCGCGCTGCTGTCCGCGATGCCGGCGGCCAGCTCGTGCGCGATCCGCCGGGGCCCCCACCGAGGATGTTCCCGGCGCAGCTCACACACCCTGGACTCGACCTCGGCGCTCGCTTGGTGTGGGCACGAAGGCGGTCGATGGGTGCGGTCCAGTAACCCGGCCAGGCCGTGCTGGGCGTAGCGGGTCAACCAGGTATGCAGGGTTTGGCGCGAGACCCCGAACTGGGCC
>JAVXWL010000075.1:0-20364 GCA_032230565.1 Pseudonocardiales bacterium | reverse complement strand
ACCGACGGCAACTGGAAGCTCGCGCTCGTGGTGGACGAGAGGGCCTCCGACGAGCAGCTCCAGAAACTGGGCGCGGTGTTCGGCGGCGAGATGGGGGGACCGATGGAGGCACTCGCCCCACTGGTGGGCGAGATGCTCGGCGTGGAACGGATGCGCATCGATATCACCCAGAGCAACGGGAACCACAAGCTGAGCGCCGGTGACGCACTCGAAGTCGAGGTCGATGACGTCGTGCCGTTTGGCGTGGACACCGGCCGCCCCGCCCGGCTGGTTGATGTCTTTCACCCGGCCAACAGTGAGCTAACCGTGGCGAAGGGCCGCTCACGCGTCGGAGTCCTCGGACTGGAATGGTCCCAAGCAGGAACTTCGGGGTTTTCCGCGCCCTTTGCCTGGACGGGCTGAATGACGAGGGCCGGCGTCCCAGTCAGGCCCGGCCCCCTGTTGACGATCGGACCGCTGCTGGCCCTCGCCGTCTGCTGGGCTGTGGTGATGCAGCGGATGGGAGGCGAACACGGGGGTCCGGGTGCTGATCCGGGCCCGTTCGGATTGTTCACCGGCATGTGGACACTGATGATGGCAGCGATGATGCTGCCGTCGGTGTGGCCAACGGTGCTCGTGTACCAGCGGCTGCAGGCCGCGCGGCGCGAACGCGGGAACAACGCTGTGAGGATGGGACCGGCTTTGCTCCTGGTCGGCTACCTGGCAGCGTGGACTGTCGTTGGGCTCATCGGCTTCGCCATCCTCAAGGCTGGACACGCCCTTGAGATCGACGCCTTGAGCTGGAGCCGGAGCGGACCGCTCGTAGCGGGCGGGGTGATCATCGCGGCGGCCGCCTACCAGCTCACGCCGCTCAAAGATGTGTGCCTGCGGCACTGCCGTGGTCCGTTCAGCTTCCTGCTCGAGCACTGGCGTCCTGGCGCGCTGGGCGCGGTTTGGATGGGTGCCCGCCACGGCATCTGGTGCATCGGCTGCTGCTGGGCACTGATGACCGCGCTGTTCGCCCTCGGTGTTATGAGCATCCCATGGATGGCACTGATCGCCGTCTTCATCGCCGCTGAGAAGCTGCTGCCCTGGCGCCGAGCCGCTGCCACGTTCGTGAGCTTCGCGCTGCTGGTGCTCGGTCTTGCCGTGGCCACCGTTCCCGAGCGGGTGCCAGGGCTGATGACAGGCGGCGCCGCGATGCACCAGATGAGCATGCCCCTCATCCCCTGGTGACCCTGTCGCCACACCATTACCGGCCACGAGGTCTGGATCATCAGCCGCAGCTGAGTATGCGGGTTGAGCAATTTAGCGGACGCCGCTACACCGATCGTCTGTGCACAATTATCGGCATGCAACCGCAAAGCGGCTCGGCGCAGCCACCGTCACCATTTGTTTTGAGGAGGTAACCAGACGTGTACGTCACCGCTATTCATCAGATCACGGATCCGGAAAAGTTCCGGCAGGCCGTGCGGGCGGCCACCCCTCCAGCGCGCGAGTTCCCGGCTGGCATCGTCCTGCACAGCACGTTCTCGAATCCCAATGACACCAAAGCCGTCTGCCTTTGGGAGGCGGAGACCGTGGAGGAGGTGCGGGATCTCGTCGACTCGGCAGTCGGCCAGTTCAGCCAGAACGAGTACTTCGAGGTGAGCAAGGAGACCGCACTGGGCCTGCCGGACTGATCGCCAGACGTACTGTAGCGCCTTCGACCCTGTGATCGGGTCGGAGGCGCTACATACCCATTGGCCGTGCCGAGTCTTGCGAAACGGCGGGCTAGTGATCGACGGGCATAGCCACGACCATGCCGTTCTCGGTACCTCCGAGCATTGCGTGCGCACTGTCCCTGGGCTATGGCGGCGGTGCAGGGGTGAACCAACTGGGAGATTGCCGCCCGGCTCCGCCTCTCCGAGCGCACCGCGTAGCACCCCCGCCGCACTTCCTCACCAAGCTCGGCCTGTTGAACCAGAGCCAGATCGCGGCTTGCAGTTGAGTATGCGGGCTGAGTAATTCGGCGGACGCCGCTATGCCGCGCGCCTCACTACCGTTCAAGACCAATGATTCAGGTGCCGAGAAGGCGGCTCAGCGCCGCCGCGGAGGTTTCCGATGCTTGACATACAGATCGCAGTCTCGCAGAAAGTCGACCAGTACGCTCCGCAGCGGATGGCCGTAGCCGCCGCCGCGAAGGCCAAGCGGTTATGGCCGGGAATAATCGGCGAGGTGCTCGCCGACGAGATTATGGCAGTACTGGATCTGCCGTCGTGGATGCAACCGGAGACCCGTACGAAGCGGCTTATCGGCGCCATTTCGAACATTACGGAGGAGCCGGGAGCAGGCTGCGATTAGACCGGCGGCCCATCGACGAGCAAGCACGCCGTGGAACTCGGCTCGGGAATCGCCGTCCGGGCGTCGAGGATCCAGTGCCTCGGGTATTAAAATATCAGCTCTCTCGCTCGCCGGGTCAGCCAACCAATAGGCGTCGACTGAGCTGAAACCAGCTGGATTGCCACGGCTCTCCCACGCGACAACACTCATGTGAAGCAGACCGAAGATTACGGTCCGCGGTGGTGGGCACGAGATGAGCGGACCGGCCGCTTGCGAGGGCGGCCTGAGATGATCGACCAGGCGGGATGCTGGCGTTGTGGTACCGCCAGCGGTACGTATCGCCCGATGCGAGGCTACAGTCATTGCTACGCCAACCCGCGCTGACCGGCATATATAGGGGTTGACATGGTCGCGAGCGTATCGGCAGCCCAGTGGCAGCAGAGCCAGGACGCACTCCGCGATGAGGTTCGTCGGACGACGACCCTGATGCGGTCCATCACTGATCCGGGAGTTCGCGCGGTAGGCCAGTGGAACATCGCCGAGGTCGCCATGCATCTCTCGCAGAACTGGATGCTGGTGCTTGGGATGGCACGGCAAGACCTCTCCCGATATAAGGCAGTAGTGCCCGGCATTGCTGAGGTGGCTGGCGACTCGATGATCCCGGATATGCGGGACAACGCCGACATGAACGCCCGCGCGTTGAAGTCCGATGCCGAGCGCGATCTGGCTGTGCTGGCTGACCGCATTGAGGAGCGGGCGCAGGAGTACTTCGCCGAGTGTGCGGGGCACTCACCCGATGAGCAGCGTCCGTGGACGGTCGAAGGCACCACGTTGCCCTTGTCGGCCCTCACCTGCAACCTGCTGAACGAAACGATCATGCACGGTTATGACATTGCGAAGGCTGCCGGGCGCACGTGGCGGATCAATCCAGCCCATGCGGCCATGGTGGTGCAGCAGTTCTTCATCCCGGTGATCCAAACGTGCGAGCCTGGGACGTTTGTCAACGCTGAGGAGGCGGCTGGCCTCCAGGCCACCTACCAGGTGCATCTTCGGGGAGACGGTCGAATCAATTTCGTCTTCGAGGATGGGTCGCTCAGGGTCGAAGAGCCGTCTGCCCGGCGGGCCGACTGCCATATCTTGGCCGATCCTGCAGCGTTCTTCATGGTGTTCTGGCAGCGCCAGAGCCAGCGGAATGCGATCGCCAAGGGTCAGCTCATAGCCTGGGGCCGCAAGCCCTGGCTGGGTTTGAAGTTCAGGTCCCTGATACGCAATCCCTGACAGACCGGATAGTCACGACCTTTGACTTGCGGGATACTGTGCCGGTGCGCGTCATCGTGCTCGGCGCGGGTGTTGCGGGGTGTGCCGCCGCGCTAGCCTTCGCCCGCGGTGCCCATGAGGTGGTCGTACTTGACCGTGGTGACATGCAGTCGTTCGATGGGTGGTCCGCGGACGAGATGTTTCAGCGGTGGCAACGGCGCGGCATCGCTCAGTTTCGGCAGCCGCACAACTTCCTTGGCCTGGCTCGTGCCGTGCTCCGCGACCGCTTCGCGGACGTGTACTCCGCCGTACGTGAGATGGGCGCCACCGAGGTGAAACAAGACAGCTTCCTGTGCAATGCCGCAAGGGAAGCGGGCGACGAGGACTTGGCTACCGTGGCGTGCCGGCGCCCTGTCTTCGATGCTGCACTGCACACCGCGGTCGCAGCGCAGCCGCGGGTTACCCACCGCAGGACCGAGGTGACCGGGCTGCGCCTGCGTCCTCACGGCCACGCCGCGCATGTCGTGGGAGTGAAGCTGGCGAGCGGGGAGTCGCTGACCGCAGATCTTGTCGTGGACGCGGCCGGACGGCGCTCCCGCACGTCGGAGTGGTTGTCCGCGGCCAGCGCCCGGCCGCTGCCAACGGTCAGTTCCGAGTGTGGCCTGCTCTACTACAGTCGGCACTATCGGGTCCGCGACGGCGAGCCGATGCCGCCGTACGCATCATTGCTTGGCGGACCCCGCGGCGATCTCGGCTACCTAGCCTTCGCGACCTTTATCGGCGACAATCGCACGTTCTGCCTGTGCATTATGGTCTCGCCCTGGGATCGCGGTTTCCGAGAGCTTCGCGACCCAGCCGCGTTCCACCGGATCGCTGTCCGGCTGCCGGGGCTGGCGGCCTGGCTGGAGCCGTCGGACCCGGTGAGCGCTGTACTGCCGATGGGGCAACTGCGAAATCAGCTACTCGATGTCGTGGACGACGTCGGGCCGCTGCTGACCGGGCTGATATCGATCGGGGACGCGCGTTGCCACACCAACCCGACGTTCGCATTCGGGGCGTCCTTGTCGCTCTGGCAGGCTGTCCGCCTGGCCGACCTTGCTGACCACGCCACCGACGACATAGACCTGGTCAACTGCTTCGAATCCGAAATCGGCGCGGACGCGTCGGCGCGGTTTCGCGCAGTCAGTGCCGAGGACCGGGACCGCGCCCGGTGGTGGTCCGGCGAACCGATCGACATCACCGACCCCGCCGTCAGCCTCCCGTTGTTCCTGCGCTTCATTGTTTACCCGGCCGCGGCCCGAGATCCCGCCCTGCTGCGCGCCGTGGCGCGCCGGATCAACGCGCTCGACCCGGTCGATCGGCTTGCCGGGGACCCGGAGCTGCTGGACCGCGCCCGCGAGCTGCACGCGGAAACCGCAAGGGATCGGCCTTCGATGCCGCCGCGATCCCTGGTTCTCGCTGCGCTCGCTGGTGACGCGACCGAGTTGACCACCGAAACAAGCCGCTAGGCCCGCACATCGCATATCCGTAAAAGCCCGACTGCCTTCGCGGCGACGCGGATTATTGACAAAGGTCAGTGTCAGGCGATTCTGGGAGTAGGCGCGCGGCTGGTTCGGTCTCTTCCCATCCGCGTAGCCTGTTGATCGCACCCCATCAGATCGATTCCAACCATGGAAGGGCTGCGCCCCGGTTCCTTCAGCGAGAGTGATAGTGCCGCGGGGCGGCTCGGTGCCACCTAAGCGAAAACTCAACAGGAAGCGACCCGTGCTCGGGTACTCGGTCCCGGGTTCGTCGCCGGCCATATCACCTCAGATATGGTAGTGGCTGATCCCTGAATGTGCCGCGGTCATCCGATAAGACATCGACACAGCCCGGCGCCACGGTCTCTCACCGAGCCTGCAACGTCTGTGATCACTCCGCGCCTGGCTCGCCCGACAATGCTAAGGCGTCTGCGGTAGCGGTTGCCTCCGGAATAACCCTAGGCGTTAGCTCGCCACCGGACTAACAAGTGACCCAACGTCCACGAGTTCGCCGCAGGGCTCGGGTGATCTGCGGTCCCGTCCGCAGCGTTGAGTGCCCGCGCCTGCAACGAATGTCGTAGATTATCTCGCCGATGTTGCGCCTGACGAAGTGTAGTCGGACCTGCGCCTCCTCAAGATCTTCAACCGAGGCCGAGGCCATGTCCTGCTGAACGAGGCGGAGCGCAACGGCCCAGCCGCTGGGCGTTATTTGGTGGCCCTCGATCGAGGTGATGGTGAGACGGCCCGTCCACCGCTGGTAAACCGCGTCGGCAACGACGTCTCCGCAACGTGGGCAAGTCAATTGTTTGCTCACTCGTCCGTGCACAAGCTCCTCACAGGAAGGAAATCTAGGCCGAAACATCGTCGAAACGCGGCCAAGCTGCGGCGAAACTCCGGCGAGCAGCCGGTCCGACGTCTACAGGCGCTGGCTGAGAATGCTGGCGATCCGCGTTTGCTGTGTACGCCGAGTTTGTCAAGTACCGCTTTGACATGGTCTCGGACAGTGTAGGTCGAGATGTACAGCTGTTGGGCGATCTCGGTGTTGGGCAGGCCGTCGAGCAGGAGCCGAGCGAGCTGGCGTTCGCGGGCAGTGAGTCCGTGGGCGTGGAAGACGAGCGCGGCGACATCGGTGGGCGTGGCGCGCTGAATGGTGACCGCGACGGTGCCCGACGGGACAGTCATTCCGGTGAGGTGGGCGGCTTGATGGTCAGCCAGTGACCGGCCGGGGTTCGGGTCCGCACTCTGGCGGCACCCTGCGCGGCGGTGGGGCTTGCGCCGGAGGATGCCGGCAGAGAACGCAGCCGGACCGCCACCGAAAGGACGGGCATTGGGGCGGGGAAGAGCGCCTCGGCGGGGATGGCGTGAGAACGGAGCAGGGCCAGCCACTGGTCATCCTCGGGGGTGGTGGCTTGAATCGCGTTGTGGACGTCGAGGATCAGGGTGCCGGGGCCGGGCGGCACGTCAGTAGTGGTCGGTGAGCTGACGCAGGTCAGCGCCGTCCGGAGGGCTTTGGCCATGAGCACAGCTAGCCGGAGCAGGAATTCGGCTTCCTCGGTGGTGAAGTGTCCACCAGTGCGGTCGCGCCGGATCGGCAAACGCCCAACACCAGGCGTCGAATGGCACCGCCCGGCGCAGCAGCGCGATTAACTCCTGGCGCAAGGCGAGCGTGTCGCGGCGGCGCGTCTGTGACAGCCCCAGCACCAGCTCCTGGGTACGGGTCGCTGCGGTGCTGTGCATGGGCGGATCTCCCATTTTTCCTTACTACAACTCTACCCGTCAGCAGCGACGGTATCCCCCTAGACGGGATAGATCTCGTGCGCCGGCGCCCGCAGTATTTGCGGAACCAGCCACAGAACGTGTGCGAGATCTAGCACCGAAGGAAGAGTCCCACCATGACTGAGATCGATTTCACCGGTTTCCTACTCGCCCACAAGTGCATGCGCCGGGAATATGATCGGCTCGCTGAAGCCGCCTGCCACCCCCGGGACGTCGGACACCAGGCGCTGATCGAGGAGCACATCGCGGTCACGTTGAGCGTGCTGCACGATCACCACGCCGAGGAAGATCGCTGGTTGTGGCCCACCCTGCGGAAGCGAGCGCCAGCGGCCACGCCCGAGTTGGACCGGCTAGAGGCCCAACACACGCAGCTCGACCCGCTGATCGCCACGGCCGGGGACACCTCGCGACCACTGCCGATGCGCGCGACCGTCCTCGCCGAGCTACAGTGGGCGATCAACGCTCACCTCGACGAAGAGGAACGGCTGATTCTGCCGCTGAGCAGCGCACACATCAGCGCCGAGGAGTGGGACGCTTTCGGCGAACGGGCGCTCGCGTCGATCCCCCGCCGGTACATGCCGATCGTGCTGGGGTGGGTGTCTAGCGAAGCTACCTCCCAAGAGTGGGCGCCGGTGCGCCAGATGCTGCCGCGGCTGGTGCGCCTCCTGGCCGAGGCCTTCTGGATTCCCACCTACGCCAAGCGCCGTCGTCGCCTGTACCCGGAGTCTGTCGAAGCTGCCGTGGAAGTGCTAGGGCCTGGGCAGTCTCCGACGCCGCGCTAGGCCGCAAATCGGTCGGCGGCGTCCGAAAACCCGGGAAATTTTCGCTCGTTCGGATGGTGTTGGGACGTTCTGGTTTTTTGTTGTGCTGATTCCCATGATGACGGACATGACAGAGACCCCGGTGGTGACCGCCTTCGATATCACCGACGGGTCGGGGCGCCACGCCAGGTACGCCCAGCTCGCGGCGCTTGGACCGATACACCGCATCACGTTGCCGACCGGTGAGTTGGCTTGGCTGATCACCGGCTACAACGAGGTGCGTCAGGCGCTGCACGATCCCCGGCTGGTCAAAAGCGACCTGGCACTGGCCAACTCGGGCCGTGATCTGCTGCCGCCGGAGGTGTTCGCAGCGTTGGCTAGTCACATGCTCAACCGCAACCCGCCGGACCACACCCGGCTGCGCCGGCTGGTCACCACCGCGTTCACCCGCCGCCGCGTCGAGCAGCTCGCGCCGCGCATCCAGCAGGTCACCGACGAGCTGCTCGACGGGATGGTCGACGCGGCGCAGGTTGACCTGATCGCCGCGTTTGCGCTGCCCTTGCCGATCACTGTGATCTGTGAGCTGCTTGGCGTGCCGATGGATCGTCGTGCGGAATTCCACGACTGGTCGACCACCTTCGTAACCGGGGTGCTGGCTGGCCCGGATGCGCTGGTCGCTGCGGTCACCGCGATGGTGAGCTATTTGCGGCAACTGGTTGAAGCCAAGCGCACCGACGGCGCCGACGACCTGATCTCCGCACTGGTGGCCGCCCACGACGGCCAGGACCGACTCTCCGAAGACGAGCTCATCTCGATGGTGCTCCTGCTGCTCGTCGCAGGTCACGAGACCACGGTAAACCTGATCGGCAATGGGTTACACACACTGCTTATCCATCCCGATCAGCTGGCGCTGCTCCGTGCCCAGCCCCACCGATTACCGCACGCGATCGAGGAGATGCTGCGTTTCGACGGGCCGCTGCAAGCGGCACCCTTCCGCTGGACCGCCGAACCGGTGGACATCGGTGGGGTCACCGTCCCGGCCGGTGAAATTGTGGTCGCCGGGCTGCTCGCCGCAAACCGCGACCCGGCGTGTGCCGCGCAGCCCGACGAGCTGGACATCACCCGTACCGACAACCCGCACCTGGCCTTCGGCCACGGTATCCACCACTGCCTTGGCGCACCGCTAGCCCGGCTGGAAGGCCGTATCGCGCTGGGGACCCTGCTCGCCCGGTTTCCCCGGCTGCGGCTTGCGGTGCCCGCGCAGCAACTCACCTGGCGCCAAGGTGTGATCATGAACGGCCTGGCAGCACTACCTGTTGCGATGTATTGAAACAACGGCCATCCAACACCGGACATACCGCGAAGGAAGACCCATGCAGCTCTCTTGGAGTAGTCATTCTCTCATAGCGTGGCGACGATTTATGGCCATTGTGGTCGGTGCCGTTCTGGTCATTACGCCGATTGGCTGCGCATATCGGGGGGGGGGCATCATGGTAACGCCAGCCGCTGCTCACGCAAGTACGAAGCCCGCGACCGTGCTATTTAGTAGCGACACGCTGACGATGCCGGGCGGATCAAGGGCATGATCATCACGGTGGGGGGAACGTCTATTCCGCCGAGGTGGAAAACGCCGTCACCACCCATCCCGCGGTGGCGAACTGTGCTGTGGTCGGAGTGCCCGACGAGCAGTGGGGCGAGCGGGTGCACGCCGTGGTCGTGTGCAAGCCGGGCGTGCAGGTAAGCGAGGAGATCCGGGCCCACGCCAAAACCCTCATCGCCGGCTATAAGGCGCCCCGCACCGTTGAGTTCGTCGAAACCCTGCCCGTGACTCCCACCGAGAAAGTCCTCAAACGAGAGCTCCGCGGGGAAGCACCGGACCGCAATCGAGTGCCGGCCAACCAGATCCTATCGGAGTGATGGGGCGGCCACCGACCATAATCCACCTTCAGTCGCCGTCTCCCTTGGAGGCCATGTCGTTGTCCGTGTGGCTGCCAATCCAATCACCTCTCCCCGGCGGAGGATTCGCCAGCTTCGCCACGTCTTCGTCGCCGGGCACGTCGCCGAGCGCCTCCTTGGACTGCTCCATGAGCGGCTCCGCGGTGTCCTTGTCGACATCGCTCATTGAATTGCCCCTCCGTGACACCGACCCTGTGCCTTGACGAGTTGTTCGTCTGCACTTGCTCTATACCCGAAGGATCAGCGGCGTACTCGTTGGCTAGCCGATGTCAACCTTCCTGCCGCCATCAACGCTGGAGGACAGCTGGCGACGAGGACCAGGACGTTTGCTCTTGCTCGTGCCGGCCGGGACGCCGTCCCCCGCTCGCACAGGCCGCCCAGCTGTCTGCGAGCTGACAGCGCGATGTCATGTACCTGACAGCCGGCGACGTGACGGCCGCAGACAATCCCAATAGTCGCAACGGAAGGGGTCACAAATTGGACGGGTGGCCATGATCCTTTCACCGACAATCACTCACACTGGCTACGCCGCCACTGGCGCCACACCGAGCGTCGCGAATCTGCTGCTCCGAGTCGGAGACGGGGATAAGGCGGCCTGGGACGAAATCATCCACCGATATGGCAAGCGCGTGTTCGCAACGGTGCGCTCATTTCGATGCAGGAAGCGGACGTACTCGATGCGGTGCAGATGACCTGGTTGCGGCTAGCCGAACACGCCCATCAGATACGTTACCCGGAACAGCTGGGAGGGTGGCTGGCCACCACCGCACGCCGCGAATGCCTAAGCATCCTGCGCCATGCTCAACGCACCCAGAGTTTTTGTGAGGCGGCGCTGGAAGAGGTGGCTGATCCCCTCGTTGGCCCCGAGCAGTGCGTCATCAACGCCGACATCACCCGGCGACTGTGGAACCTCGTCAGCGAGTTGTCGCCCCGCCCGCAGACCCTGTTGCGGGCACTGTTCACCGACCATCCCCGCCCCTACGCCGAGGTCGCTCGCAGCTGCGAAATCCCGCCGGGCGGGATCGGACGCACCCGGGCGCGAGCCCTGGCGCAGCTTCGGGACAAACTCGAGCAACACGGTTTTCGGCCCGGACGCCGGCCGTGCACCAGCTCGACTTTGCGTCCACTGTCCGCGACGATCCAGGAGTGAGTTCCGGCTCGCGGGAGCTGACTTGGCCACTCGTTGGGCGAGGGGCCGAGCTGAAGCGAGCGAGCACGCTGCTGCGTGCGGATCGCGGTGCGATCGTCCTAGCCGGGGCGGCAGGCGTAGGGAAGACCCGGCTGGCGGCCGAATGTCTTGATCTGGCTGCGGCCCGGGGCTTCGTGCCACTGAGAGTCTCGGCCACGCAAGGCGCGGCTGGGTTTCCATTCGGAGCCTATGCGTCCCTCGTGCCCGACCTGGCCCCGAGCACGAACCTGCAGGAGGTGCTGCGCACGATCGCCGATGCGATCGTCGAGCGCGGTCACGGCAAGCCGGTGGCAGTCCTCGTCGATGATGCTCACTTGCTCGATCAGGCCTCGGCCGCCCTCACCCAGCTACTGGCAACCACGAAGCGGGCTTTCGTCCTTGCCACGCTCCGCTCCGAGCAACAAGCGCCCGATGCGGTTGTTGCCCTGTGGAAGGACGAGCTGGCTGAGCGAATCGAGTTGCATCCGTTCGCGGCCCACGAAGTTGAGGAGCTGCTCAGCGCGGCGCTCCAGGGGCCGGTGGACGGAGCAACGGTGCACCTGCTGCACAGGCGCACGCAGGGCAACGTCTTGTTCCTCAGGGAGGTCGTCCTCGGCGCGCTGGAATCGGGTGTGCTTCGCCATGAGGAAGGGATCTGGCGGCTGGGCGGCAGCCTGCCAGCCTCATCCCGCCTCGTGGAGATCATCGGGGCTCGGCTGAGCGGGCTCGACAAGCGTGGGCGGCACACGCTCGAGGTGCTGGCCTTCGGTGAGCCCCTCGAAGTAGAGCTTCTCCAGGCTGTGCAGAACCAGGTCGACCTCGACGCCCTCGAGCGTCGGGGTTTGGTGCGCATCGAGCAGGATGGCCGGCGCCTCAACGCGCGGCTGGCGCACCCCCTGTATGGGGAGGTACTGAGGGCGCGCCTGTCCCCGCTGCGGTCCCGGGCGTCGGCCCGATCGTTAGCCAAAGCCCTGGCAAGGGTGGGCGCGCGTCGGCGTGGGGACACGCTTCGGCTGGCCGTCTGGAGCCTTGCAGGTGGTGGCTCGGTCCAGCCTGACCTCATGTATGCAGCGGCCACCACCGCCCGGCAACGATACGACTTCCGGCTCGCGGAGCGGTTGGCGCGCGCGGCAGTCGGGGCGGGGGCCGGCTTCGAGGCCAACCTGCTTCTGGCTCAGCTTTGCTGGTTGCAGGGCCGGGCCGAGGAGGCTGAGCAACAGCTTGGGACGCTCGTAACGGCAGCTACCACCGACGTCCACCGGGCACTGCTGGCCACCACCCGGATCGGGGTTCTGGATATGGCGCTCAAGCAGACCGATGCCGCCTTGCAGGTAGCCGAGGAGGCGGAAACCGCAATTGAGAACGCCGACTGCCGTGATCAGATCACCGCCGAGCGAGCGCGGATCTTGGGCCGTTCGGGACGCCACAGCGCAGCGATCGCGCTGGCGGCGCCGCTGCTGGACCGAGTGTCTGGTAGAGCGCTGGTGTCGACTTGCTTTGCCGTGGGCACCTCGATGGGCGTGGCCGGGCAAGCCGCCGGTGCGATCGCCGCGGTCGAGCGTGGTCTGGCGGCCCATCTGCAACTCACGGGGCCTCCCCTGCCGTTCGGACCGTATCTGCACCAGGTCATCCGGTGTGCCGCGCTGCGCTACGCGGGGCGATTGGCCGAGTCTGGTGCGCTCGCTGAACTCGAGTACGACAAGGCGGTCGAGGAGGGCTCGGTAGAGGCGCGGTCGTTCTTTGCGTGTTTGCGTGGCTGGGTTGCGCTGACCGAAGGCCGGGTGGCGACTGCGGCGCGACTCACCGGCGAAGCCGTTGGGGCCTTCCGCGAGATGAGCTGGCCGATGTGGGTGCGCAATGCCCTGATGATCCGCGCGCACGCCTTGGCGTTGTTGGGTGACGTGCAAGCTGCCCGCGCCGTGCTCGCGGAGCTGGATGCGCTGCGGGTACCACCGCTGGAGATTTGCGGGCCGGAGGTGCCCCGCGCCCGCGCGTGGATCGAAGTCGCGGCAGGTGACGTGGCCCAGGGCTATCAATATCTGGGTGAGGCGGCGACCATGGCTCAGCAGTGTGGCGCCTATGCCCTGGAGTCGATCGCCGTGCACGATCTGGCTCGGCTAGGTCGGGCCGACGCGGCACTTCCTCGATTGCGGGAGCTGGCCGAGGTCGTCGAGGGCCCGCTGGCGCCGGCTCGCGCGGCCCATGCCACGGCGTTGGTCGCACAGGACGCTGCCGGGCTGGAGAAGAGCTCGGCCAGTTTCGATGCATGTGGCGCGGTTCTTCTTGCGGCTGAGGCGTCCGCCGACGCAGCCGTGGCCTGGCGTCGGAAGGGGCGGTTGCGCCAAGCAGCTGGCGCAGAGCGACGCGCGAGCGTGCTGGCCGCTCGCTGCGAGGGTGCCCGCACGCCTGCACTGACCACGGCCGTCGTGGCTCGGACCGCGCTCACTCCCCGGCAGCTGGAGATCGCCCGCCTCGCGGCCGCCGGTCTTGCTAACAAGGAGATCGCCGCACGGCTGCGCTTGTCTCACCGGACAGTGGAGAACAACCTCCACGCCGCCTACGAGAAGCTGGGCGTGGCGGGCCGCAACGGCCTCGCTCGGACCCTCGAAACCTCCTGACCGCCCCAGCTACGGTCACTGCCCGAACGCGGAACTGAGTGGTCACCACTCTGCCGCGGCGGTTGCCGATCGGTCATTGTCTACTCGCAAACGACAACACCGGCCCGGCCGCAGAAGTGAAAGTTCATGACGAACAGACATTGACATCGCATTCGAGCAGTTCGTGAACAGGTGCTCGGTTCGCAGGTGAACTCCACGAAGGAGATCGACATGAATCAGACGGCGACCAAAGTGAGCATCATCCCGTGTGGGGCGATGCATGCCGACCTAACCTGGCTGCTGCTCAAGCCCGGCGTGACCCTTCATGGCGTGCATCACAAACACGCTTCGGTGGTGTGGTCGGAAGTGCCCACGCACGCCGTGCTCGTCGAGACTCCCGAGGGTAAGTTGCTTTGGGATACCAGCTGTCCGCGGGATTGGGAGCAGCGCTGGGCGCCGACCGGGCTGCAGGACTTCTTCCCCTATGACATGGTCAACGAGAATGAGTACCTCGACTCACGACTCAATGCCATGGGTGTCGGCCTCGACGAGATCGACTACGTGGTGCTGTCGCACCTGCACATTGACCACGCTGGAAACGCCAAGCTGTTCAATAACACGAACGCCCGGCTGATATGCAGTGACGTGGAAAAGAAGTTCGCGTTCGGCTTTGAGGGCCCATTCAGTGGCGGCCACCTCAAGGCTGACTACGAGAACTTGTCGTTGGAGACCATCGCCGGGGACACTGAAGTCCTGCCTGGCGTCACCCTGATCCAGACCCCGGGGCACACCCCCGGATGCATGTCCATGCAAGTTGACCTGGTTGACAGCGGCACCATAATCTTCACCTCCGACGCGGTATTCATGGGCGCCAGTTATGGGCCGCCGGTATTCCCGGGTGTGTTGATCAACAACTTGGAGCAGTTCTACTCTTCGGTAGAGAAGCTGCGGGATATCCAGGAGAAGACGAGCGCAATGATGGTATTCGGGCATGACGCGAACCAGATTCACCAGTTGCGTACGGCTCCGACGGGTTCCTACACGTGACCGAGGTGGACCTGTCCGAGGGAGGCGATCCGTGGTCGGCTGTATCAACCTCATCCGCCCACGACGATGAAGGAGCAGCGGAGGAGGAGAATATGCCAATCTATGTCTACAGGTGCGGCTGCGGGCTGCGTTTCGAGCGGCTGGTGGGACTGGACACCCCGGCCCCGGAATGCCCAGGGTGTGCGGACGAAATGCACAAGGTGCCCGCGGGGTTCAGCCTGGGCGGCCAGGCCGACGCAGGCCTGTCTCGCGACCACATGCCGCAGACGTGGCGCGGGGTTTACCACGGCGACCGGGAATACGTCAGCCAGGTGCAGCGGCAGTGGGACCGCCGGCAGCAGTTGGAGGCTAAGTATCCGGAGCTAGCCGGCGACACCCGACCGATCCTGGCCCATGAGGGCTGTTACCACAAAGCCCCGCTGCGCGTGGGGGATCCCGGCTCGACTGAATCATACCAAGGAGATTGAGATGAAACAGACGGCGAAGCAACGACCACCCATGGCCGGATTCCACCACTTCGGTGTTACAGTAACCAATGTAGAGGCTAGCGCAGACTGGTACCAGCGGGTACTGGGGCTTGAACGCATCCCTGCTAAGTTCCCGCATTACGGCGACGAAGAGACCGGATACGCTGTGCTCCTTACTGACCTCAGCTGCGGAATCATCATAGGGCTTCAATGCAATAGAAGGAATGACGGCCAGCCATTCGACGAAGCTCGGACCGGCCTCGATCACATCAGCATTTCTGTGTCGAGTCGCTCAGATTTGGAATCCTGGGCAGAATGGCTCGATAGTTCGGCGGTCCCCCACTCGGGGCTGACCGATATCGCTAACGTGATAAAATATTCGGCGCTGGTGTTCCGTGATCCTGACAATATTCAGCTGGAGTTCATCTTCATGAGCGGTTAGCTACGCTGCACGGTCGACCCGGTCGGGACGTTCGCCACGCAGGGTTCCGGTCCCAGCTGGTTGCTGGTGAGACGTCCCTGGCTGCCCTAGTGTCGCCGTTGGCAGGTGTGGCGACAGTCGGGCACAGGAAGGGCGGGGTGTGTTGGTCAGTATCGACACCAGCCAGGGTGGCGAGCCGTTGACACACCAGGGGTTGTTATACCGGTCACAGGAGGAGTTCCTGGCTGGCACGGTTCCCTTCGTTCGGGCGGGTCTGAAGCACGGCGATCCGATTTGGGTTGTGACTACCGTCCGTAATGCGGGTTGGTTACGCGTGGCGTTGGGCGCGGATGCCCGGCGGGTGGTGTTCGGCGATTGCAGCCAGTGGTACCGGCACCCGGTACGTGCGCTAGCGGCCCTGTACCGCGCTGTGTCGGTGGCTGCGGACGGGAAGCGGCTCCGGATGATCGGAGAGCCGTTGTGGATGGCGCGCATTGAGCAGGAGGGGAGTGAGCGGGCTCGGTACGAGTCGCTGGTCAATGTCGCGCTCGCCTCGGCCAATGCCTCGTTCGTGTGCGCCTATGACGCTCGTGTGGTGGATTCCAAGGTCGTCGACCAGGTGGCTCGGACACATCCCGAGCTGGTCGTCGACGGCGGCGCCCAACCGAGCACCAGCTACACCGACCCGGCGGTATTCAACGCCGAATGCGACAAGTCACCCTTACTTGAACCGCCCCCGACGGCCCTGCGGCTGCCGTTTGACCGGCTGGGTCAGCTGGCGCCCTTGCGCGCGTTCATGACCTCCTACGCCACCTGGGCAGGGGCGGTCCCACAGTCCGTTAAGCGGTTTGTGCAGGCACTCGATGAGGTCGCGACGAACGCGATCGAACATGGCGATGGAACGCGCGTGGTGCGGATCTGGACGAGGCCGCGCTCGATGGTGTGCGAGGTCAGTGATACTGGGGCCGGCCTGCACGATCCTTTGGCCGGGCACTTGCCCCCTCGGCCCGGCCGTGCGGGCGGGTGCGGGCTGTGGTTGGCCCGCCAGTTCTGCGACCTCGTCGAGATGCGCAGCGATATGACCGGCACCACCGTACGACTACATCTATACCTGCCCTGATGATCTGCGGCGAGGGCGCATCCATCGGTCCGGTCAGCGAGAATTTTCGCTGGTGGCATCGTGTTAGCCAGCATTTTTGGGTAGTCGGGAGTCGGGGAATCGTCGATGTCTCAACAAGAGGGGTGTGGCAGTGAGCGTGGTGCGCAGTGTCAACACCAACGAGGGCGACGTGTCGTTCGCGCATCAGGCGCTGCTATACGGGTCGAAGGATGAGTTCTTGGCTGGCACTCTTCCGCTAGTTCGGGATGGACTGGAGTGCGGCGACCCGGTACGCATCGTGACCACGGAGCGTAATACTGGCTGGCTGCGGGCGGAGCTAGGGGAGCAGGCCCGGCATGTGGCGTTCTGCGACAACAGCGAGTGGTACGCGAACCCGGCGCGGGCGCTGGCAGCCCTGCACCGCATCGTGCAGGTGGGGATCTCCGGCGGGCACCGGCTGCGGATGATCCAAGAGCCGCTGTGGACTGCTCGCACCGGCCAGGACAGCAGAGAGTGGTTTCGGGAGGAGTCGCTTGTCAACGTGGCGCTCGCCACGGCCAATGCGACCTTCATGTGCACTTATGACACCCGCGTCGTCGAGCTCGAGGTCATGGCCAACGTCGCCCGGACCCACCCCGAAATGGTTCTCGATGGCAGCCCCCGGGCTAGCCCAACCTATACAGACCCGGGAGTGTTCAACGCCGAATGCAACAGGTCCCCGTTGCCTGAGCTGCCGCCGCCGACCTTGTGGCTGAGGTTCCGTCAACTTGATCAACTGGCCACATTGCGCGCGTTTGTGACGTCTTATGCGACCGAGTCCGGCGCAGCCCCGGGGTCGGTGTCCAAATTCGTGCAGGCGGTCGACGAGGTCGCGACCAACGCGATCGAGCACGGCGGTGGATCGTCTGTGCTGCAGGTCTGGACCGGCCCGCACGCGCTGGTGTGCGAGATCAGCGACACCGGCGGTGGACTGCGCGACCCTTTAGCGGGGCAGCTGCCGCCAGAGCGCTTCGCTGGCGGGCACGGGCTGTGGTTAGCCCGACAGTTCAGCGATCTCGTCGAAGTGCATAGCGCGCCGACGGGCACGATCGTGCGGCTACATCTGGCCCTGTCCTGACGCACAGGTGTTCACGGTACGTTTTTTAGGGCCTCCGGCACGGTGTCGGCGACGGTGAACTGGTCGCGCAGTCCGCTGGTCTCCAGTACCAGCGTGACGGTCGGGGAGTTGGACACCAATCTCAAGCAGCGGTCTTGTCTCGTAGCGAGTTCATCTACCTCGAACAGCACGCGCAGCCCGGCAGATGCCATGAACTGCACACCATCGAGGTTCACCACTACAAGTCGGGCAACGGCCAGCTGCGCGGTCAGAACGTCGGCCAGTTTCGGCGCGGTCAGAGCGTCTATCTCACCGGTCGCGGTGACGACGCGTGCATCGGCACCGTGCTCGGCCACCTGTAGGTGCAGGATATCTGCCGGAAACGCACTGCTCATATTCCGCACGATATAACGCAAGGCACAGCGAAGCACGCGGTGGCCGGACGAGCCTTGGCATCTCGGCGCCCGGCCACCTCTCCGGCGATCACGCGGACCAGCGCACCCTCGTCGTCTGACGACAGCAGCCCGGCCTCCCGGCCACGGATGTCCTGATACCGCGGCGGCGCGCTGGCAGCCAGGATGCCGGGGCAGTAGTAGGCCGAGTCGACGTGCTTCGCTGTCCGTCTGTTGTGCTCACTCGTCCGGATGACATTACCCTCCGTCACTGGACAGACGAACACTACCTATATAGAAAAGCCTCTATGGCGCCTTTGCGGATGACGGTAGGTGTTCTGGCGGTGTTGGGCGCACTGCTCGATCGCCTCGACGCCGAGCTGTACGGGTTGGAGATCGTGCGCGCCAGCGGACTAGAGCCGGGCACGATCTATCCGATTCTGCAACGGCTCCGCGGCGCCGGATGGGTCAGCGACCGATGGGAGGATCCTGAGCCTGCTCATACTCAGGGCCGGCCCCCGCGGCGCTATTACCGACTGACGGTGGAGGGACGTGCCCGCGCTGTGCACGCCCTGCAGAACGGTCGTGACCGCAGCGGCTTGAGCGGGCTGCTCGCGCCGCCTCGCTTCGCTGCCGCACCCAGTACCCAGGCAGGCCCGGGATGAGCGGTCGTAAGGCACCCGTCGCCGGGGACACCGAAACGCTCGGTGGCATCGGCCTTAAAGATTGGCAGGCGACTGCGCGTCTTGGTCTAGGTTCCGCGCGTCCGGAGCCCGCAATGGGCCTCAGCTCACTGCATTGGGTAGGAGGCCTGCTGCCCAGCGAGGAGGGCTCAGCCTGGTGGGCGGAAGTGACCTCGTGTCTTGCTGAGACCTCCGACCCGAATAAACGGCGTCAATACGTGCGCAGCTATCGCCGGTCGGTGCCGCAGCTGGTCTGGACCAGCTGGACGTCTCAAGTTCGTTGTGTAACGCCGGCGCCGGTAGGCGTCGGGTACAGCAGTGTTAAGTGGAAGGGGACGATTATGGCTACTCTTAGTCCGGAAGAGAAGTTCGGGATCAAGTATCAGACCAAGCCGGGGCCTAGGACGATCGACCAGAAGTATTCCCTGCTTCTCGGCATAGTCGCGCTGCTCCTGGGGGTCCTCGGGTTTATCCTGACGGGCTTTACCAACTTCACCGAGATGACGAACCATTCGATTCTCGGACTCTTCCAGACGAACGGCTTCCACAACCTCGTGTACCTCATCCTAGGGCTGCTTTGGCTAATGGGAGCGTTCGCGCTGACCCCTCCCGGTAATCAGGGGTTGAATATCGCGATCGGTGGCGCCTTACTGCTAGTCGCCGTGCTGGGCTTTCTGGGCTACTGGTCTTTGCTGTCCATCCCTGCAGGGATGAATGGGGACAACCTCCTGGACCTGGTGCTTGCTCTGGCAACGGTGATAGTCGGGGGTGGCCTGCTCAGCGGGGCCAGTGGTCGATCCGCTACCGCGTAGGCGGGCGAGACTCTCGGGCGGTGTCCCTGCCAGCAGGGACACCGCCCGCCCGCGTGGAAGCACCGCCGTGAGCTAGGTGACGGTGGCGACACTAGCTCTTGGGGTCCTTGTGTAGGGCAACGCGGGTTGCAGGAATGTGCACGCGACCTCGTGTTGTCACCAGGTGGAGGTCTCGCAGGCGTGTGAGGTCGTCGAGTGGGTCGCCATAGGCGACGATGATGTCGGCACTGTAGCCGGGGGCGATCCGGCCGGTGGTGGGCAGCCCGATGGCTTCGGCGGTCTTTGTGGTGGCGATTTCGATGATCTCGCTGGTGGATAATCCCCAGTCGGCGAGGCCTTCGAGGGCGGCGACGGTGTCGGTGAAGGGGCTGAGCCCGGCGTCGGTGCCGATGATCATGCGTACCCCTCGGTCGTGCATCCAGCGCACCCGCCCGATGATGTCCTTGGCGCGTTGCTCGCCGAGGCGGCCGGCCATGAGACGCCAGTTGCTGCTGTTGGCGGTACAAACGGCGATGGCGGCGACGACCAGGTCGGCTAAGGTCCGTTCGTCGTGAACGGGCGTCATTCCGCCATCGAGCCAGGTGCAGTGCTCGATGGTGTCCACCCGGGCGTCGATCGCGGAGCGGATGCTGCGTAGCCCGTGGGCGTGCGCGGCGACAGGTAGCCCGAGCCGGTGCGCCGTCTGCACGGCGACCTTCAGGTCGTCGGTGTCGAACTGCGACTCCCACATGTGGGCGCCTCCAGGGGTGATGCTCCCCCCGGACACCATGACCTTGATCAGGTCGGCGCCGGCGGCGGCGTTGCGCTCGATCTGGGCGCGGATTTCCTCGGGGCTGTCGACCTGGCCGCCCAGGAACCAGCAGTGTCCGTTGGGCAGGGTCAGTGGGGCCGTCGCGGCAAGGATGCGTGGACCGGGGATCTCGTCAGCAGCGATGGCCTCGCGCAGCTGGATGGTCAGGGCGCCTCGGTCACCGAGGTCGCGCACGGTGGTGACTCCGCTGTCTAAAAGCT
>JAVXWL010000050.1:0-5059 GCA_032230565.1 Pseudonocardiales bacterium | reverse complement strand
ATTTACAACGCGCAGCATAAGACTGTCCCACACCGACCAGCAACCCCTAAAGCCCAATCGCCGCACCGGGAAGTGAGCGTGCTTTTGGCACTGTCAACAGCGGTCAGTCGAAGCCATCCAAGGGGCGGCTGCCAGTGCAGGCCACGCACCGTTGAACGCACGGTAGCTAGATTCCCAAGACTCCTGACCAAGCACAGGTGCCTCCGGTGGGCCTCCGCTCCGGGTGGAAGGATCTGCCCACTCAGCGCAAAGTGGACTACCACGGCTTTGTTGCTCCCTACCTCATCAGCATCGACAAGAAGGCCGCACCAGGTGTCGCGTTAGCGAAGTAACGTACCGACCCCAGGGGACTGTCTGAATAACGGTGTATCTGGCCGACACGCCGAGCGGTGCTTGGCGGGAAGGACCAGTCGTGACCGAGATCATCGAGCCCATGGCAACCCAGATCGATCAACAGCAACTTGCCCAAGAACTTGTGGAGCAGGCCCGTGCCGAGGGGGTGGAGCTAGTCGGACAGGGTGGCCTGCTGACGCGGCTGACCAAGTCGGTGCTCGAGACCGCGCTGGAAGCGGAAATGGCTGAGCACTTGGGCTATGACAAGCACGATTCGATGGGCCGCAACGGCGGCAACTCGCGCGATGGCACCCGGACTAAGACGGTGTTTATCTCGTGCTGACGAGACGATCAGGGTTGTGACCAGCCCGGATTTGGTGAGGACAGTGTCTTTGACGTGGCGGTCAGCAGGGGCTGATGATCGCGGCGGATTTCTTTGTCGGCGTGTCGCGGTTTTGGCGTTGAAGCTCGGTGGTTCTGCGCTCTCCGAGGGCCAGGGCGAGCGCCTGGCGGAGTTGTTTGTTGTCGTGCTCCAGGCGCCGGATGTGCTCAGTCGCCGACTCCAAGCGCCGTAGCAGCGAGGCGTCGCTGGTGCGTTGCCGCTCGGGGGTCCGCCGGCCCGGTGGGAATGGGTGCGGGCGGGCACGGAGGCGTTCGATTTCGGCGCGTCGGTCGGGCTGGTTGTAGAGCCAGGACCGGGAAACCCGGGCTTCTTTGGCGAGGGAGTCGAAGCTGATCGGGGCTCCGGCGTTGTCCATGCGGGGCAGGGCGGCGACGGCGGGCTTGCGGGTGGCCGCTGCCCGACGGTGGGCGGCGGCGACCACGTGGTGAGAGTTGTCAGCCCGCATCGGCGGCGTCCTCCTGCTGGTCCTTCTCCACTTCGCTGATCATCCGGTCCAGGTTGGTCAAGATCTGCTGGTTCGTCTCGACCACGCGGGCCGGGCCCTTGTTGCTGGAGATATCGATCAAGGTGAGCGTGCGGCGGCGTTGCTCACGTAGCTCGGGCAGGAACTCCGGTCCGGTAAGGAAGACCGGACAGGTCAAGCAGGCGTTGGCGTGTGGGCAGGATCGCTGCAACGGCAGGCCCAGTAGCCGTTGGGCAGGGTCTGGGTGGCCATGCCGTAGCGGGTCTTGGCCCACTGGGCCTGCGCGAGTGGCCCCTCGGGGGCGATACTGACGCGTTCACCGTTGATGTTGACCTTGGTGGCTTGTTCCCAGCGTCGGCGGACAGTCTGATCGGTGATGCGCGCGTAGTGGGCGGTCATCTCGTGCGAGTCGTGGTTGAGCAGGACACGGACGATCTCCTGGGGACGTCACGGTTGATCAACCGGCAGGCGAAGGTGTGCCGCCACTGGTGGGGAGTCAGCTGCACCGGCTGGCCGTGGGAGTCGCAGATGTCGCAGCGGCGCAGCCACCGGCGCAACGTCGCTCGGTAGGTGCTGGCGGCAAGGGGTTTGTCCCCTCGCGGGTTGGAGGTGGGCCGGGGGAATAGGTGCGGACTGCCGTCGGGCCAGCGCCGCAGCACGTGGTCTTGCTGGGCTCGGATCTCGTGTTCGAGTTGCTCGTCGATGGGCACCGCGGCCTCACGGTGCATTTTGTTGTTGCGGTAGCGCAGGTAGGGCGCGCCGTGACCGTCGTGGAGCAGGCAGTCAAACGGCAGGGTGCAGGCATCGGAGATCCGCAGCCCGCAGTGAATCAAAATGATTGTGACCAGCCGGCCTTCCGGGCTGGGCCAGCGATCGAGGTTGGTCGGCTGTTCGATCTGGTTCATCACGTCTTCGGTGAGGTGACGGGTCATCCTCGGCGGCCGTTTCGGGTAGTCCTCGGCGAAGAACACGGCGGTGGTGGGCAGTCGCTGGTCCCAGCGGTGGCGTCGGATGGCCTCGAAGAACAGCTGGATTCCACCAATGTGACGACTCTTGGTCACCGGCCCGCTGGGCTGGGCGGCCAGCCAGCCCAGGAAGCGTTCCAACAGGGCACGATCGATCTCGCCGACAGCGATGGTGTCGGTGGCCGTGGCCAGGAACTGGCTGAACCGGGTCAGCGCTTGCAGGTGGCCGACCACGGTCTCGACGTTGAGCCCGCTGATCAAACGCAGTCGGATCCACCGCTTGCTCAGCTCTCGCAACCAGGGCTGGGTGATGCGGTCGAAGCGCAGTTGAGCATGGTCGCGGGTCTGCCCGGCGGTGAGGACCAGGCCGGGCAGCTTGGCCAGCCGCCAGCGGTCTTTGCGGTATTCGATGTCCCAGCCGATACCATCGCGCAGGGTCTCGACCGCCTCGCGGGCGAAGCTGAGAAACGCTCGGGCGCGTCCGTACTTGCCGCCGCCCCGTCCCGGACCGCCGGCGGGCTGGTGCGAGCCGCAGGGCTGTTCGGGGCACTCCAGCAGCGAGGTGATACCAGCTCTGGCCACCCACCCGACGGCGATACTGATCACCTGCGGGGAGATCCGGCTGGTCATGGTGTCGCCGCGGATTTGCAGGGCGTACTGCAGCTCCAGCTTGACCTGTGCGGGAAGACCACGCAGGTCGATGTGTGCGTTGCCCAGGCGCGCGCACTCGGCGATGAACTCCTCGATCTCGGGGCGTCCGGCGCGCTGCCAGCGCAAGGTATGGGATCGGCAGAACACCGCACGCGGGTTCTCGATCCACAGCCCGCAGAACGGCAGCCGACACTCAATCCGCCCGGAAGCCTCGACCGTCGGCACGGTGGCAGCCCACCTGGCCGGGTCGGGCTTGCCCGCCCGCTCCCACCGCTTGCGGTGTCGATGGCACAGCCCCTGGCCGGCGGCCCTGTAGCGACAGCCCCGCACCGCGCAGTGGCTCAGCGCCGCCCGGCCGCGCACCGGCGGTCCTGGATCGGCCAGGAACTCCGCCAGCGCCGGCATCCCGCGCTCGCGCCAGCGCAGCCGGTGCCCGTTGCAGATCCCGTGATCGGCGACCGGGTAGTCGCAGGTGGCCACCGCGCACCCCGGCACGCCCAGCACCGGGTCGTCCGCCGAGGGAACCAGCACATCGACGCGGAATTGCGGACGCACCGTAGCCAGCAGTTTCTCCAGCAACCCCGCCCCGGCGGCTGGCGCCGCGACGGGCGTCACCACCGCACCTCCCGCCCAGTGAACCAGCCCGCCGCCTCCAGCGTCTTGCGGGCGTCCTCGACGGTGAGATGCCCATACGTGTCGATCGTGGTGCTGATCGAGGCGTGGCCCAACAGCTGTTTCACCGACTCCATCCCGGCGCCTCGGCGCAGCAACCAGGTCGCGTAGGTGTGCCGGTACTGGTGGGGTTCGAAGTCGACGCCGGTGCGCTCGCGCAGCCGCAGCACCAGGTCATAGACGGCCGGATAGGCCCACGGCCGGCCCAGCAGCTCCGACCACAGGTTGACGAAGACGTAGTCGGAGTCCAGTGCCCCGCACTCGCGGTGCAGGTAGTCGGCATAAAGGCGCATCAGTTGCGGGCTAGCCGGAATGATCCGCCCGCGCCCCGCCTTGGCGCGGGCACGGTTGTCGTTGTCCCGCGCAGTGATCCTGACCTCTCCCTCGGCGATGCCCATGTCCTCATGGCGCAGGCCCAGCGCCTCACCGATCCGCATCCCGGTGTCTAGCAGCAGGGCGAACAACAGCCGGTCGCGCAGATGCTGGCAGGCATCCAGGATCGCCTGGACCTGTTCGACGGTCAGCACCCGCGGCCGGGGCGGTGAAGTCTTCAGCGCGATCGCCCGCCGGCGCTCGGGCTGATTCTTCGTGGCATGACGCAGGAACGGCTTGTACGACGTCGCCGACCTGCGCCGCCCCGCCGGCTGCATCCTGACCAGCAGCCCGCCAAGGTCGACCCCGTGGCGGGCCTGGAACTCACAAAACGAGGTCAACGCCGCCAGCTTGCGGTTCACACTGGCCGCCGAGCAGTGATGTCCCACGCTGGGCAGCACGGCTACCCGCCCGTCGCGGGCCCCGGGCGGAAGCCGAAGCCAGGCCACGAACCCGGCCACGTCCTCCAACGTCACCGACTGCCAGTCGATCCCCTGACCGGCCAGATAGGCCCACCAGTCCTTCAGGTCGTGGGCATACGCCTTGATCGTGTTCGGTGACTTCTCCACCGACGCCAAGTAGGCCAAGAACCGCTCGACCGGCTCCACAGGCCTCAGGTCCTCACCCAGCACCGTCCAGGACTCACCCCCGGACTCCGCCACAACCACTCGCTGCACCCGCATCGCGCCTCCCGCTTCCGTGATGGATGGCGCAAGGTAATCGCGTCCACGACGAGATTCGGCGGACCCCGAGTCCTCGTCGACCACGTCACGGAGACGTTGTCACCGGCTGGAGATAACGGTGCTAACCGAGATCGGGCCAGTGGACATCGAGGTACCCCGCGACCGGGACGGCAGTTTCGCGCCGACCATCGTGCGCAAACGGCAGCGCCGCCTCGACGGGGTCGATGAGATCGTGCTCTCGCTGTCTGCCCGGGGGCTGACCACCGGAGAGATCGCCGCGCACTTCGCTCCAGGTGTACGGCGCGACAGTCAGTCGCGACACCGTTAGTCGGATCACCGACAAGGTCGCCTGGGGAGATGACTGAGTGGCGCAACCGGCCGCTGGATCGGGGGCGGTTTCCATCGGTGGTCGCGAACTAGCTGGTGTTGGTGGTGGTGAGTAAGCCTCTCATGGCCTCTTCGGGTGTGCGATCACCGAGGATGATGCGTGGTCGCTGGTTGAGTTCTTGGGCGACGG
>JAVXWL010000017.1:0-11157 GCA_032230565.1 Pseudonocardiales bacterium | reverse complement strand
CGAGCAGATCCCGGTGCACCGTGGTGAATTCGTTGACCGAGGCAAGCTCGATCACACCCAACGCCTGGTCCTCGAACAGCAACGGCAGCACCAGAACGTTGGTCGGTGCGGCGGAGCCGAGACCGGAGCTGATCGCGGCATACTGCGGTGGCGCCTCGGTGACCAGGATCGTCCGCTTGTCCAACGCCGCCTGGCCGACCAGCGACTCGCCCAGGGCGAAGCGGCGGATCGTCGAGGGATCTTGGATGCCGTAACCAGCGGCGAACTCGAGAACGGTCGGCCCGCCGTCATCAGCGCGGACCATGAAGAAGGCCCCTTGTTGAGCCTCGACCAGGGGGGCAAGCTCGCTGAGTACCAGCGAGGCAACGGTAGCAAGATCGCGGTGGCCCTGCATGAGGCCAGACAGCCGGGCGAGGTTGGTCTTGAGCCAGTCCTGCTCCTGGTTGGTCAGGGTAGCCGACTTGAGGTTGGCGACCATCTGGTGGATGTTGTCCTTGAGCTCGGCGACCTCGCCGGAGGCGTCGACGGTGATCTGCCGGGTCAAGTCGCCGGCAGTCACCGCGGTGGCCACCGCGGCGATCGCGCGCACCTGGGTCGTGAGGTTGCCGGCCAGCCGGTTGACGTTCTCGGTCAGCCGCTCCCAAGTTCCGGACACGCCGATCACCTCGGCCTGCCCGCCCAGCTTGCCCTCGGTGCCGACCTCGCGGGCCACCCGGGTGACCTCGGAAGCGAATGCCGATAGCCGGTCGACCATGGTATTGATCGTGGTCTTGAGCTCGAGGATCTCGCCCCGAGCGTCCACGTCGATCTTCTTGGACAGGTCACCGCTCGCCACGGCGGTGGTCACCTGGGCGATGTTGCGCACCTGGCTGGTCAGGTTGTTGGCCATGAAGTTGACGCTGTCCGTGAGGTCCTTCCAGGTGCCGGCGACGTTGGGTACCCGGGCCTGACCGCCGAGGGTCCCTTCGGTACCCACCTCGCGGGCCACGCGGGTGACCTCGTCGGCGAAGGCTCCCAAGGTGTCGACCATCCGGTTGATCGTCTCGGCCAGTGCGGCCACCTCACCGCGAGCCTCCACGGTGATCTTCTTGGACAGGTCACCGCCGGCTACCGCAGTCGCCACCGTCGCGATGCTGCGCACCTGACTGGTCAGGTTCTCTGCCATGCCGTTGACGTTGTCGGTGAGCGCTTTCCAGGTGCCGGCCACTCCGCGCACCCGGGCCTGGTTGCCGAGCTTGCCCTCGCTGCCCACCTCGTGCGCCACCCGGGTGACCTCGTCGGCGAAGGCGGAAAGCTGGTCGACCATGGTGTTGAGGGTGTTCTTCAATTCCAGGATCTCGCCTCGGGCGTCGACGGTGATCTTGCGACTGAGATCACCCCGAGCCACTGCGGTAGCCACCTGGGCGATGCTGCGCACCTGGCCGGTGAGATTGCCGGCCATGACGTTGACCGAGTCGGTGAGGTCCCGCCAGGTTCCGGCCACTCCGGGCACCTCCGCCTGGCCACCCAGCCTGCCTTCGCTGCCGACCTCGCGGGCGACCCGGGTGACTTCGGCCGCGAAGGCGGAGAGTTGATCGACCATGGTGTTCAGGGTGTCCTTGAGCTCCAGCAGCTCCCCGGAAACCTCCACGGTGATCTTGCGGCTGAGGTCGCCGCGGGCCACTGCGGTGGCGACTTGGGCGATGTCGCGCACCTGGGCGGTGAGGTTGCCGGCCATGACGTTCACCGAGTCGGTGAGGTCGCGCCACGTCCCCGCCACTCCGGGGACCCGCGCCTGGCCGCCCAGCCGGCCTTCGGTGCCGACCTCGCGAGCCACCCGGGTGACCTCAGCGGCGAACAGCGACAGCTGATCGAGTAAGCCGTTGACGGTGTGGCCCAACCGAGCGAAATCGCCCCGCAGCGGCTGCTCCGACACCCGTGACGACAGGTCTCCCTCAGATACTGCGGCCAGCACCCTCGCCAGCTCGGTGGTGGGCCGGGTCAGGTCATCGATCAGGCCGTTGATCGCGGCGGCGGCCAGTGACCACCCCCCGCCACTGCCGTCGGCGAGCCGTTCGCCCGTCCGCCCGTCCTGGCCGACTGCTCCGCGCACCCGGACCAGCTCACCGACCAGGGACTGGTTGCGTTGCGCGATTTGGTTGATCACTGTTGCGATCCGGCCGGCCACGTTGGTGTCGGTGACCGCAAGGCGCCGCCGGAAGTTGCCGTCGCGAAGCTCCTCCAGAGCCAGCAGGATTCGTTCGAGCGTGGCCGAATCGAGTGGATCCAGCCGCCCGGTAAGTGATTCTGCAGCCGACGCGGGGTGCGCGGTCACGATGAGCCTCCTAGGACATCAATGCTTAACGCCCGCAGCGTGCCACGATTGGTCTCGGGTTTCGACCCCGAGCACACCAGCCGGGGACTACCCTCACTGCGACGCGGTCGGATCTAGGAGGAGATGCCGTGGCATCTGACCGGCGTCCGGTTGCCGAGCTGCTGGTACCAGGGCTGCCCCGGCTGCTTGATGATGTCGACCAAGCCGTGATCGTGGAAGACGGGTCGGGCCGGATCCAGCTGCTCAACGCGGCGGCCCACCGGTTGTTTCCGCACCTGGCTCTCGGCGATGAGCTCGAACGCAGTGGCGAGTTTTTCCTTGCGGGACCCGCCAGGCGCCGGGTCAGCGGCCGGCTCCGATCGCTCGCCGACGGCTGGCATGCCTGGATGGTCGATGCCAGCGTCACCGACGATCAGTTCATTCAGCAAGCCAGCCGGGAGCTGGCAGCCGCGGTGGCCGAGAATTCGACGGCGGCCGCGCTGGTTGCGCTGGCGGTTCCGGCGGTGGGGCAGCAGGCCGCGGTGCTCCTGCCGGCGGCGCGCGCGCGAATGTCGTGGTGGCATTGCGCCGGTGACGGGATCGAGCCCGCCCAAGGCGTGACCCGGGCGCCGATCCCGCTGGCGGCCCCGGTCTTGGCCGGTGCGCTGCGCGGGGATATGGCGGGCACCACGGCAGTGCCGGTCAGCGAGTTGGCTGAGTTGGCCGTGGTGCTCGGGTCCGGCGTCGCCGAGGGGGCGCCGGTCGTGGCGGCACCCCTGCTGGGACCGGACCGGACCGAGGGCCTATTGGTCGTGGTGGAGCCTGCCGCGGATGCCTTGCTCAACCAACTGGTGGCGCTGGCCGGCCCGATAATCGGCACTAGCCGCCGCTGGCGTGAGCAGACCGACGCGCTAGCGCTGTTGCAGGCCCCGCTGCTGCCATTGCAGCCTGGTGCGCTCCCGGAGCTGCCGGGCGTGCAGTTCGGTGTGGCGTACCGGGTCGCCGGTGAGCTCGCGGTCGGCGGTGATTTTTACTTCGTCCGACCCGACCTTGACGGTGGAGCCTTGCTCGGGCTCGGTGATGTGTGCGGCAACGGAGCTGAGGCCCTCGCCGAAAGTGCCCGGGTGCAGCACTCGCTGGGCGCCCTGATGGTTGTCGAGCAGGACCCGACCCGGTTGCTGTATCTGCTCAACCGGGCACTGCTGGCTGCCGGGCGGACCGTCTTCACCACGATGGTGCTCGGCGCGCTGGCGCCGGCCGCAGTGGGATGCAGGCTCACGTTCGCCACCGGGGGTCATCCCGCACCGATGGTGCTGCGCGGCAGCGGCCAGGTAGAGGACGTCGGGGTGCCCGGCACGGTGGTCGGAATCCTGCCGGACGCCCGTTTCGGCCGGACCTCGATTACGTTGGCTCCGGGGGACACCTGCTTGCTCTACAGCGACGGCGTCACCGAGGCCGATCGCCGGACCGGAGGTGACCAGGAGCAGTTCGGACCTGCCCGGTTGGCCGCCTGCCTGCGCGACTGCGCCGGAATGACAGCGCAGGAGGTGGCAACCCGAGTCGAGCGCACCGTGCGGGACTGGCTCGGGCGCGACGATGGCGACGACCTTGCCCTGCTCGCGTTTCGCGCAGTCGCACCCGGCGGTCGCTGAGCGCCGTGGGCGGGGCAACCTCGTACTGAAGCCCATGGAGCGGGCCGTATTGGGCCTGCGCAGACCTGCCCTATATGGTGACAAGGGTGGACAACGACTTCCCCGCGGACATCATCGGCTTGCAGGTCGCCGAGCATGGACCTGACGCACGCGTGGTTACCGTGACCGGGGAGATCGATACGCTGACAGCGCCGAAACTCGCCACCTTC
Source organism: Pseudonocardiales bacterium (assembly GCA_032230565.1). Lineage (GTDB taxonomy): Bacteria > Actinomycetota > Actinomycetes > Mycobacteriales > Pseudonocardiaceae. Next base: position 7,003 of record JAVXWL010000017.1, on the reverse strand, counting down.
CTCAACGAACAGCTAGCCGCCGCTCAGGTTGTCGTGGTGGACCTTGACGGCGTTGAGTTCCTGGGCTCGGCCGGTCTGTCCGCCCTTTTCGAGGCCAACGAGCAGGCCAACCGCGAGCGCCGCGCGCTGCGGATGGTGTGCCACTCCCGCATCGCCAACAGGGCTCTGGAGGCAACCGAACTGCGGGACCAGTTCACGTTCGCCGACTCGGTCCCAGAGGCCTTGAAGCACTCAACCTGACGAGGCTGGCGAGCGGCAAACCGAGAAAAGTAAAGGAGTCGACGATGGCTGCTGCAGCCGGGCGCGTCGCACTGATCGGGGCTATCACGGATGCGATTCGATCGCGGTGACCTACGTGGACAGCGGCACCTCGATGCCTAACCACGGGGCGGACTCCAACTCCGATGAGTCGGTGCTGTCGCTCGAGCTGCGCACGACGGCCAGCACCGTCTCGATCCCTACGATCCGCACCGTCGCGGCGGATCTCGCCGCCCGGGCCGACTTCGACCTCGACTCAATCGACGACCTCCGGATGGCGGTCGATGATCTATGCGCCATGCTGGTGCGGATCGCCGCCGCGAACGCGACGCTGTACTGCACGTTCACCGTCCGGGCCGAGCGGCTCGAGGTGGCCGCCGAGACCGACGTCGGCGATCTGGCGGATCCACTACCCACCGGCTCGTTCGCGTGGCGGGTGCTGCAGTGCCTCGCCGACGAGGTCGGCGCCACATCGGTGCCCGCTGAACCTGGCCGGCCTGGCCGGGTACGCATCACCCTGGCCAAAGACGCCCTGACGGCGCCCCAGCCATGAGCCCGTCCGTGACCCCGTCCGTGTCCTCGGTCGGGACAGAACACGGCGAATATGCGCACCTGGTCCCGCTGCAGAGCCGGTACGCCGAGCTTGCTGCCGGTGACCCGGAACGGCAGCGGTTGCGCGAGCAACTGATCAGCGGCTATCTGCCGGTGGCCGAACACATCGCGCGCCGATTCGCCGGCCGCGGTGAACCTCTGGAAGATCTCATCCAGGTCGCGACCGTAGGCTTGATCAACGCGGTGGACCGCTTCGAACCGGTCCGTGGTTCGGACTTCTTCTCTTTCGCGGTACCGACGATCACCGGAGAGGTGCGCCGGTACTTCCGCGACCACGGTTGGTCGACGCGGGTGCCCCGACGGTTGAAGGATTTGCACATCGTGATCAGGGGCACGCTGGCGGAGCTGTCCCAGCAGCTCGGCCGCGCACCGAGACCCAGCGAGATCGCCGACCGACTGGGACTACCGATCGCTGAGGTGATCGAGGGGCTGCAGGCCGGGGAGGCATACCGGAGCTCATCGCTGGATGAGATGCTCGGTTCTGGAGAGGGCAAGGCGACGCTGGGCGAATTCATCGGCGGCCTGGATGGCGAGCTGGCCTTAATCGACGATCGCGAGGCGTTGCGCCCGCTGCTGGCCGAGCTTGCTCCCCGAGAACGGACGATTCTCGCCTTGCGCTTTTTCCGGCAGCTGACTCAAACTCAGATCGCCGAGCAAGTCGGTATCTCGCAGATGCATGTCTCGCGAGTACTCCGCCAGACGTTGGAATTACTCCAGGAGCGCATTGCTAACGCGGATTGACGCTGGAGTTTCGTCGGGACTCGCGAGGGTATTCGCGGACGTGGAGGTAACTCAGCGGCCGACGGCGAACCGAACGGCGGCTGCGGTCAGCCGCTGGCTGCGCGCACGGTGACCCCGCAGGGCGGCTCGCGCGGCGTTCGCACCGCATGCTCCGTGCACGCCGCCGCCGGGATGGGCCGAGGACGACGCCAGGTACAGGCCGGTCACCGGTGTCTCCGGGCGCCCGAGTCCCGGTGTGGGTCGGAATACCAGTTGCTGGTGTATCGCGGTGGTGCCGCCGTTGATCGCGCCGCCGACGAGGTTGGCGTTGTGCTCGGCGATCTGCGGTGGCGCGGCCACCGTCCGGCCGATGATCTGGTCCCGAAACCCGGGGGCAAACCGCTCGATCTGCGCTTCGATGCGCCTGGCGATGGCGTCGCGCTCCGGCTCGTCCCAGGCGCCGGTGATGCCGTCGCCGCCGGCGTCGCCACGAACCTGGCGGGGCACGTGAGTGTACGCCCACAGCGATTCGGTACCGGCCGGTGAGCGGCACGGATCGGCCGTCGTCATCTGTCCCACCAGCAGGAATGGGTGGGCCGGCACCAGCCCCATGGCGATGTGCGCGGTGTACTCGGTCATCTCGTCCATGCCGGCCGAGACGTGCACGGTGCCCGCGCCCGCGGTCTCGCCCGCCGCCCACGGCACCGGCGCACGCAGCGCCCAGTCGAGCTTGACAGTGGCGTAATCCCACTGGAACCGCCGGATGTCATCGCGCAGCCGGGGCGGTAGGTGCCTCCAGTCGACGAGGCCGCCGTAAAGGTAGGTGGCCGGGACCGCGGCCAGCACTGCGCGGCGGGCCAGGATCTCCTCGCCGTCGGCGGTGCGCACACCGACCGCGCGGCCCCCGCGCACCACCACCCGACGAACCGGCGCGTCGCACCGCAGCCGCCCACCCTGCTTCTCCAGCCTGCGGACCATCGCGGTGCTGAGCTGGCCAGCACCACCCTCCGGAACTGGAAAGCCGTACTGCTGGCCCAGCATCGACAGCAGCCAGCCGAACATGGCGCCGCCGTTGGACTCGGGCATCAGATCGGCGTGCAACGCACACCCGGCCAGCAGCAGCGAGCCGGGCCCAGTGAACTCCTCCTCGGCGAGCCGGCGCACCGGAAGCAGCCCGAAACGGGTAAACCTCAGCAGGCCGGTCGGTCCGAGCGACGCCACCAACCGGGCGCCGGCGAGCATCGGCGGGAACGGCACGAACAATGCGTCGATCAATAACGGGCCGAGTTGCTGCCAGGTGCCATAGAGGCGTTTCCACGCCGCACCGTCACCCGCCCCGAGGGCCTCGAGGCCCGCGGCCGTCGTCTCCAGGTCCCGCGACAGCACGGCGGTGCGGCCGTCGAGCAACGGGTGCGCGAGGACCGTGGGCGGGTGCACCCAGCGCAGTCCGTGGCGCTCGAGCTCCAGAGCGCCGATGGCGGGGGAGGCCGCGGCGAGCGGGTAAAACGCGCTGCAGAGGTCAGTGATGAAGCCCGGTGCGGGACCTGGGGCGCTGCGGACTGCCCCGCCGGGCCCAGGCTGCTCCTCCAAGACGACGACGTCCCATCCGGCGTCGGCGAGCACGTTCGCCGCTACGAGCCCGTTGGGCCCGGCACCGACCACCACGGCATCGACCACACGGCCTGACATACCCGGCCAGTTTTGCTGGCAAACAGCGGGGTTGTTCACCGTTTCATCGCGCGGGTGCCGGGTACATCCACGCCATGAGTACTTCTACTACACCGACTGACGTGATCACGTTCCTCATTGAGCAGCACAATGAGGTCAACGACATGTTCAGCCAGCTGGAACAAATGGACGGCGTCACCGACGACAAGGTCCAGCAACTCGCCGAGCAGGTGGTGACCTCGCTGGTTAAGCATTCTGTGGCCGAGGAGATTTACCTCTACCCAACCGTCCGTGAAGTCCTGCCCGATGGCGATGACATCGCCGATCACGAGCTTAGCGAGCACGACGAAGCCGAGCAGACAATGAAGCGGCTGGAGGCATTGAGCCCAGCAGAAGAGCAGTTCTGGCCAACGATGCACGAGCTGATCGGTGAGATCCGCCACCACGTGGCCGATGAGGAGAACGACCTGTTCCCCAAGCTTCGGGCAGCCTGCTCTGAGGAACAGTTACAGGAGCTCGGCCGCAAGGTTGAGCAAGTCCAGAAGGTCGCTCCGACGCGGCCGCACCCGGCTTCGCCGTCCGAGGGTGGCGCGCTGGCGGCGCTCGCACCTGGCGCGGGGTTGGTCGACCGGGTCCGCGATGCGCTCTCCGGCCGCGGTCGCTGAGCCGCTGATACCCGAGCGTTCCGAGGGCTTGCAGTTGCACCCGCGGAATCGTGAGCGCCGGCCGGTAGCGGGGATCCGCGCCGGCCGGCGCTCCCCCGGCGGAGGCATCTGCTCGGTAGTCGAGCAAGTAGGAGGACGAGTGCGCGACGAGGAGTTCATCAGCGAGGTTCAGGCCCGGGCCGGCTTAGGTACCCGAAACGAGGCCGAGCGCGCTGTCCGCGCAACGCTGACGATTCTGGGCGAGCAACTGCCGGATAGCGTGGCCAGCTCGGTCGCCGCCGCGCTGCCGGAGCGGCTCGGGGAGCATCTGTGGGGCCAGCAAGCGCGTTCTATCGTGGCCGCAGCGCAGGCGGGCCGGCTCAGCCGAGGGCTGGCCGAAGGAGAGGGTAGCTGGCCCGGCGACGACACCGTCGCCGATGCTGATATCGACGACGGCCGGATCGGTCAACGCTGATGATCAAGCGCGGGCCGTCGGTGCTTCGGCGATACCTGGTGCACGCCGGCTCCTTGGTCCGCGGTTGACGACGCGTGTGCCATCTGCCCATCCGCGGAGACCGACCCGGGGGCTAAGACCGACTTCTGGCTAGAGGTTGCGATTCGTGGCGATGAGGGCGGGTTGTTAGCTCCCGCAGTCGCACCACCGTCGTTCTTGGCTTCGTCGCCGTCCGCCGCGCCGGCAGCGACCGGTTTGCCTTCACCGCCTGGCTTGGTGTCCGAGCCGGCAGGCTTGCCTGGCTCGGTGGGGACAGCGGAATCGTCGGCGTCAGGAGAGTTCGCCAGCGTGCCGGCGAGACCTGGCTTGCCGGCAGCCGCCAATTGGATCGGCGCGATCGGCCGGTCAGGCTGCAGGGTGTCCGCACGGCGCGGTGCGACGGTGTGGGCGGCCGCGGCCTCGCTGGAGCTGACATCGTGTTTGGGGCTGACATTGCGTCGGGGGCTGGTGCTGGGGCCATCGGCCGCGATGTGCCTACTGGGCGTAGGTACATCGGGTGCCACGATGGGCTGCGGCGCTTGGCGGCTGGCGACCATGGATCGGGTGGCGACCGGCGCCGGGAAAACCCTCGGACGTGGTTGGACTCCAGCTACAGGGCCGCTAGCCGGTGCCGGACTGGGTCCAGTGTCCTGGCTCAGGATGGGCGACGGGCTGCTCGCCACCGGCGCGACGAGCCCGTCATTGACGATTGCCGTGATACCCAGGATGCCTCCACCGGCCAGTGCGAAGCATGCAGCGGCAGCCGCTTTGGCGGCAAGGGTGTTCGATCGCAGTGACGCAGCGGTCCGGCGTCGATGGCTCGCGGCGACGGTGCGCAAGTGGGGATCTGCGCCTATCCATGCGATCAAGGCATTGGCGGGAGGTCCGGAACCGGCCTTACGACGGTGGTGAGCAGTCAGTTCGGGCACTTTGGGTCTCCGAGTGCGTCAACCCCGCCTCACCTACGTTGATACGCCGCGTTGACTTCGAGAGGGCAGCGCGATCCTGTCGGCGAGGTGAACTCTGCGTGCCGCCGTTGAGTTTAGCGGCGCACCGCCTGGGTACTCAGGTCTGGTAGGCCGCATCCTCTCGAAGGAGTGCTTTCCGATGGGTTTGCAAGACAAGATCGCGAACCGGGCCCAAATGCTGAAAGGCAAGGCCAAGGAAGCTGCCGACAAGATCACTGACAACCCTCTGCTGGAAGTCGAGGGCAAGCTGGACCAGGGCAAGGGCAATCTCAAGCAGGCTGGTGAGAAGGTCAAGGACGCCGGCAACAGTGTCTTCGGCAGGTAACAAGCGGGCCGCTGGCCGCGGCCGGGGGACCGCGGCCACGACAGTGGCTGGCATTGAGGCGAAGCGCGACTCTTGTGGAGTTACTGAATGGACACTAACAGCTATATAACGTTTCTCCTGATCGGGGTTCTGCTTGTCCTCATCGACGGGCAAATCCTGTATCGGGGCGGCCTGGGTTATCTGCAGAAGGCCTACCCGTCAGACTCCGCCCGCTCGGTAATGCAGTTGGTGACAGTACTTTTCCATCTCGTGGTACTCGGCGTCCTAGCGTTGATCTCGACGCTCGATGTCGCCACCGGGATGCCCATTCGCGACCTTGTGGTCAAATGGGGGGTGGTCCTGTTAGGGCTCGCCGCCGCGCACGGCCTGACCATGGCGATCCTGGTGGCGATGCGGAACCGACGCCGGGAAGAGCAGCTCGAGGATGAGATGGTCGGCGACCACACCGGTACAGCTGCGCGGGAGGCCACCGTCTATCCGGCGGCCGACATTGAAACAAGGTCTGGTCGATCATCTCACTCGGCGTGAGAATTAGCTGGCGGTAGCGCACTCGGCGAGCGGTACCCTTCTTACCCACGGTCACCTCTGCGGACGGTCCCTCTGTGCGCCCCTGTGGCAGGAGTGACCGCTGTGTCGGTATGCGATAGTTGGGGTGAAGAAGGTGAAGTCATGTGCGCCACATTCCACGCCCAGCTAGATGAGCTGATCATCGACCTTGTGCGGATGACCCATCTGGCGAGCGGAATGATGACTAACGCCGCGATCGCGCTGCACCAGGCTGACGCGCCACTCGCTGCTCTGGTCATCGCTAAACGTGACCAGATGAACGCGATGCACGATGACGCAGAGCAGCGCTGCATTGCCCTGCTCGCGCAGCGGCCTCCGGATGTGGGCGACGCGCGAGCGGTGGTTGCGGTTCTGCGCGCCATCGGTCACCTGAAGCGGATGGGTAATCTTGCCCGGCACATCGCCCTCATCGCCCGGTTCAAAAACCCGAACCCGATGATCGCGGGCGAGGTTCGCCCGGTGCTCGCCCGAATGAGTCTGCTCGCCAGCCAGTTCGCTGAAGACGCCGCGGGCGCGATCGAGCGCCATGATTGCGTGTCGGCCAGGCAGCTAGCCGAGGCCGATCACGAGGTGAACACGCTACGCCGCCACCTGTTCAGCATCCTGTTCGCCGCCGACTGGTCGCACAGCGTGGAACAGGCCGTGGACACCGCTCTGATCGGGCGCTATTACGAGCGTTTCGCCGACCACGCGGTGGCCATCGCAGCGGAGACGCGCTACCTCGCCAACTGCCGACTACCCGGGTCCC
>JAVXWL010000042.1:0-7562 GCA_032230565.1 Pseudonocardiales bacterium | reverse complement strand
CCGGTTGCGTCCCGGATCGCGTTGGCCAGCGCGGGTGCCACGGGGTTGTAGGGCGACTCGCTCATCGGCTTCGCGCCGAAGGGGCCCAGCTGGTCGACGGTCTGCGCGAGTCAGCGGAGCTATCTCGGTCAGCTTGACGAGCAGCTGTCCGCACTGCACCCCCAGCTGGCCGCCGGTGACGCCGGTCAGGGCGGCCGCGCGGTCCAGGATTTGGCGGCGCAGTTCGGTCGCGGCCGCGTGCACGGCGCGCCCTGCCACCACACTGCCTGCCGAGCCGAACGCCCCGGTGTCGTAGCCGACGGCGTCGGTGTCGGACTGGTGCAGGGTGATCCGCTCCGGCTCGGTGCCGAGCACGGTCGCGGCGATCTGGGTGTGCACGGTCGTGGTCCCGTTGCCGAACTCCGCCGTGCCGACCCGCAAGGCGTAGCCACCACCGGCCTCTAGCGATACCGATGCCTCGGCGACGTGCCCCCGCGGCGGGATCGTCGCGATCATGGCAATCGCCATGCCGTCGCCCACCAGCCACCCGGGCGGCGCCGCGACCCCGTTGCCCTGCCGCAGCGCGGTCTCGGCGAGGTCGAGGCACTGGTCCAGGCCGTAGCTACCGAAGGTCAGGTCGTCGCGATGCTCCGTGCTGGCGACCAGCTGGTCGCCGGGTACGACAGCGTTGCGCCGGCGCAGCTCGAACGGATCCAGCCCGAGCTTGCGGGCCAGCTCATCCAGCGCGCACTCGATCGCGAAAATCACCTGCCCGAGCCCGTATCCACGGAACGCTCCGGACGGCAGGTTGTTGGTGTACACCGACCGCGCGTCGACCCGCTTGTTCGCGCACCGGTACACGCCCATCGACTCGTGGCAGCCATGGAACATCACCCCAGGGCTGTGGTTGCCGTAGGCCCCGGCGTCAGCCAGCACGTCGATGGCCAGCGCCGTCAACACCCCGTCCGCGTTCGCGCCCACCCGCACGGCCACCGACATCGGATGCCGGCACGGCGCCACGGTCAGCTCGTCAGCGCGGGTGAACTCGTACTGCACGGGCCGTCCGGTGCGCAGCACCGCCAGCGCCACCAGGTCCTCGGTGAGCAGCTCCTGCTTGCTGCCGAACCCGCCGCCGACCCGCGCGGTGAACACCCGCACCGTCCCGCGATCCAGACCGAACAGCCGGCACAGCTCGTCGCGCACCAGGAACGGCACCTGCGAGGCCGTCCGCAGCACCAGCCGACCGTCGCCGTCAAGCCACCCGACGCAGCAATGCGTCTCCAGCGCAGTGGCGGCGACGCGCTGGGTCCGCCACGTGCCCTCGACCACGGCCGCCGCCGCGGCCAGGCCCGACTCGGCATCACCGATCTCGCCGTGCAGCTCGGCGACCAGATTGCTGGCGGGGTCGGCGATGCGGGACTCGGCGCCCTTGTCGCCGTGCACCTGCGGGGCTCCCGGCTCCGTGGCGCGCTGCGGATCGAACACGGCCGGCAACAATTCGTAGTCCACCGCGATCGCCCGGCAGGCCTGCTCGGCGATCGCGATCGAGTCGGCAACCACCGCGGCCACCCGCTGCCCGCGGAACCGCATGACGTCGTCGAGCACAAGCGTGTCATCCGGGTCGTCGAGGCGGTTCTCGTGCCGCGCGGTGGAGAACGCGACCGGTGGGGCATCGCGGTGGGTGAGCACGGCATGCACGCCTTGCGTCGCCTCGGCGGCGGTGGTGTCGATCGAGAGAAGCCGGGCGTGCGGGTGCGGGCTTCGCAGCACCGCGATGTGCAGCAGCCCGGCCGGCGTGGCATCGAGCGTGTAGGGCTCGCGCCCGGTGACGATGCGGCTGCCGGCCGGCGCCGGTAGCGAGCGGCCGCACGTCGCGCCGCCTTTCTCGGTGTTGACCACGCCGTGCAGCGCGTCCTCGATCGACCGGTACCCCGTGCAGCGGCATAGGTTGCCCTTGAGCAACTGCGGCAGCTCATCGAGAGGGGGGTCGCCGAGCACCGATGCCGTGACAACCATGCCGGGGGTGCAGAAGCCGCACTGGAAACCGCCGGCGTCGATGAAGCGCCGCTGCACCGGATGCAGGTCATCCGGACTGCCGAGCCCGGCGGCGGTGGTGACCGAACGGCCCTGGGCGCGAAACGCCGGGTACACGCAGGAGTGCACCGGCTCGCCGTCGACCAATACCGAGCACGCACCGCAGTCGCCAGCGTCACAGCCGTTCTTTACATCGGTGTGGCCCAGTTGGCGCAGCAGGGTGCGCAGGCACTGGCCGGAGGCCGGTTCGGCCTCGACCATGGCGCCGTTGATGTCAAGCCTCATGACAGCTCGACCCTGATCTCCTCAGCCAGCAGGCCGGTGACATGCTCGCGCCAGTCCGGGGCGCCGTCGAAGTCGACCGACCAGCGCGCTATCCCGGCCAGCGCGCCCCGCAGCTCCCGCGGCGTAGGAACCGTCGGGAAGCAGAGCTGGTACGGCCGCTCGGTCGCGGCTGTGACCGTCAGCGAAAACCGGTCATCCTTGTCACGCCGTCCGATCACCAGGGCGGCCGAGCGGCCCAGCGGAGACAGCGCAATACGCCGGTACGCGGTGCGGCCGCGCAGTGCGCCCTCCGGGATCTCGACGGCGTGCAGTACATCGCCGGGGTCGAGTGCCGTGCGCCGCACCCCGGTGACCAACTCCGCGACGGGCATTCTTCGCTCGCTTTCACCCGCTGGCCACACCACAGCGACGCCGTCCAATCCCACCGCCAGCGCGATAATGGGGCCGGCCGGCAGCGCGAGGCAGACGTTGCCGCCGACGGTGGCCTCGTGCGAGATCTTGGAAGAACCGGCTAGCGCCGCGCAGCACTGGCGCAGCAACGGCAGCGCCGACCACTCCGGCGGACCGCGGAACGCCGTGAGCTGGCGCAGCGTGCAGGTGGCGGCGATGGACAAGCCGGACCCGGTGACCTCCAGCGGCGGCCAGCCGAGGCCGCGCACATCGACGAGGGTATGCAAATCCGGCTGCGGTTCGGAGAACAGCCAGGTGCCACCGGCGAGCACGGCGGCACCGGGCCCGACGGCCAGCTCCGAGCGTGACGTGGGGCGCAGCACCGCGGTAATGGTGTGGAGGTCCACTCAGTACTCGACCCGGTCGGGGTTGGCCAGCCAGGCGTCAAACGGCTCGGCACTGTTGGGCACCGCGAGTGCCTCGACCGTCATCGCCCAGGTCGCCCGGTCGCGGGCGAACAGCTCGTGAAACTCCCGGTCGTCGAACCCACCGCGGGCCGCGTCGTGCCGGTCGGCGGCGTAGGCCACCCGGTCCACCCGTGCCCAGAGGGCGGCGGCCAGGCACAGGGGGCACGGCTCGCAGGAGGTGTAGAGGGTGGCGCCGGCCAGCGAAAAGTCGCCACGCGCGGCGCACGCCCCGCGGATTGCCACCACCTCGGCGTGCGCGGTGGGGTCGTTGTCCCGGGTTACCCGGTTCTGACCGGTGCTCACCAGCGTGCCCGCGGCGACGATCACCGCACTGAACGGCCCGCCGCCCTCATACACATTCCGGACGGCGAGCTCGATCACCGTTGCCAACCATTTGTCGTCCGGCGACATCGGCGGTCAACTCCCTCGGTAGGTCGAGTAGGCGAACGGGGACAACAGCAGCGGGACGTGGTAGTGCCCCTCCTCGACGGTGAACGCGATGCTCACCTCGGGATAGAAACCCCGCTGGCCGGTCGCGGTGAAGTACCCGGCCGTGTCGAACACCAGCCGGTAGGTGCCCGGAGCCACCGGCCCGGCGGCCAGGACGCCGACCCGGCCGTCACCGTCGGTGGTCGCGGTGGCCAGCACACCCGAGGGCCCCTCCAGCCGCACCGGCACGCCCGCTGCGGGACGTCCGAGCGCGGCGTCCAGGACGTGCGTGCTGATCCCCGTCACGCGCTCACCAGCCGCGCCAGCCGGACCCCGTTGATCTTGGCAAGCTCGTCGCGCAGCACGCCGCGCTCGGTTAGCGCGTCGTTGCCAAGCCGCTCGTGCAGGACGCGCAGCAGTTCCTCGCCAGAACGCCCGTCCGCGCACACGAGGTAGACGTGCCCGAACCGGGCCTCGTAGTCGCGGTTTGCCCGCACCAGTGCGGTGCGCACCTCGGCATCCGCAGTCGCCACACCGGCCTGCTCGCGTCTCGAGGACGCGTGCCCGGGATTCTCGCCGATTCGAGGGTGCCCGGCCAGGGCGGCGTCGAGCTCCTCCTCGCCGAGCTGGGCCAGGACGAGGTCGGCGCACCGGATCAGCTCGTCGACCGTGATGAACGGTCGGCTGCGCGCCAACCGCTGCGCCCAGCTCGGCGACGAGCAGCAGGACGTCAGCTCGGCGACGGCGCGGCAACTGGGCAGCGCGTTGAACGTCACGAGATCCATATCCTCGGTCTTACCGGTTCAGCTGCTCGAAGCGCGCTACCCGGGCCGACGCGATCGGGTTGGCGTCTGCGGCGAGGTGCGGCCTCACCCAAGGTTGGTGCTCCTACGCTCTGGATGCGCCGAGTTCGACACGAGGCTGTGGGTCGCAACTCGAACGGCCGCCTTGATCGAACTCGGCGTATCCAGGGTGGTACAGGCTCTCAGGACGGTGGCGGCGATGGGCATCTCGCTGGGTTATAACCAGTACGGCAAGGCCGAGATCCGGCTGATGCACATCAACCGGTCGACTCCTGTACACCAGATCAAGGACCTCAACGTCACCAGTCAGCTGATCGGTGATTTCGCTGAAACGCACCTCACCGGCGACAACAGCTCGGTCATCGCCACCGACACGCAGAAAAACACCGTTTACGCACTCGCCAGACTCGGTGGCGTCGGCGCGATCGAGGAGTTTGCGCTGCGCATGGCGCGCAACTTCGTCGACAAGTATCCGCAGGTTACGGGCTCGCGTCAGGAGATAGAAGAATACTTCTGGAACCGAATTAGCACCTCGCAGGACGGCCCGCATGACCACGCGTTCACCCGCGGCTTCGCTGAGGTACGAACCACGGTCGTCACCAAGCACGGCGCGAACGAATGGGTGATTTCAGGGCTACGGGAGCTGACCGTGCTCAAGACCACCGGCAGCGAGTTCCACGGGTTCCCCGAGGTCGAGTACACCTCGCTGGTCGAGACGACCGATCGGATTCTGGCCACCGCGGTGACCGCGCGGTGGCGCTACATCGGCGTCGAGCACGACTGGGACAGGACCTTCGCGGGCGTCCGCCAGCTGATGCTCGACCACTTCGCGTCGACTCATAGCCTCTCGCTGCAGCAAACGCTGTACGCAATGGGCGATGGCGTGCTCCGCGCCTATCCCGAGATCGCCGAGATCCGGTTCTCGATGCCCAACAAGCACCACTTCCTCGTCGACCTGTCGAAGTGGGGCCTCGATAATCCACATGAGGTCTGGTACGCGGCCGACCGGCCTTACGGGCTCATCGAGGCCTCGGTCGTGCGCGACGACGCACCAATGGCGGACGGCCTGTGGGAGGGGATCAAGGGCTTCGTATGAGTCGCCCCCGCGCAGGTGGTGGTGCAGACCGGCGTTCAGGCGCGACGGCACGATCTCATTCTCGACGGGAGGTGCCGTAAGTAGGATCGTCATCTGCGACCTACGCCCAAGGGGTGGCCCGTCGAATAGCTCAGCTTGAGGGCAACATGGTGAGCTCCGCTTGTTGCGCACCATGGGGTATGTCGATGCGCTCTTCGCCGGTGCGCAATGCACGCAGAATCACCTGTGCGACGTATTCGGGATCGTGCGCGACCATGCCCGGCCTGACCTCCCGGCCCGGCTGGTACCGGCCGTCGCCGAACTCGGTCGCCGTGATTGAGGGCAACACGAGCGACACCGCGATGCCATCGGCCGCCAGCTCCTGGCGGGACACCGAGGTCAGCATGTTCAGCGCGGACTTCGTCGCGGCATAACCGCCTACGCCGGGCAACACCATGCGTGTGGTGCCTGAGCTGATGTTGACGATCCGGCCCGAGCGCTGAGCCCGCATCGCTGGCAGCACAGCCTGCGTCATAGCCACCACACTGACCACGTTGAGGTCCAGCACGCGGGTGAACTCATCGAGATCCAGCTCGTCTAGACGCCCATACAGGCTGACACCAGCATTGTTGACTAACCCATCGATCCGTTTGTACCGGTCCAGCGTCGCCTTCACGAGACGGTGGATTGCGGCACGGTCGGTGACATCAGTGGGCACCGCCAGCTCGCCGTTGAGTTCTCTGCTCAGGCTCTGGAGCCGATCACCACGCCGGGCCGCGAGGACAGGATGTGCCCCTGCCTGATGCAGCAGCCGTGCTGTCGCCGCACCGATACCCGAGGAGGCCCCCGTGACGATCACAGTCCGGCCGGTCAGATCCCAGATATCCACCATTCCATACTGCCCGCAGGCAAGCGTGTCAGCGACCAGTCACCTGCACGCGGCAAGGCGCTCCGGCCCAGCGGATCGCTCTGCGGACGTCCCGATCCCGCTGAATTTTGCATGATCCATTCCTAGCTGTCAGCTACCGATTCGGCGTAAGTCAGGCCCTCAATCCGGCCTTTTTCGCCCGTCTGTTCACCTCCGTGTCACATGGCGTGACCACAGACGGAACATGCATCTTCCACGATCGGGCGACTGCGACCCCAGGAGTGAGTGACTGCGAATGACTATCGATGAGATGGATCCTGTCCGTACTGCCGGGACCGCCGCTCCACCACCGGTCACCACTGCCACGAGTGAGACGCTGGAGGACTACACGCTGCGCTTCGCGCCGAGCAGCTACCGACGGTGGCGGCCCGCCGTGGTCGCGACGACGGCGCTGGGCGGCATCGCCTACCTGGCCGATTTCGCAATCGGCGGCAGCATAGGCCTCACCTACGGCACCGCCAACGCGCTGATATCGATCCTTGTCGGCGTCATCGTGATCTTCGTGACCGGTCTGCCGCTCGCCTACTACGGCGCCCGCTTCAACACCGATCTCGACCTGATAAGCCGCGGCGCGGGTTTCGGTTACTACGGCTCGGTGCTCACGAACGTCATCTTCGCGACGTTCACGTTCATCTTCTTCGCGCTCGAGGGCTCGATCATGGCTCAGGGCTTGCTGCTCGGGCTGGGCATCCCACTGTGGCTGGGCTACCTGATCTGCACGCTGCTGATCATTCCGATCGTGATCTTCGGAATGTCGGCCCTGAGCAAGATGCAGATCTGGACGACGCCGCTGTGGCTGATCCTCATGGTTGGGCCGTTCGTTTACCTGGTAATCACGGACCCGTCATCGGTCGGCAGGTGGATGGCCTACGCGGGCTCCTCGGGGGGCACTGGCGTTAGCCTGACCGCGATTGGGCTGGGCGCGGGAGTCGCATTGTCGCTCATGGCCCAGATCGGTGAGCAGGTCGACTACTTACGCTTTATGCCGGCCAAAACCGAGCAGAACAAGCGCGCCTGGTGGACCGCGGTGATCACGGCCGGTCCCGGCTGGGTGCTGCTGGGCGGGCTCAAGCAGGCGGCGGGCGCGTTCCTTGCCGTCTACATCGTCGCCGAGATCGGCGCCGCCACGGCCGTCGAGCCGGTGCACCAGTTCAGCGCGACGTTCAGCAAGA
>JAVXWL010000191.1:0-5675 GCA_032230565.1 Pseudonocardiales bacterium | reverse complement strand
CGCGCCGAGGACGCCGGTCACCGCACCAGGGCAGGCGGTGAACGACAGCCGGTTCACTGCACGCTCGTGGCCGTAGTCTTTGGTCAGTTCGCGCACCTCGATCATGCTGGCAATGCTGACGCGTGCGGGGCGCGCGCACATCGGAGTAAGGTCCGGGCTTGGGGATCGGACCCTGATCCGATCCGCTGATCCGGAGATTGCGGCTACCGTGGCTCCTGTGACCGAACCCGCTGGGGTTGATTCCGGCGTGTTGTCGCCACGGTTTCTACAGCGCCCGTGGCTGCTCGTCGCGCTGGACGTACTGCTGGCGGCGTGGATTGCGTTCCTCACCGTCAACGCGACCCTCTACGCTGCCGTCGGCCTTACCAGCGGGACGGTTGTGGTGGTGTGGCTGCTGGCACTTGCGGTCAGCGTTCCGCTGACGGTCCGCAGGCTCAGGCCCATCCCGGTGTTCGGCGTCGTTCTCGCCGCGACGATCCTCGCAGTGTTGCTGGGCATGCCGGCCGCGGCAATCGTGCTGGCCGTCGCGGTGGCCCTCTATTCGGTCGCGCTGTCGCTGGGGCCGCGGCGCTCGGCCGTCGCGCTCGGTGCTGCGATACTGGGCGTCGCGCTGGCAGCAGTGCTCGCGGCGACCGTGCTGGATCCACACTTCCTCCTCGTGGCACCGAACACAAAGCCGGTCAATAACGATCTGCTGTCCTCGCTAAGTTCGTCGTGGTTCGCAATCGGCGCAGGCTGGACGTTCGGCTGCAGCGTCCGCGCGCGCCGCGAGTACGCCGGTCAGATCGCCGAACACCGTGAGCAGAAGGCTGTCTCCGAGGAGAGATTGCGGATCGCCAGAGAAATGCATGACGTGGTGGCGCACAGCATGAGCGTGATCGTAATGAAGGCCGCGGTGGCTAACCACGTATACGACACGCGTCCGGAGGAGAGCCGGGAAGCGCTCGGCGTCATCGAATCCGTCAGCCGCGCCGCGCTCGCCGACATCCAGCGCGTGGTCGGCTCGTTGCGATCGGCCGGGGAAGCGCACCTGGCGCCCAGCCCAGGCCTCGACGATCTACCAAAACTCGTTGAGAATGCCCGACTCGCCGACGTGCAGGTCGAGTTGGACCGCGGGACCATCCCTGCACTGCCCGCGGCGGTCCAGCTCTCCGCGTACCGAATCGTGCAGGAGGCGCTGACCAACGTCATCAAACACGCAGCTACACCAGCCCGGTGCACCGTCCGCATCACCGGCGAGCCGGGCGCGCTGCACCTGGCGGTGATCGACGACGGCATACCGCGTCGCCCGGTCGGCGAGCCCGGGCACGGCTTGATCGGCATGCGCGAGCGAGCCGCCCTGCATCACGGCACCCTGGTGGCGGGTCGGCAACCCAACGGCGGGTTCGCTGTGCACGCCCGCCTGCCCTACCAGTCCCCGGGGCCCGCATGACTGGGGCACAGGTCCGAGTACTGATCGCCGACGATCAAGCGCTGCTGCGGGGCAGCCTGCGGGTGCTCATCGAGACCGAGCCGGACTTCGTCGTCGTCGGCGAAGCGGGTACTGGGGCAGAGGCTGTGGACCTGGTCCAGGCAGAGCGCCCGGACGTGGTGCTGATGGATGTGCGCATGCCGGACATGGACGGTATCGAGGCAACCAGGAGGATCACCGCACACGAGGACGCCCCGAGAATCCTCGTGCTCACCACGTTTGATCTCGACGAATACGTGTACTCCGCGTTGCGTGCCGGAGCCAGCGGCTTCCTGCTCAAGGACACCCCTCCGGCTCAGTTGTTGGACGCCGTCCGAGTGGTTGCCTCCGGCGAGGCGTTGCTAGCACCCACCGTCACCCGGCGGCTGATCGCCGAGTTCGTTCGACACCCGGAACCGGCCCGGCGTCCTGCCCGCACGCTGGCCGGCATCACCGACCGGGAACGCGAAGTGCTCACCCTCATCGCGCGGGGACTACGCAACAGCGAGATCGAAGAGCATCTGCATCTGAGCCGTGGGACCGTCAAGACACACATCGGCCGGCTGCTCGCCAAGCTCGACGCCAGGGACCGGGCGCAGCTGGTGATCGTGGGCTACGAGACGGGCTTGGTTGGTGCTACACCTGCGTAGTCCGCAGGCCGAGTGCTGGCGGGGAGGGTCTTCTTAAGCTCACGCTAAGACGGACGAAAGGGGTCCACCCTAACGTGTGGCCACATGGGAGATGTTCCGGCGGGAAGGCTACTTGCTGTTAGTAAAGAGTGGGGACCTCACTCTAAAGAACCGACTCGTTACGGTGGCGGCGTCCGGATGAACGATTCGGATACCACTGCCGCGCAGCTGCCGGATCCGGCCTGGTTAGCCGCCACGCTGTCCGCACTGGCGAAGAAGCATCAGGTCCCCGGTGCCCAGCTCGCCATCCACTATGGCGGTGCGACCGTCGCCGTCGAAGTTGGTGAACTGGAGTACGGTGGGGAAATTCCGGTCACCCGGGAGACTGCTTTTCCCATCGGGTCGATCACTAAGGCCTGGACCGCGACCCTGGCCATGGTCCTAGTTGCAGACGGTGACCTTGAGCTCGACGCACCCCTGGATGAGCACCTGCCCTCGCTGGATGATCTTGCCAGACAGCTCACCCTGAGACAATTGCTCAGCCACACCAGCGGGTTCGCCTGCAGCCCCGACACATCGGAGCGGACCACCCTGTCACTGTGGCTCTATGTGCGGAAATACTGCCGCTTACAGGATCTGATACTGCCTCCCGGCGCCGGTTTCTCTTACTCAAACCGAAATTACGTCCTGGTCGGCCATCTGATCGAGACGATTACCGGAATGAGCTGGTGGGAGGCGATGGAGTCGATACTACTGCGGCCGATGGGCATCGATCCAGCCGCCGTAGTGGGAGTGGGGCGAGCACTCTCCGGAAGACCAGTCGCGACTGGTCACTCCGTTAACGCCATATTGGGCCGCACCGTGCCTGTGCACCAATCACTGGGCCCCGCCGAGGTCCCGGCCGGGGCACTGGCGGTGAGCGCCGTCGATCTGGTGACACTGGGCGCGATGCACGTCGGCCCGGGTTTCCCGGAGCTGCTGCCGGCTGTTTATGCCGAACAGATGCGGCAGGCCGTCCCTGCCGCCGACCCCTTCGGGCTGGCTGATGGCTGGGGCGCCGGGTTGGCCGTGTTCCGCGACGGGACAGCCAACTGGATCGGCCATGACGGCAATGCGAACGGCACCTCCTGCTACTTGCGCATCGAGCCGGCTAGCGGGTGGGTGGTGGCCGTTACCACCAATGCCAACACAGGGGCGGCCTTGTGGGACGAGCTTTGCGCCAAATTACGCCCATTGAGCTTGCCGCTAGCACCACATCGTCGTGACCTTTCGCCACGTGCGCCGATCGCATATCCGGCGGAGTGTGCGGGCAGCTACTCCAACGGTCTGTCCATGGAATGGCACGTCACCGCTGCGGACGACGGCGGTTTATATCTGGCGAATGGTAATGAGCTCTGCGCGAGGTTTGCCTTCTACGACGACCTAGATTTCGTTCTCCAGGATCCGAGCACGGGGCGGAGACTACATGTTGGACGGTTCCTGCGTGACCCGATAACCAAGCAGGTCGATCAAGTGCTGATTTGCGGCCGCCTCGCCCAGCGCCGACAGCCGGCCGCCGTGCCGGAAGCTCGATCGCCGGCCGACTCCATGAGCCGGGTGTACGTCTGAGCATCTGTATGGGGATCCGCCCTTCGCCGCATCGTACTCCGGAGGATTCGATAAAGAATGGTGGCTGACAAGCCGATGCCCGTGGTGGCCGGGAATCCTCCTGTCCCCCGCGGCGCACCAGAGATGCCGTTGGTCCCTCAACAACTCCAATACTGGACCCGGCAGCTGGACGGGGTGTCGGCGCCGGAGTTGCCCAC
The DNA here is from genome assembly GCA_032230565.1 of Pseudonocardiales bacterium. Lineage (GTDB taxonomy): Bacteria > Actinomycetota > Actinomycetes > Mycobacteriales > Pseudonocardiaceae. The sequence continues at coordinate 1,791 of JAVXWL010000191.1, read as the reverse complement.
TCCCCACGTTCGGTCCGCTAGCACGTCTCCGAGCACTAGTGCACATGCCTGCGCTGTGCAAAGGGACGTAACCGCAAGACTGCTGTTACTGATTTCCCAGCTTGATTCCACACTGCTCGACCTAGCGGTGGCTGTCTGCCAGATCGTGTTGGCACGCCGCAGCGAGCAAGAGGACAATGTGGTGGCCACTCCCGTTCCGGGACGGGACCACCCCGTTTTGCTGCGGTCGGGCGTGCGCGATTCGATCCCATTCCGAGAATTTTTGCTCCAGGTACGAGCCATAGTTGAAGCGGCATTCACCCACTCCGCTCTCCCATTCCAGCAGGTGATCGAGGAACTGGGCTTGGACCCAGTGATGGCACGCATCGCGGTTGTGGCTGGCGAGGAGATCGCCGTTTCGTTCCGCGCGGACCTCATAATCCGGCTGGTCGAACGGGACGGCGAGCTGTCGGTCATCGTCGATTCTCCCACCGAGAAGGTCGATGCGGTGACGGCGAAGGTCCTGGCTGGGCAACTCGCCAACGTGATCGAGGTTGTCGTCACCGATCCCGCCGTGCCACTGGGAAGAATAGATTTCCTGACGGTGGCAGAGCGCCGCCAGCTGCTCGTCGAGTGGAACGACACCCGCCAGGAGATTCCTGCGGCGGCCTTGCCCGTGTTGTTCAGCGAGCGGGTACGGCAGACACCAGATGCGGTCGCGGTAGTCGGTGACGGTGAGTCGTTGAGTTATGCGGAACTGGACGCGCGCGCGAATCGGTTGGCGCATCGGCTGATTCGATGCGGAGTTCGGGCGGAGCATCTAGTCGGCGTGTTGATGGAGCGTTCCGTCGCTCTGGTTGTGACCGAGCTGGCGGTGGTGAAGGCCGGCGGGGCGTATCTTCCGTTGGATGTGCGGGCTCCGGCGAAACGGATGCGGTTACTGTTGACCGAGGCCAACGTGTCGGTGCTAATAACAGACCGAACATGGCAGGACACCGCTCGCGCTATCCACGATGGACACATTGTAGAACTTGACCGGAACCTATCTCATGATGGTGTTCATGACCATGACGATATATCACCGTGGGATGCGCCGGATTCCGATCCTGGTGTGGTGGTCAATCCAGGGCAGTTGGCATATGTGATGTACACCTCCGGATCCACCGGTGTACCGAAAGGTGTCGCGGTTCGACATAGAGACGTGGTGGGACTGGCCTTCGATCGGCGTTTCGGTAATGCTGGACATGAGCGAGTGTTGTTCCATTCACCGGCGGCGTTCGACGCCTCGACTTACGAACTTTGGGTGCCATTGTTGCGCGAGGGCCGCGTGGTAGTGGCCCCGCCGGGCGAAATAGACGTCGACGTCCTGCAGAGAATGATTACCCAGTACGGGGTGACTGGGGTGTGGTTGACCTCTGGGTTGTTCCGGCTTATCGCCCAGGAGGCACCGCACTGCATGACCGGTATCCGCGAGGTATGGACCGGTGGCGACGTAGTACCGGCGGCCGCGGTGCGGCGCGTTCTAGGGGTATGCCCGTATGTGGTGGTGGTGGACGGCTACGGGCCAACCGAAACGACAACGTTCGCCAGCTCGTATCGGATGACCCGGGATCGGCCGGTGCCCGAGGTGGTACCGATCGGTCGCCCCTTCGACAATGTACAGGTGTACGTGCTGGATGGGTGCTTGCGGCCAGTTCCGGTGGGGGTGGCGGGGGAGTTGTATATCACCGGCGCGGGGTTGGCGCGGGGTTATGTGGGTCGTTCGGGGTTGACTGCGTCCCGGTTTGTGGCGAATCCCTTTGGTGCGCCGGG
>JAVXWL010000070.1:0-7764 GCA_032230565.1 Pseudonocardiales bacterium | reverse complement strand
GGCCTGGGCCGATGATGACCGTGCCCTGTGCAAGTCGTGTCCGCCGGCAACATCGGTCACAGCCGCGTCAACTTCGCCGGGTGGTGCGAAACCGCCACCTCAATCATGCCAAGCGCCCTTCATTAGCCACGCTCGCCTGGCGCGCGGCCCGGCAGGCGATACCTGCTGCGCGCGGTTTGGCGGCCGTGCTCGCACGGGCGGGTCCGGGGGCCCGTGGTCGACATCACCTCGGACGCTGCATCCTCCACGCCGCGCCGACGCGGCTGTGCGGTGGTCTGAGACGGTCTGGAACGTGGGCGACGACCGGCTCATGAGGAGCCAGGGTTAGAGCCGCCCACCACTACGAGATCCCGTCCACCCAGCTGGGGTTCAGTCGCTAACCGCAGCCGCACCCGGCGGCTGAGCGACCAACAGTGGATCGGCCCAACCCGGTACGGTAACGCTACGTACTCAACGGGATGGTGTGTGGACACGTTCGGGTATTGGGGTAACACTCTAGACGAAGTAGCGATGACAATCAGTAGAGGATCCTCGGGGGATCCGTGGAGTGGACCCTGCAGGACCACTCATAGGGCGACAGGACGTGTCAACCGCCAAGGCTAGGGGGGCTACACCGGCGGTTCCGCGTATAGGGGGGATCCCGATTGTTCACGGACAAGGATACTGATGTCGACCGAAGCACCACAGGGCGTCTGAACGGGTCGCTGCCGCCGGGGCTGATCGCAGGTGCCGGGACCGCTATCGGGCTGGCCATTGCTCGGGGCCTGCGCGGCACGGGAGTGCCCATCGTTGGCGCCTCCCTCACCCCGACGGCGCCAACTTGCCGCTCAAAGCTATGGCACAGCGTCTTGCAGGTCAGCGCACCAACCACGGAAGCATGGCTAGCGACCCTGCGTGCGGCTCACGCGCGGTACGGCCCGATGGTGCTGTTCCCCGCCGATGACACGGTGGTGCGCATCGTCGCCGAGCACGCTGGCGAACTGGCCACGCAGTTCCACTTCGTGCTGCCGGACCTGCCGACCGTTGATCGATTGCTGGACAAGTCGGTGTTCCACGAATGGGCCCTAGCTAACGACTTCCCGGTTCCACACACAGCGATCGTTCACAACCCTGGCCAGCTCCGCGCAGCACTGGCCGAGATGGCCTTTCCTGTGGTGTTCAAGCCGGTCGAGCGGACACCACAATGGCAGGACTTCAGCAAGTATGGCACGGCCTACCGATTCAAGACCGCCGACGATTTCAAACGGCTTCCGTTCGCCCCGTTCGATGCCGCTGACCGCTTCGTCGTCCAGGAATGGATTCCGGGCCGCGACAGCGACGTCTATTTCTGCCTGACTTACCGCAACCGCAACGGGGAAGAGTTAGCGGCGCAAGGCGGGCGAAAGATCACCCAGTGGCGCGTCGACACGGGCAGCACTGCCCTTGCCATTACCCATCAGGACGCGGAGTTGCACAAGCTGACCCGGCGGCTGCTCGACACCGCTGGCCACGTCGGCTTCGGCTCGCTTGAGGTTCGGCGCAGCACTCGAGATGGGCGGATGCTCATCACCGAACCGACCGTGGGCCGACCGGACCTGCAGACCGCACTCGCCGCCGCCGCCGGGGTGAACCTGGTGGATATGGCGTATCGCGACGCGCTCAACCTGCCAGCGCCACCGAGCCGACCCAGCCGGGAGGCGATCTGGATTCATGAGACCGCTTTTCCGCGGTCGGTGCTCGTCGCGGCACGCCGCTGCCGTCTCGATAGCTACACGCTCCTTGCCGCGTTGCGGACCAGGCGGATGCCCACCGGCGCGTTCTTCTCAGACCGTGATCCGCTCCCACTTGTACTCGAGACGACCAAGATCGCCAACAAGATGCTCCGGGCAGCACTGATCATCGGGCGAAGACGCACTAAGCCACTCCTCACCACCCGCCGCGGCGGGTTGACCTGGTTGTCGTCTTTGCGCGCGCGGTTGTTAAGTGCGAATAGAACACAACCCGTTGGACGGGCGCAGTCTGACGGTGTGGATTTACAAGACCGTGGAACGGCACTGGCAGGTTTCGACGAACATAATCTCCAATCGGTAGCCAACGGAGATGGTAACCATCATTGCCAACCGATCCCGCTGCAGGCGAACTCGTCATCGAAGGTGACAGTTACCGGCAACGGCACAAACCTATCCTCGCCAGCCTTCCACCGAACACCACGGCAATGACGACCGGACCGTAGCTGTTCGGCTGGGCCGGGTGTCACCATCGGGTCAGTTGGAGCTGGTCATCAGGTCGATCATCGCTAGCAACCCATCGGCATCGAGGCTAGCGCGAGTCGCGCCCACGCCGTCGAGTACGTCAATTGCGGCGAACTGCTCGATATTGTCTTTCTTCACCGTTCCGCCGTAAAGGATTTTCGGGTCGCTGGCGCCGAGTTGGCGCAGCAAATCCTTGAGGTCTGCGACCATCTCTTGGACGTACTCGGCGTCGGCCGCACGGTCGACGCCGATGGCCCAGGCGGGCTCGTAGACCACGAGCACGTCCTGATCGCTGAGGTCGATTGAGGAGATTCCGTATCTCAACCGGTGCACAGTCTGTGAGCGGGCACCGGCTCCCGGCTGGTCCTCGCCGACGAACAATATGGGGGTGAGGCCCGCATCCGCGGCCGCCGCCACCTTCCTGGCGATCTGCTCGTCGGACTCGCCAGCGGCCCGACGCTCGCTGTGACCGACCAACACGTACTGCGCGAGGCCGGTCAGCATCACCGGTGAAATTTCCCCGGTATGAGCGCCCTCCTTGTCCCAGTGGCAATTCTGCGCGCCCAGGCGCACCAGCTGATCGTCAACCACGGCGCGCAATGGCACCAACGACACGAACGGAGGGCAGACGATGACAATTGGCAGCCGCTGCCCACCGGAGGTCCGTTCCCGGAGCCCCCGCTGCATCGCCTGGACCAAGGCCACCGCCTGGTCGACGGTGGTGTGCATCTTCCAGTTGGCGAGGAGGTACTTCATGGTCGTCGCCTACCCCACGTCGGGACCACCGCTTGCCCGTGCCCGCACGCCGTCAGGGAGACGAGGTAACCGGCTCGGGCTGTACCCAACGGCGCTCGATGTCGGCGGTACGAACGGCATCGAAGACCGCCTGCACGCGCAAGCCTTCCTCCAGCGATGGCTCGGGCGCGGCCCCCTCCCGGACCGCCGCCCAAAAGTTACGGGCGACTCGCTTGAAGGCCTCGGTCGAGCTCGCGTCGAGCGGACCCTCGCTCTGCAACTCCTGACCGGCGCGCCCCCACCAGACCCGACGATCACCGTCAAGCCTCACAGTCCCCTCGTCGCCGTGTATCTCGATGACGTCGCTGCGCCCGTGCCGTGCGGCGGCCACCAGGGATACCACCCCAAGACCGCCGCCACGGAACCGTAGGAGCAGAGCGTAGGCGTCCTCGGCCGTTACGCGTCGCAGCTCGCCGTCATCTGCCCTGCGGACCGGCACGCCGACCTCGGTGGCGGCGGCCACAGCTTCAACGTGGGGGAACACCTCCAGCAGGAGGTCGAAATCATGCACCCCGTATCCCTGCAGCCGCCCGCCCCCGAGCCGGGCATCGTGCACCCAGGTGTACGGACGGGAGTCGGGGTCGGCGTGGTCTGAGTGGACCAGCGAGACCGACGCCATTCGTGGCCGGCCCACGACCTCGCGGGCACGCTCGATGACCCGGCGGCGGGTTTCCTTCATCCGCAACCCGTAATCAACCAAGCCCACCACGCCGGCCGACTGGATTGCGGCCACGATGCGGCGAGCACCCTCCAGGCTATCCGCCAGGGGTTTTTCGCACAGCACGTGCAGCCCCCGCTCGGCAGCAGCGACGGCAAACTGGACATGCGTGACCACAGGGGTGGCGACGTGCACCGCTTCCAGTCCTGGCACCGACAGCAGCTCGTCGAAATCGGCGGTACCCAGCCCCACGCCGGCCTCCGTGGCCAGCTCCCGTGCCCGCTCGGGTCGCCGCGACCACACGGCCACGGGCTCAAACTCCGCCAGCTCAGTGTAGACGGGCAGGGCCACCTTCCTCCCGTAGCCACTGCCCGCAAGAGCGATCTTGATCGGTTTCTCCATGACGGACCCCTCCAGCCGAGGAACCTACCGCAAAGCTGAGCCCGCTGATCCGGCTAGGCGTCGCAGGCCGCCACAACCCGACAGCTCGACCAGGCATGCAGGGAGATTCGATTTGGAGGACGCAATCGGTTATCGGGTAATCCCGGTGTGGCCCAAGGAATAGCGCCCGGGTTGCGGCCAGACGCACAGTCCGTGCGGCTCGGGCCCGGCTGGGATGCGCTTGATGAGATGCCCGTCTGCGGTGGAGAGAACGTACACCTCCTGGCTGTACCGGCCCGAGAGCCACAGCTGTGAGCCGTCCGCGGTGACGTTGCCCATGTCGGGACTGCCACCGCCGGGAATCAGCCACTTGGCGAGCACCCCACCGGTGTCGGCGTCGAGCACGCTGATCGCACCTTCGTTCCGGTCGGTGACGAACAGTCGGCGTGCGTCGCGGCTCAAGTACAGCCCGTGCGCACCCCTCCCGGTCGGAATCTCCCGCAGCACCCGGGTAGCGGCACCGTCGAGCACCCACACCCCGTTCTCCTGCGAGTCGGCGATGTAGAACACCGAGCCGTTAGGGGCGAGCTTGATGTCCTGCGGGCCCATGTGAGTGTGGCGGTGCGGCATGTCGATCATGCGCAGTAGCCGGTGGGACGCGACGTCGATCACCGCGACCCGCCCGGCAAGCTCGCAGGTGAACACCGCAGTGCGGCCGTCGGCGGTGAAGTCGGCGTGGTTGATCCCGGCGCAATCCGGCGTCGGCGTGATGTCCTGCTGGCGCCAGCTGTGTGGGTCGTACCAGACCAGCACGCGGTGCGCCTCGGCCACCGAGATCGCCGAGGCCCCGTTAGGGGTGAAGTAAAGGTTGTACGGGTCGAGGACCGGAATCGACGCGTTGGGGCGCCCGGTGACCGGGTTGAATGGCACGATTCGATTGCCGCGGTCGTCGGTGGCATAAATGGTGCGCAGGTCGTAGGCCGGTACCACGTGCTGGACCTCGCGGCCGATGGGGTAGCGCGCGACCACCTCGTAGGTCTCTGGATCGATCACCCGCACGTCCCCGGCACGCACGTCCGGCACATATACCAACGGGCGATCCGCGCGCACCGCCGGAGCCAGCATGCCCGCACCGGCGTCGGCATACACATTGCGCTCGACGGGCACCGGCGGCATTCCGGGCAAACCCTCCGAGTGCGCAGCTGAAGGGATCGGGGCAGCAACGATGGGGTGACTGATCGCGCCCGCCGACGAGCTCGCCGTTGACGTCTCGGAGCGACACACCACGAAGACGAGCATCATCAGCGCGGCCAGGACGTAGCGCACCGCGGGTCGCCGGACGGTCATGGGACGCGGACAGCGACAACGGCGATGTCGTCTCGTGGTCTGCCATCCTGGAATTCCAGTGCTTCGCTCAGAACGGCACTGGTCAGCGCTTCTGCGGAGCCGTAGGACCGCGTCGCTGCGACGGCGAGCCTTTCCTCGCCGTATAATTCTTTTCCGTTGCGCGCTTCGGTGATGCCGTCAGTGTAAAGCAAAAGCGTATCACCGGGCAGCAGCTTCATCTGCACATCGTGCAAAGGCACCTCGTCTATAACGCCTAAGAGGGCTCCTGATTGCCCCACGGCGCATAGTGTCCCGTCGGACTGGCGAAAAAGCGGAAGCGGATGCCCCGCACAACTCACCGTGCCGATCCACTCGCCATCAGCTTGCCTCAGTCGCAGCAGCGCGACGGTGCAAAATCGGTCGGTCTGATGCTGCCGTAGCACGTCGTTGAGCGTTCGCAGCGCCTTCGAGGGCTCGGCGTGCTGCACGGTGGCAGCTCGCAGCGTGTGGCGGACGAGCGCGGTCACGACGGCTGCGTTAACACCCTTGCCGCACACGTCGCCTATGGCTACCACCCAGTCGCCGGCGCCGATCTGAAAGACGTCGTAGAAGTCACCTCCCACCTCGCTACCGTCTCCCGCAGGTCGATACGCCGCTGCGACGTCGAGATTCGGGATTGCCGGTGGCGTCGGCGGGATCAACGTCTGCTGCAACGTATGCGCCAGGGCCTTTGCGCGCGCCTCGGACTCCTCCGCACGTTGTTTCGCACGCAGTAACTCGCGTTCATACTCCCGGCGCAGCCTCGCGTCGAACACCGCAGTCCGTACGATTAACGGGGCGCCGTGCGCGTCACGCTCGAGAACGGAGTTGACCAGCACCGGCAACCGCGATCCGTCAGCGCAGACAATGTCGAGCGCGATCTCATGCGCTTCGCCGTGCATGCTGAGCATCGGGGCGTAGTGGGTCTCGTGATAGATCCGTCCACCGGCGGACAGCAGCTGCACGAAACGCATCTGTGCGATGAGCTGTCCACGGTCGTAGCCGGTCAGCGTCAGGAACGTCTGGTTCGCTTTGAGGATCGTCCCGTCCGGAGCGGTGGACAGGTAGCCGCACGGCGCGCGGTCGTAAAGCTGTTCGGCATCGTCGTCGAGGAGTGCCTCGCAGAAGGCGTCGCGCGCCTCGCCGCCGATGGACGTCATCGCAGCGCGAGTGCCGACCTACGCACGAACTGATCGATCGCTGCGGCTGTCTCTTCCGGCGCGGAAAGGTTAGGGCAGTGCCCGGTGGCGTCCAACAGCACCATCGACGCGTTCGGCATCCGGGCGCACACGAACTCACCGACGGAGACGGGCGCGATGACGTCGTTGACACACTGCAGCACGAGCGTGGGCGTCGTTACGGCGGGGAGGTCTTCACGGTTGTCGGAAAGAAAGGTGACCCGGGCGAACTGGCGCGCGATATACGGGTCGGTCCGGCAGAAACTCTCGGTCAACTCCTCCCCCAACTCGGGTCGGTCCGGTCGGCCCATGATCACGGGAGCCATCGCGCTGGACCATCCGAGGTAGTTGCTCTCCAGCGACTCGAGCATGTCGTTGATGTCGTCCACGCTGAATCCGCCGACGTAGCCGTCGTCGTTTATGTACCGCGGAGACGGACCGACCAGCACTAACTTGGCAAACAGCTCGGGTGCAGCAGCCGCCGCGAGGACCCCGATCATCGCTGACACGGAGTGCCCGACGAAGACCGCATCGCGCAGTTCGAGCTCTGTGCAGATCGCGACGACGTCCTCGGCGTAGCCGGACAGGGATGAGTAGCGCTGCGCGTCGTACGCTGAGGGATCGGAGTTTCCAGCTCCGACGTGGTCGAACAGCACCACACGGAACTCGTCTTCGAACCGGGGCGCGACGTAGCGCCACATGTTCTGGTCGCAACCGAACCCGTGCGCGAACAAGATCGGTTGGCCGTCCGGCTGCCCCGACATGTTGATGTTGTGTCGGACCGCAATGTGCACCACTCCAGGCTACCTACCGGCTACTGGGAATGGCAGGACATGGGGCGCCACCACTCCGGTGCCCGACCGACCCCTGCAGGCGGGTATCCACGTTGGGCACTGGCTGTGAAGACGCAAGCGTGCCTGCGAGTGATAGTGGGTAACGTGGGGGTAGAACAAAAGGAGTCATGATCCATGTCGGAGTCGAAACCCGTGTACGCCGGAATGGCCGGCACGATCGATGTGGGCGGCGACTTGACGGTCAACCGCCTCGGCTTCGGCGCCATGCGTATCACCGGTGACGGCATCTGGGGCGAGCCCGCCGACCGCGACGAGGCCAAGGCGGTGTTGCGCCGCGCGATCGAGCTCGGCGTCAACTTCAT
>JAVXWL010000029.1:0-2726 GCA_032230565.1 Pseudonocardiales bacterium | reverse complement strand
AAATTTAGATCTTGATCCGTGGCCTGAGCAGCTGGGCTGTTGGACGCGGCACGCAGCGAGAACGCTGAGATGTCTCTGGCGGGGCCGAGCCCGGTCGGGCCGTCGTAGGGGGTGCCCAACGCACAGTGATCGCCGCAGGTGCCGTTGCTGCCGCTGGTGGGTCACCGGGTCGCCGGCCGCGGCGACACCGCGAGGCCTTTGCGCATCTGTGCTCCGCAGGTTGTGGAGAACCCGCCTGCACGCGAGCCCATTCGTACCCGTACTGATCAATTGCGGTGCCGGCACCATTTGCCGATCATGGTTTGGAGGTCCCACTGCTCGACAACAGCGCCGACACCGAAGTCAACGTTGGGCCCCAAAGGTGGACAGGGCAATTCCAGCAGGCGACCAGGGGATTGCGATAAGGCTCACAAGGGATCGCTAATTGCATGCAGGGCGCCCTGTAGTAATAATTCACCGCCGGGTTCAATTACCATGGCGGCGGGGGAGCCAACCAAGGTCAAGGAGTAGTCGTGTCCGTAGCGCGTCGCCGTGTCGGTGTTGTCGGCCTGCTGGCGCTCGGCCTGGCGCTGGGCGGATGCGGTTCTGCCGACGTCAAACCGAAGCCGATCGTCATACCCCAGGGTGCTGACCCGGTGGCCTGGGTGAGCTCGTTCTGCGGGGGTCTCAGCAGTGTGATCGCGGGAGCGGCCGCGATCCCGAAGTCGCCGCCGAGCCCGCAGGCTCAGAAAGACGGGCTGCTCACGTTCGCTGACGCCACCCAGAAGGCGTTCGCCACTACCGCCCAAGAGCTCACACAGCTCGGGCCGCCGCGGATCAACGACGGCAAACAGGTTCAGGACACCACGGTGGGATTCTTCACTACCGCAGCCGCGACGGTCGGAAGCCAGCGCGCGAAGATCGCAGCGTTAGACGCGAAGGACCCGAACTTTGCGCAGAAGGCTAACGACCTCGTCGCGCCCGGTCTCGGCACGGCCGGCACTCAAATACAGGGGCTGACCAGTAACCAGGATTTGGCGCCCGCATTCGGCACGTCCCAGGAATGCCGGCGGCTGGGTGCCGGCGCCGCGAGTCACTGATCGACGCGGGCAGCGATTGGCAAAGGCGATCATATCGTCAACGTCATGTTGCCCCGCGCGGGCGGTGTACGGATTCTCTAAGGAGGTGCCGGAGATGGCAACTTCAGTGAAAAACTGCCATCTTCGGCACCTCCGCTCGCTGCAACACCGAAGAATCACTCGTATCCTCGACGACCAGCCGAAGTCATTGTTTAACATACAGCTAGCCGTCCCTTGTGGGGTTTGCTGCAATCCTCCCGCAGCGTGCGAGACTCCTCGTGTTCATCTCCAGGAAGCAGCATTCTCTCTGTGAAATCTGAGGCGACACGGCTGATCGGTCACAGGCGGTTTCGGCACCGCGCGGCGTGTACTTGGCGTAGTCAGGCGACCACGTGCACGCTTTGGCGCCTGTCGGGGGGGCAGCCGCAGCTGTGGCGCATCGCGCGCACTATCTCGGGGTGGTCTGGCTGATGCCATTGATCGAGAGCTGGGCGCAGACGAACATGCCGGAGCCAAGCCGTTACCTGTCGGTCGATCCCAAGACTCTCGGTCGGCTGCGAGTCCTGCGAGTCGGTGACGTGGAGCTGCAGCTCGACGGGCACCGGCTCCTCGTCCGAGGAAAACCGGTGCACCTGGCGCACAAGGAGTTCGTGATTCTGCGGCAGTTGATGGACAACGCCGGTCGGGTCGTCACCCGGGGTGCGTTGCTGGACAACGCGTGGGGCCCAGATCGAGCGGACGCCCGGAACTACCTGGAAGTGCACATCCGCCGGCTCCGTACGAAGATCGAGAGTGATGTGGACCGGCCGACTCGCATTCGGACAGTCCGTGGGATTGGCTACATTTTCGACCTGCCACAAGGCGACTCGGTCCGGCACGCCGTTGCCGGACCGTCAACCGCGGTGCCCTCGTCGCATTAGCCTCCACGCAGGCCAGCGCAGTGATCGCCGGTAGCCATGGAGGACAGCGTCCGGTGCCGGGCAGAAGGGAAGCGAGGCCGGTCCAACGGCCGGACGAGGTCGCGGTCGAGCAAGGTCTGGCGCATCAACGGTGACGGCACGTCTATGGCCGCGAAGGAGCGCTCGGTTTGCGGGACGGTGTTCGTCGTGACGTTCTACCGCGCTCACCGGATCACCCGGTGCCCGCGCCTACTACGACAGCCTCCGAGCCCGCGACATCGGCTACCACGACGCCCTGCGACGCCTGGCTAACCGCCTCGTGGGCATCCTGCACGGCTGCCTGCGCCACCGCACCACCTACGACGAAGCCACCGCCTGGCCCACTCCCACACACGACCAACACCACGCCGCTTGACCGAACAGGCGCAGCCCAGCGGGTATCCCGTCACGTCGGCGGACTCGCCCGAAGCAGACCATGGGTGCTGACGTGACGGGATACCCGCGTCACCTCACCCACCACCCTCATGCCCCGCCCCGAGGACCATCCCGGAGCCGAGGCCCGCCGGAGGCACGGGATTGTTGCTCTCAGCCCTCACCGACGGGACCTCCAGCGGGCCTTCACCGCGCCCACCGGCCCAGCCGCCGTACCAGGCCAGGGCTTCGGCGTAGTCGGGTGGCGTCCGATTTGTACGCAAGCGAGGCCAGTTCGACAAGATCAAGGCGGTTCGCGCGAACGCCATGCCATGGGAGGGGGCGGCGGCGTCCCACC
>JAVXWL010000257.1:0-15952 GCA_032230565.1 Pseudonocardiales bacterium | reverse complement strand
CTGATCTTTTACATCAACGTGCCGGTCGGGATCCTGGGCGCGGTGGCCGCGGCACTGGTGTTGCCCCGATTCCCGAAGTTCGCCGGGCGGCGCTTCGATGCGCTGGGTTTCGTCACCATCGCCAGTGGCTTGTTCGCGGTGTTGCTGGCGCTCTCGGAGGGCGAGTCCTGGGGATGGGCGTCCTACCGGGTCCTGATGCTGATCACCTACAGCGTGCTGAGCCTGGCGTTGTTCGTGGTGATCGAGCTCCAGGTGGCCGACCCATTGCTGGATATCCGGATTTTCCGCCACCGCGCGTTCACCTACACGCTGCTGTTGATCGCAGTGCTGATGGTGGTGATGTTCGGGGTGCTGTTCTACATCCCGTTGTTCCTGCAGCAGGCACAGGGACTGGGCGCATTCGACGCTGGGCTCACCTTGCTGCCGCAGGCGCTGGTGATGGGTTTTTTGATGCCGGTCGCCGGGCGGATCTATGATCGCATCGGGCCCCGCTGGCCGGCCGCGATCGGTTTGACGATCGTGGCGATCGGTACCTACCAGCTACACACCCTGACCCTCGACAGCTCGCGCGAGCACGTCATGTGGCTCCTGGTGATCCAAGGCGCCGGTTTGGGCATGGCGATGATGCCGATTTTCACCGGAGGTATCGCCGTCATCCCGATGACCCAGGTCAATGCCGCCAGTGCGTTCAACAACGTCGTGCAGCGGGTCTCCGGTGCCCTGGGGTTGGCCGTGCTCACCGCGATCCTGACCACCCAACAGGCCCAGCAGATGGCCGGGCGCGCCGCATTGATGCCCGCGAACACACCCACTCCGAATTTCGGTCCGACCGCCCCCCCGGTGTCGGGGCTGTACGCCACTTACGAGCTGACCCGCTTGCAGGTGTTCGTCGGGGCGATCGACGACCTGTTCCTGATCGCTTCCGTTCTCAGTGCAGTGGCCGCGGTGGGCGCGCTGATATTGCTGCGGTCCGGACCCGCTCCGGCGACTCCGGCCGGTTTCGGCCCATCCAAGCAGGCAACCGCCCCGCCGGCATCCCCGAACGGCAAGGTGACTGCCGCGCGCCAGCCTGTCCCTTCCGCCAACGCCAACCCAGCCCCATCCGACCCGTCCCGCCAGGCCAGCCCTCGACCCGCTTGATGATCGACCCGCTGTCGGGATGGCCGTGAACTCGGACTACCGCTGACGCTCAGGCGTGCCGCACGGTTACCGGGATATTGCGGGCTGCGAAGATGCCTCGGCTGTAAAACTCCAACGGCACGCCGGGAGTCAGCCGGATCTCGGCGTACTGGTCGAGCAGCACGCCCACCGCGACCCTGCCCTCAACCCGGGCCAGCAGTTGGCCGATGCAGAAGTGGATTCCGTGGCCGAAGGCTACGTGGTGGTTGTCGCCGCGGTGGATGTCGAAACGGCCGGGGTCGGCGAACTCGCGTTCGTCCCGATTGGCCGACACCAGCCACGGCGTGACGATCACGTCGGCTGGGATGATCTCCCCGGCCAGCGCGGTCTCGACCGTGGTCACTCGGCCGACTTGGGTGAACGACGAGCGGTACCGCAATACCTCCTCGATGGCGGTCTCCACCAACGTGCGGTCGGCATGCAGCTGCGCCCACACCTCGGGGTGCTCATCAATGCACAGCACGGTGTTGCCGAGCAGCGCGGTGGTGGTGATGTGCCCGGCGATCAACAGCACGATGGAGAAGTTCACCACCTCCACGTCCGACAGCCGCTCACCATTGACCTCGACCTGGGTTAGCTTGCTGATGAGGTCGTTTCGTGGGCGGGCCCGCCGATCGGCGCAGTGCTCACCGAGGTAGGCCACCATGTCCGCGGTGCCTTCATCGACTTTCCGGGCCAGCTCGGGATCGTTCGGATCGGCGATGTCCTGGTCGAACAGCTTGTCCGCCCAGGACCGGAACAGCTCACGGTCCGAGATCGGCAGCCCAAGCAGCTCGGCGATCACCGTCACCGGCAACGGGTAGGCCAGCGCGGAGACGAGGTCGAACTCGCCGGCACCACCAGTGGCGTCGAGCAGTTCGCGGGTCACCTCAGCGATGCGGGGAGCCAGCCCCGTGACGACTTTCGGGCTGAAGGCCGCCCCGACCAGCCTGCGCAGCGTGTGGTGGCGTGGCGGATCGGTCCGCGTCAGATTGCCCTCGGTGAACTTGTCGCCCACCGGGAACACCCGGCCCACGTCGGAAGAGAACACCTGCGAGTCCGAGATCGCCCGCGCCACGTCGGCGTAGCGGAACACGTGCCAGACGCCGTACTCGTCGCGCCACACTGGGTGCTCGTTGCGCATCTGGCGCAACCAGGGCAGCAGGGTGCGGCCACCGTCGTCGATGGTCGGTGGGAAGGTGTGCTGGTCTGTGGTCATGGTCCTCTGGTCTCGTAGAGGCGGGTGGCGTAGGCGGGGCCGTAGTAGCGCTCGAGGTCCTCCAAGGCGTCATGTGGTCGTTCGAGGCGCTGGGCGATCTGAGCGCGGGATGGCACCGTGGCTGAGTTCCAGGTGGCGGGCTGCCACAGGTGCGAGCGCAGGAACGCCTTCGCGCAGTGGTAGAAGACCTGGTCGATCTCGACGACGAGCGCCAACAGCGGCCGATGGCCCTTGACCCGCATCTGGTCGAAGAACGGCGCGTCGGACACCAGACGTGCTGCACCGTTGATCCGCAAGGTGTCTTCCCGACCGGGCACCAGGTAGATCAGCCCCACGTGCGGGTTGGTGAGGATGTTGAGGAAGCCGTCGGCGCGCCGGTTGCCTGGGCGCTCCGGGATGGCGATCGTCGTGTCGTCAAGCACGAGCGTGAAACCTGGCGGATCGCCCTTCGGTGAGACGTCGCAGCTGCCGTCCGCGCCTGATGTGGCAACCAGGCACAACGGCGAGCTGGCGAGCCACTGCTTGTCATAGTCGTGCAGCGCGGGCCTGGCCTTGTCGGCGACCCGGGAGAGCGGTTCGCCGAGCAGCTCGCGCAACTGCGCCTCCGAGGTGATCTCCGCCATGTATCCAGTGTCCAGGTCAGTCGACCCGCCGCACAGTGGATTCGGACCGGCACAGCGGATGAGAACCGGGCGGCCCGGGAACGACGACGTAAGGTCGCATGCGGAGGTGGATCATGGCGCTACGAGGCAACGTACTGCGGGCTGCGCTCGACCGGTTCCTGACCACTGAGCTTGACGATGTCCTTTCCTGCCCGGCGCCGGGCGAGGCGGAGCAGCGCGCGCTGGCGCTGTTCACGTCGGTGGTCGCGACGGTGCCGGCGTACCGCGCGTTTCTCGCCGAGCACGACGTCGACCCTGCGGCGGTGCGGACCGCCGACGACTTCCGTGCGCTACCGCTGCTCACCAAGGACAACTACCTGCGGCGGCACTCGCTGGCGCAGTTGTGCCGGGGCGGTGAGACGGGGAGCTGCGACATGATCGCGGTGTCCTCCGGATCGACCGGCGAACCGACCTTCTGGCCGCGGTCGGTGGCCGACGAGTTCGCCGTGGCCACCCGGTTCGAGCAGGTCTTCCACGACAGCTTCCACGCTGATCAGCGCACGACGCTGGCTGTGGTGTGTTTCGCGCTGGGGACCTGGGTCGGCGGAATGTACACCGCGAGCTGCTGCCGGCACCTGGCCGCCAAGGGCTACCCGATCACGGTGATCACGCCCGGTAGCGATGTTGAGGAGATCCTGCAGGTGATCACCGCGCTGGGCCCGCAGTTCGAGCAGGTGGTATTGCTCGGGTACCCGCCGTTCCTCAAGGGCGTCATCGACACAGGCCTGACTCGTGGCGTTCCATGGCCGGACTATCACGTCAAGCTGGTGTTGGCAGGTGAGGTGTTCAGCGAGGAATGGCGCGCGCTGGTCGGCGAGCGTCTGGGCGGTAGCGAGCCGTGTTTCGGCTCAGCGTCGCTCTACGGCACCGCCGATGCGGGCGTGTTGGCTACCGAGACGCCGCTGTCAATCTGTATCCGCCGTTACCTGGCAGCGCACCCGGCCGTCGCGCGGGAGCTGTTCGGCGAGGCGCGGCTGCCCACACTGGCCCAGTACGACCCCCGCAGCCGGCTGTTCGAAATGTATGAAGACACCTTGCTGTTCACCGGCGACAACGGGATTCCGCTGATTCGCTACCACATTGCCGATACCGGTGGGCTCACGTCGTTCAACGGGATGCTCGCTTTTCTGGCCGATCACGGCTACGCCCCCGCCGCCGAGCTCGCCGGCCGACGGGGTACCCGCGAGCTGCCCTTCGTCCATGTGTTCGGCCGCTCACTGTTCACGGTGTCCTACTTCGGCGCGAACATTTATCCGGAGAACGTCACCGTCGGTCTGGAGCAGCCACCGGTCGCAGCGTGGGTCACCGGCAAGTTCGTCATGGAGTCCAAGGAGGACGCTGACCACGACCGGTACCTGGCCATCGCGGTCGAGCTGGCTGTGGGGTTGACCGGCAGCGAGGAGATGCGAGACGAGACCGCGCGGTCGATCGCCGGTCAGCTCCGCAGGCTCAACAGCGAGTTCGCCCATTACACGCCGCCGGAGTATCAGCTCCCGCGGGTGACCCTGCACCCGGCTGGCGACCCGGAGTACTTCCCAACCGGCGTCAAGCACCGGTACTCCCGCTAATCAGGTGCGGAATGAAACGTCCGATAGCCGCGAGAATAACGGCGGGTAAAAAATTCTGGGAATTCCCTGAAGGTTTCCCAAGAGATCGCCATGAGGCGTACCAATTGAGCCCAGCGCCGCGATCCAACGAGCATGAAGTGCGTACTGACACTGGCGGTGACAGCGCTACTCTGCACCACTGGTGCGGGATTGGCCTCCGCGGAGATCGCGCCGGCAATCCAGGCATCGATGGCGGCCAGGCACTCCACGCCGATCCCACCTCAACGCTCTTCAAGCATCCCTGCGCCCGCGGCCAGCGACGATACTGCTCCGACCACTCCGATTGCAGCGGCTGCTCCAGCCGTTGACCAAGCCAGCACCGTAGCGGCGACGGCTCAGCAGGCGATGCAGGCAGTACTCCCGAACGCCCAAAACGGATTCGAGGTCTTCGACCTACAGACCGGCGCCGTGCTCACCAGTCACAACGCCAGCCAACAGTTCGCCGCCATGTCGGTGATTAAGTTGCTGATCGCCCTCGACGTATTGGCCAAAGATAACTGGGAAACCCAGGATGGCACGACACAACAGGAAATACACCAGATGCTCGCCGACAGCAATGACGAGATCGCAAACCGCCTCTGGACTGCCGGCAATGGCCCCGCCATCGTGACTAGAATGGTCAGCCAGCTCAGCCTCACCGGCACCCAGCCGCCAGACGATCCCGGCGAGTGGGGTGACACGCTGATTACACCACAGGACATGGTGACGGTGTATCGCTACATCACCGAGCAGCTACCCGGCGCCGACCGGGATCTGTTGCTCAGTGCGCTCGCCGACGCCCCGAACTTTGCCGCGGACGGCTTCGACCAGTACTTCGGCATTCCGGACGGGATCCCGCACACCAACTGGGCGATCAAACAGGGCTGGGGTACCAGCGGCTCCCAAGCGGTCATGGGCAGCACCGGCCTGGTCGGGACGGATCTGCGTTACGTGGTCGTGGTGTTGGCGTCCGCGCCAGCAGACTCGTACTCCACCGTCCCCGCCGTGGTCACGGCCGGAGCCGGCGCATTGGCAGGCTTAGTCAGCGCCGCCGCGTCATAGCTCGTGATCGACGAGCGGGTCAACCTTCCATGTCGGGGTGATTGGGCTCGCAGTAGCGACTTCGGCTCCTCATGATCACCCGAAGAGCGGCGAAAAGCGTCAGAGC
Organism: Pseudonocardiales bacterium; assembly: GCA_032230565.1. GTDB lineage: Bacteria > Actinomycetota > Actinomycetes > Mycobacteriales > Pseudonocardiaceae. The sequence goes on along the minus strand of JAVXWL010000257.1, from coordinate 10,159 downwards.
GCTCCCGAACTCCACTAGGGAGCTGTTCGGCCGACCTGCGAGAGCTCTGCTGTGGAGTTCGGGAAGCACAGCGCAGTGGGCGAACGATCCTGAGTTACGGCGCTGGACTGTGGAAGGCCTCGGTGCCGAGGGCGAGCGCGATAGTGCCCAGGCCGCCGTGCGCGTTGAGGTAGCTCAGCTCTCGGGACATGTCCCCAACGCCGTTGCTACCGGCCAGCGGCGCCAACGCCAGCGACGTCAGCACACCCAGCGCCTTGCCATCATTGGTCAGCACGGCACTACCCGAATCGCCGGGGATCCCGGGTGTGAGCGTGTAGCAGGTGTGTGACCAGCCACCGCCCTCGTCGCCGAGGCTGAATCCAACCTTCGGGGACAGCGCTGAGACGCCAGCGCGTAGCGGCGAGTTACCGAAGGTCAGTATCCGATCACCGAAGGCGATAGCGGTGGTCGAGATGCCGGTCGGTCCCCCGAAGAACGGCACGCTCGGGTTGACCTTGCCGCGGTCCGCTGGATCGATCTTGACGAGCGCCAGATCATTGAAGTCGCAGGTATTGGCGTCCTTCTCACCGTTTTTGGCCATGGTGATCCACGAGCTGTATACCAGGGTGCCCGGCTTGCTGGCCCCGGTGATCTTGACCGGTGTCCCAAGCGGCATGGTCGCCGAGGTGCAGCCGCTGGTCTCGGTCGGCGCTCCGGTGCCGGCGCAGTGCGCGGCCTGCCCGATGAACTCGTCGGTGGCGTTGTAGAAGATGAAGTTGGCGGTGCACTCACCCTTTCCAGTGACGGTGTTCACCCCTGGATGGATGGTCGCCTGCGCTGCGGGTGCCCAGACCGGCCCGGCGGCTGCGGCGGTACCAGGAATCATGACAGCGACCGACACCACCGCCGCGACAGTGGCCAACGCCGTAGCTGCGCTCGTCACAACAGTGCGGACCACGCGGCGGGGGCGTTTCACGGTGCGGTGGCGCATGCGGGCTTTTCCTCCTGTATGAAGCCGACTTCAAGTCTGTCACTCACTGCGTCCGGCGGGCCGGCACGCCGGTTGGGCGCGAGTCGCGAGAGCGGGATGAGGGTACACAATGGGTGTGCTCCCGCTGCCTGGTGACCCGCCTCGCGTTACCTTCTGACCGGGCGCAACCCGGGGACGATCAGCGGTACCCGCTGACGGTACTGGTCATAAGCACCGCCGAGGGTGCGGTCAAGCAACCGTTCCTCGGCGCGGACCTTCAACCCGACCAGTAGCACGCCCAACCCGAAAAAGGTCACCCATCGGCCCAGCCCATCGATCGCAGCGGTACCGGCCAGCATGCCGAGCAGTCCCGTGTAGATCGGGTGCCGGGTAATGCCGTATGGCCCATCAGTTCGTAGCGCGTGGTTGTCCTTGACCACAGCGGACGATGCCCACATCGTGCCGAGTGCCCTTCGGGCCCTCAGGGTGAAGCCGGTGGAGACGACGAGGATTGCCACACCGAGCACAACGAGCCACCTGGTGTCCACCGTGATCGAGCGCCACAATCCGGCGGCACGAGCGCCACAATCCGGCGGCAGGCATGCGTAAGCCTCCTCTTCGCGGCTGCGACGCGCCAAGCGTCACGATAGCGTCGGTATCCGTAGTAAACCCCTTGTGCACGACGCCGAGAGCGGGTTACGTCTTGACGGATGAGCCTGCGAGAGGCGGTCCGGATAGCGCTTCGCGGATTGCGTGCGCACCGGCTACGCTCCGTGCTGACGATGCTCGGCATCATCATCGGAGTCGCGGCGGTGATTTTTCTCGTCGCCATCGGAAATGGCGTGCAGTCCTCGGTCAACGCAAAGATCCAACCGCTGGCCAACCTGATCACCATCGTGCCCTCGACCGGCAACGTCCCCGGCGGCGGCCCGCCCAAGGACTTGATCGACGACGACGTCACGGCGCTGCAAAAGCAAGTACCCGACGCGGCCGCTGTCATCCCAGCCGCGACTGGTCAAGCCCTGGCCGAGACTCAGAACACCCAGTTCCGCGCGACTGTAATCGGTTCCACCGATCAATGGCTGGAGGTGAGCAACCGGGATCTTCAGGTGGGATCGTTTTTCGACCAGAGTCAGGCTCGTTCGGTCGCCAGGGTGGTCGTCCTCGGACCTACCGCCGCGAGCACTCTGTTCGGTGACGCCCGGGCGGCGTTCGGTCAGACGGTGCGGGTCAATCACCAGACATTCAGGGTCATCGGCGTGATGCAATCGGTCGGGGAGCCGGGCGATAACGATGTGGTGATGCCGCTGGACACTGCGCGCCGCTACGTCTTCGGCGGCGGCGACAAGCTCAACCAGATCATCGTGCAAGCCACCCAAGCGGCCGCCGTGCCCGCTGCCGAGACAGACGTGATCCGGACTCTGAGTGACCGGCACCGAATCCAAGACCCGGCAAAGCGGGATTTTGAGGTTCAATCGCTGCGCAGCAGGCTGGACACCTTCAACCAGATCCTCAAGCTCCTCACCCTGTTCACCGCTTCCGTCGCGGCGATCTCGCTTTTTGTCGGCGCCATCGGCGTCTTGAACATCATGCTGGTCTCGGTTACTGAGCGGACCCGCGAGATCGGTATCCGCAAAGCGATCGGCGCCACCCGCCGGGCGATCCTGCAACAGTTCCTCATCGAGTCCATCGTGCTGGCCGGTCTCGGTGGGATCATCGGGGTCGGCGTCGGGGTTGGGTTGTCTGTGCTCGGTGCTGCGATCGCGCCGTCCTTCGGCGCCACCGTCGGCACCTTCGCCCCGGCCGTGTCGATTCCCTCGGTGCTGCTGTCGTTCGGGATCAGCCTCGTGATCGGACTCGTCGCCGGCGGTTATCCGGCCAACCGCGCCGCCCGGCTACGGCCCGTTGAAGCTCTCCGATACGAGTAGCCGCTGGCCTGATCCAACCGTGATCACCGTCGAGGGCGGTAGCGTGCGCTGTCGTGGCAGCCAGGGCAGTAGTGGTGATCATGCTCGCGACCACGACACTGGTCGGGTGCGGGAGTGCGGGACAGTCTGCTGCGCACGTGGTGCAGGCGCCGCGGTCGGCTGATCCGATCCTGGTTCCCGCGCTGACCGGCGAGCAGCCACGGGCCGCGGCGCAGGATCCTCGCGCGCTGGCCCGGCAGCTCACCGTCGCTGAGACGGCCGTTCGAGACCGGGCGACGCCGCCCGAGTTGGTCGCCGCGGCCGGCGCAACGGCGCAGGTCGCCTACCTTGCGCTGGTTGACCGGCCGGACTGGGAGGCTGCCGTGCTGGCTGACGTCGCGGCGCCGGTGCGCGACGCGGTGCGCCGCAACACCGCCGCCGGCCGCGAGCTGCGGGCGATGACCACCCGGCCGTCGACGACCGTGCCAGCCTGGCGGATCGTCGAGCCCCTGCCCGCGGCGCAGCTGCGGGCGTACTACGCCGAGGCGCAGCGGCGTTTTCGCGTGCCGTGGTCGGTGCTGGCCGCGGTGCATCTGGTCGAGACCAAGATGGGTCGGATCGTTGGGCTGTCCACCGCGGACGCGCAGGGCCCGATGCAGTTCCTTGCGGGCACCTGGACGCGCTACGGCTTGGGCGGCGATGTCTGGAACACCCGCGACGCGATCCTCGGCACGGCCAACTACCTGGCCGCCAACGGTGCCGCCGACGGCACCGACACCGGAATCGACAACGCCCTCTACCGCTACAACAACGACTCCCGTTATGTCCGGGCCGTGCGGCACTACGCCGCGCTGATGCAGGCCGACGAGCGCGCCTTCCTAGGTTTTCATGCCTGGCAGGTCTACTACCGCACCAATCTCGGCGTGCTTCTCTTACCGACCGGGTACGCGTCTGCGCAGACCATGCCGGTGCAACAGTGGCTGGCCACGCGGCCGCGGTGAGGGGTTGGACGGCCGTTCCTCGGGGTAACCCGCGAATCTACCGAGCGTGGGGAGCCGAGGATGACAGCCCGGGATCGGATCGCTGAGCCGTGGGGGACCCGCACCCCATACGAGTCTGGTGGGATCTGGCCGACGCGGGTCGACACCTACCTAGCCGACGGGATGAGCGACGAGCAGGTCGACCGATGGGTGCAGTCCGCCTCCATCCTGCACTCCAACGGGGACGCACTGGACATCGCGGTCTCCGGCGGTCAGATCGTCGGGGTCCGTGGTCGCGGGGTCGACCGGGTCAATCATGGTCGCCTCGGCCCTAAGGATCTGTTCGGCTGGCAGGCGAATGCTGCCGCAGACCGGTTGACCAGCCCACTGATCCGCGAGCGCGGCCAGCTGGTGGAAACCGACTGGGACACCGCGATGGACCGGATCGTGCAACGCAGCAAGGAGCTGCTCGATGAGCAGGGGCCGAGCGCGCTGGGCTTCTATACCACTGGCCAGCTGTTTCTGGAGGAGTACTACACGCTGGGGGTGATCGCGCACGGCGCGATCGGCACCAACCACGTCGATGGGAACACCAGGCTGTGCACCGCCACCGCCGCCGAAGCATTGAAGGAGTCATTTGCCTGTGACGGCCAACCCGGCTCCTACAGCGATGTCGACCACGCCGACGTCATCGCGCTCTATGGCCACAACGTCGCCGAGACGCAGACCGTGTTGTGGATGCGCATGCTGGACCGGCTGGCGGGCCCGAATCCGCCGAAGTTGATCTGCGTCGATCCACGGGAGACGCCGGTTGCTCGGGTAGCGACAGTGCACCTAGCACCGCTGCCTGGCACCAACGTCGCACTGATGAACGGGATCCTGCATGAGATCATCCGCAACGACTGGGTGGATCACGACTACGTCGCCGCGTACACGGTCGGCTATGACGAGCTGGCCAAGCAGGTCGAGGACTATCCAGCGCAGCGGGCCGCAGAGATCTGCCAGGTACCGGCGGGACAGATCCGGGAGGCCGCCCGCATCCTCGGCACCGCGAAGCGGCTGCTGTCCACGGTGCTGCAGGGTTTCTACCAGTCCCACCAGGCCACCGCGGCGGCCGTGCAGGTCAACAATGTCAACATCATCCGCGGCATGCTCGGCAAACCGGGCGCGGGCATCCTGCAGATGAATGGGCAGCCCACCGCGGAGAACACCCGCGAATGCGGCGCCGACGGTGATCTGCCTGGCTTCCGCAACTGGGCCAACGATTCGCACGTCGCCGAGCTGGCCCGGATCTGGAACATCGAGCAGATGCAGATACCGCACTACGCGCCACCCACCCACCTGATGCAGATGATGCGCTACGTGGAGCAGGGGACGATCCGGTTCCTGTGGGTCAACGGCACTAACCCGGCAGTGTCCCTGCCGGAGCTACGCCGGATCCGCTCGATTTTGTCCCAGCAGCGGCTGTTCCTGGTCGTGCAGGACCTGTTCCTGACCGAGACGGCCGCGCTTGCCGATGTGGTGCTGCCCGCGGCGACCTGGGGGGAGAAGACCGGCACCTTCACCAATGCCGATCGCACCGTGCACCTGTCCGACAAGGCCGTCGAACCGCCCGGCCAGGCGCGTTCGGATCTCGACATTTTTCTCGACTACGCGCGGCGGATGGATTTCCGCGACAAAGATGGCCAGCCACTGCCGCAGTGGCACGATCCTGAGTCGGCGTTCGAGGCGTGGAAACGGTGCAGCGCCGGCCGTCCGTGCGACTACACCGGGTTGAGTTACGCGAAGTTGCGCGGCGGCAGCGGCATTCAATGGCCATGCACTGCGGAGCACCCCGACGGCACCGAACGGATCTACCTCGACGGGCAATTCTGGAGCACACCCGACTACTGCGAGAGCTACGGGAAGGATCTGATCACCGGGGCTCCGCTGGAGCCCACCGAGTACCGCGCGCTGAATCCCGCCGGCAAAGCGGTAATTAAAGCGGCCGAGTACCTACCGCCGCACGAGTCACCCTCCGACGAGTTCCCGTGCTACCTCATCACCGGCCGGACGCTGTTCCACTTTCACACCAGGACCAAAACCGGGCGAGCGCCACAGCTGCAGGCGGCGGCACCGCAGGTGTGGGTGGAGATGTCCGTCAAAGACGCGGCCGACCAGGGCATCGATGAGGGCGACGTGGTCGACGTCAGCTCTGCCCGCGGCACGATCCGCGCGCAAGTGCGGATCAGCGGCATCCGCGACGGGGTTGCGTTCGTGCCGTTTCACTATGGCTACTGGGATGTTTCCGACGCTGACGGTCATCACCGCGCCGCCAACGAGCTCACCATCACCGACTGGGACCCGGTGTCCAAGCAACCGATCTTCAAGACGGCGACCGCGCGGGTCAACCGGGTAGGCGGCGGAGACGGAAACGCCGCACCGGCCCCAACGAACACCGCATCACGGCCCGTCAGCGCCGATGTCCCGGCCACCCACGGCGGCCCCGCCGCCCACGCGGATGAACAAACCTCTGGAGGTGGGCAGTGAAGCTCGACCTCGCGCTGCGCGAACTGCACCGCTCGGAGAAGTCCCTGGCCGCTGACCTGTTGAAAGTAGCCGACCGGCACAAGGTCGATCACGAGATCTACCACGTAGCCCGGGACCTAGCCCGCTGGTCGCAGGAGCACGTGCATGAGCTCGCCGAGATCGGCCAGCGCTATGGCTTGAACCTCAAAGACGATCCTGAGGAGGACTCCGGACTGCTGTCTACCGTGCGCGGCAAGGCCAGCGAGCTCGTCGGCCGCCGCCCGGAACCGGGCCTGCTGCTGCTCGCCGACCTGCGTCATCTGCACCGCGTCGCCGCGGGCGTCTCGCTGGACTGGGAGCTGCTCGGTCAAGGCGCGCAGGCCGCCAAGGACTCCGAACTGCTCGCGCTGACCAAACGATGCCATCCGCAGTCGCTACGTCAAATGCGATGGGCTAACGCGATGCTCAAAGTGCTGTCACCTCAGGTTCTGGCGAGCTGACCTCCACGGCGTGCCGCGCAGCGTTAGGTCCTCGTCGCGAGGGGTATCCCTTGGCATCGATGACGGGAGGTGAGGCCGGTGCCGGCCAAGGACGAGATTCCCAGCACGCTGCAGCGTTCCCCGGACAAGGCGCAGCGAACCTGGTCGAAGGCGCATGATTCGGCGGTCGAAAGCTACGGCGAGGGCGAGCGGGCGCACCGCACGGCATTCGCGGCGCTGAAGCACACGCATCAGAAGGTGGGCGACCATTGGGAGCCAAAGGAGGACGCGGGTCCTTCCGACGAGCGCGCGAAGGGCGGCGTCGACCCCAAGACCGGCCGCGGCCCCAGCGGTGAGACCGCCGGTGGTGTCAACGCCAACGCGAGTAAGCGAGAACTCCTCGACCAAGCGCGCCGGCTCGACGTGCGCGGTCGCTCCTCGATGAACAAGGAGGAGCTGGTGGACGCCCTTCGTAAGGCCAGCAACCGCAAGACCCGCCAGGCCCGCGAGCGCGACAACAACTGATATCAGGCAACCGACGGAGAACCTTCGCGTGGAGCAGCGCACGCTGGGCAACGGCTTGGTCGTTTCGGCGCAGGGTCTGGGCTGCATGGGGATGAGCGAGTTCTACGGGCGCAGCGACGAAAATGAGGCGATCGCGACGATCCACCGGGCGCTCGAACTCGGCGTGACGTTCCTCGACACCGCGGACATGTATGGACCGTTCACCAACGAGCGGCTAGTCGGGCGGGCCATCGCCGGCCGCCGCGACGAGGTGGTGCTCGCGACGAAGTTCGGCAACGAACGGGGTACCGACGGCTCAATGCTCGGGATTAACGGCCGTCCGGAGTACGTGCACCGAGCCTGCGACGCGTCGCTGCAGCGGCTCGGTGTCGACCATATCGATCTGTACTACCAGCACCGGATCGATCGCGAGGTGCCGGTCGAGGACACCTGGGGCGCGATGGGTGAACTGGTCGCCGCCGGCAAGGTGCGGCACCTCGGTATCTCCGAGGCCGCGCCCGCGACGATCCGTCGAGCCAACGCGACGGCGCCAATGGCGGCCGTGCAGACCGAGTACTCGCTGTGGACCCGCGACCCCGAGGACAACGGGGTACTGGACACCTGCCGCGAGCTGGGCATCGGGTTTGTCGCCTACTCGCCGCTAGGACGCGGCTTCCTGTCCGGGGAGATCAAATCGATCGACGACCTCGACGAAAATGACTTCCGCCGGCGCAACCCGCGGTTCACCGGCGAGAACTTCGCCCGCAATTTCCAGCTGGTGGACCGGGTGCGCGAGATCGCCGGGGAGAAAGGCATCACACCTGCGCAGTTGGCGCTGGCTTGGGTGCTGCACCAAGGTGTCGTTCCGATCCCGGGCACCAAACGGGTGCGTTACCTGGAGGAGAATGTTGCCGCGGTCGACGTCAAACTCAGCGACGACGAGCTGGCCCGCATCGACGCTGCCGCCCCGGTGGGCGCCGCCGCAGGTGACCGCTACCCCAACATGAGCTCCGTACACGTCTAGTCGCAGATCGGCGGGAGGCGTATTTGACTTGGCGGACGGCTCGTATGAATTGCAGCCCATCGGGTGGGTCGAGTCTTCCCTGGTGGATCTGGAGACGGCGCCCAAACAGGGTGATGAGGGATCGCCTGATGCGTGGCTGGTGTTCGAGCAAACGGTGAGCGAGGGTCTTGGGGACCTTCAGCGCGGTACCGAGATCATCGTGCTGACGTGGCTGGACCGGGCACGTCGCGACGTGCTGAAGGTGCATCCTCGCGACGATCCGGCGAACCCTGAAAAGGGCGTGTTCAGCACCCGCTCTGCTGACCGGCCGAATCCCATCGGTCTGCACCGGGTCGAAATTCTGTCGATCAACGGGCCAAGAATCCGGGTGCGGAACCTCGAAGCCCTCGACAGGACACCCATCGTGGACGTCAAGCCCGTTCTCAATCCGAAGGCTCGACGGGTAGTTGCGGGTAGTGCGGGACGCGGACAGTCAGTCTTCGGCAGCCGACCAGCTCGACCAGCGTGTGACGTCGATCGCCCGCACCGGGCCAACCGGTGGCTGCTTGCGGTACTGCGGGTACCGCATCGCCAGCCGGGCGATGGCGTCGCACAATGATCTTCCACGAGGGGGTTGGTCAGCAACCGGCGGACGGCGGCGGCGCGGGTATGTTGGAAGCATCGATGGCGTGCGAACCCTGCTCAACATCATCTGGTTGCTGCTGTGTGGCATCTGGATGGCGCTCGGGTACCTGCTCGCCGGGATCATATGCTGCTTACTGATCATTACGATCCCATTCGGCTTGGCCTCCTTCCGGATCGCGAGCTTCGCGTTGTGGCCATTCGGTCGGACGCTTGTACGACGCGCCGACGCGGGCGCACCCTCGATCATCGGCAATGTGATCTGGATCATCTTCGCTGGTCTCTGGCTGGCCATCGCCCACGTGCTCACCGCCATCGCGCTGGGCCTGACGATCATCGGCCTCCCGCTCGCCGTGGCGAACCTCAAGCTGGTCCCGGTGTCCCTCACGCCGCTCGGCCGGGTCATCGTCCCGATCGCTGACTAGCTGGGCTCGACGCCAAGTGGCTGGAGTCATGGTTGAGCTGCTCGCGCGCCACGGCGATGAGTTCTCGGGCGAGCCTGCGTCTTAGAGTCGAGAGCTTGAGAATCACCAAGCGCCGGCTCACCGGCGCGCGGATCCGAAAGAACACCACGGGAGACACTATGGGACAGCCGGTAGTGCACTTCGAGGTCATCGGTAAGGACGGCGCGGCGCTGCAGTCCTTCTACTCCGATCTGTTCGGATGGAAGATCGACGCTAATAACCCGATGAACTACGGCATCGTGCAACGCGAGGAAGGCGCCGCCGGAATCGGTGGCGGTATCGGGGCGGGACCGGAGGGCTACCCCGGTCACGTCACCTTCTACATCGGGGTACCCGACGTAGAAGCCGCGCTGGCCAAGGCAGAGGGCCTCGGTGGGTCGCGGGTGATGGGCCCCGAGAAGGTCATGGAAGACATCGAGATCGGGCTGTTCAACGACCCGGAGGGGCACTTGATCGGCGTCGTCAAGACGAGCTGAGCGCCGGAGGTATTCCCGGCGGCCGGTGGTGGGCGAGGTCGGCGTGGTGGTCGGCGCCGTCGCGGGAGTGCGGGTCGGTGTGCACGATGGCCGACGTCAGCCGGGGCACGGCATGGATGAGCCGGTGTTCGGCCTCGACGGCGATGGTGTGCGCCGCCAGAACCGTCAGGTCAGCCGGCACGGCAATGTCGCATTCAGCGCGTAGCCGGTGGCCGATCCAGCGCAGCTGGACCGCACCGACGTCGAG
>JAVXWL010000253.1:0-5091 GCA_032230565.1 Pseudonocardiales bacterium | reverse complement strand
AGGAGCTGACCATGACAGCGGTTGACAACGCGTCTGCGGTTCTGACGTGTGTGCGGGACTTCGACGGATACACCGTGTCGATCAACCCCGCCCATCGGGCTGTGCTGGGGTGGTCGGTCGAGGAACTCTCGTCTGTGCCGTACTGGGAGCTGTTGCACCCCGATGACCAGGACCGATCCGTCGAGGTCCGGCAGTGGATGCTGCTGAGTGGTCCCGGGTGCGTGTTCGGCCATAAGGTCCGGATGTTGCGCCGGAACGGCACCTATCGATGTACCCAGTGGGACATCCGGTCGAACCTGGAAGAGCAGCGTATGTACCTCGTCGGCATGGACATCACCGACCACGAACCCCTCGTCACCGACAAGCGGGTCCTGGTCGGCTCCTGGGACTGGCACATCCCTACCAACACCGCGACTTGGTCGGACGGCATGTTCGAGATCTACGGGTTGCCACCCGGGGAGACGTGCAACTTGGAGACTGCCCTGCAACGCTTGTACGTCGACGATCAAACGGCTGTAGAACGGGCCATCCGGCGCAGCCTCACCACCGCTGAGCCTTACACCGCCGATCACCGCATCGTGCACCCAGATGGCCGGATCTGTTGGCTGCACTCCGCTGGACGCGTTTTCTTGGACAAGGACGGCGATCCGCAACGGATGCGGGGACTCACCTGGGACGTCACCGAGCGCCCGGGGAGTCGTGTCCCGGGCTAGACTGGGTCAGGCTTGGAACGCCGTCGCGCGGGTCACCGGTAGTGGACGCGCCAGATGCGGACGGCGACGTCAAGGTTCAACCGGACCTCAGTGTCGGAGAGGTCGCGGGTGATGATGTCGCGGATGCGCTGGAGGCGGTAGCGCAGTGTACTGCGGTGAATGAGCAGGGCTTTGGCCGTTTTGTCATAGTTGCCCCCTTGCTCGAGGTAGACAGCGAGGGTTTCCGTCAAATCCGCCGCGCGATCGCGGTCGTAGTCGATCAGCGGACCGAGCCACTCGCGGACGAAGTCGGTGACGTCGGCGTCGGGGCCGACGAACAGCCGGTAGAGACCCATGTCGTCGTAGTTGGTGACGCCGTGTGGGTCGGCGGAACCGGTCCGCACGCGCAAGGCTTGGAGGGCTTGGCGATAGGAGCGGGGGACTTGGCTCGCCACTTCGGCGACCCCGCCGACCCCGATGGACCCGACACCGCGGCGCAGAGCGTGGGCGATCGAATCGTGCAGCGCATTCCATACGCTGGGGTCGTTCCACGTGTCTGTAGTCAGCTGGCAGACCAACACGATCAAGGCGTCTTCGCGGCGGGTGGTTAAACACGTCATGTCCAGCGCACGCGTGGCGGTGGTGACACGAGCGATGACGCCGTCGTCGAGCGCCGAGTCGATCCATCGCACCGCCAGCGCTCGGTACGGTTCGCGCAGGTCATGCCCGAGTGCTCGGGCCCGGGTCACCAACTCGGTCGCTGAGGCCGAACGGATATCGCCATCGAGCATGTCATCGAGCAGATCCCGACCCAAGCGCACCCGAGTCGCAACGAGAGCCTTCTGGTGGACGAGCTCGGCGGCCAGGACCAGCGCCGCTCGGTCTAGGACCCGCGATCCATCGCCGTCGGCGGTGTGATCGGGATCGAACATTGCGAGCACCCCCAGCGGCTCCCCCCGCGACACCGCATAGGCCACCAGATGCTGACCGTGGCGCACCGGGCCACTGCTCCGCGCGAGCGTGTCACACAGGTGGCGGTACTCGGCGCGGGTGCGGGTCACCAACGGCGGCGCACCGGTTGGCCCGGCCCAGACACTGGGCCGACCGAATTGATCCAGGCTCTGCACCGGATAACCACTCAAGCCATATACAGCGTCGACAACACCCTGCTCACCCGCACCTTGCACCGCTCGCTCGGTCGCCGCAGTCAGCACCCGGTCGATAAGCGACTCGCGATCGAGCGCTCGCCGCACACCAGCGAAGACCAACGCAGCACCCGCCTGCACAGCGGCGGCCGCGATCAGGGACTCCTCCACCTCCGAAGGCGCGGTCGGCGCGCAGACCACCAAGGTCCCCCATTCCTGCCCGGCACCCCGCAAGCCGTAAACCGACGTCCACGATCCGTCCGCAACCCCCATGGCACCCGGCGCGCCACCACGCTGACGTACCAACCGGCCCAGCTCCACAGGCTCCGGCCGGGAGGTGCACACCCAACTCAGCCTGCCATCGCTGAGCCGGTACACCCCGCCGACGTGGCAGTGGTCCACCGCAGTGATCTCCTCGGCGACCACCCCCAGGATCTGACTATCGTTGCCTGCCCCTGACATTGAGATGCGCTCACACATCCCGACCAGCCGGTCGCGCAGGTCAGGACCCTTGCGCTCCGCGCGCTGACCCGACATCGGCACTCCCAGCTCGACCCAATACCCCCGAGGGACAGATCCTCTGTACCACTGGCACCAGCACGGGTATAGAGCACGCCACGATCGAGGCGCCTGGAGACTTTCTGGGAGGCGCTGTCAGCCGGGTGGGTGAAAGGGGACGGTGGTGATGACAATGTCGGGCAGTGGGCGCAGGGCGCGGCGCAGCCGAGGTGCGACGGGACTGTGCAGGAGCTGCTGCCAACGATGCCTGGCCACGAATTCGTGCAGCACCACGGTGAGGGTGACGTCAGGTCGCTGGTCGTGCAGGGCTTCGAGGTAGTGGATAAGCGGAGGGACGATCGCACGGTAGGGGGACACGATTGTTTCAAGCCGGACATGGTTGCCCCACACGTTCCACTTATAACGGAACCGTTCGGCTTCGTCTTCGTCGGGCGCGAGGTGCACAGCACAGATCGGCAGAGTGAACGAGGCGGCGTATGCGAGCGCGCGGAGACTGGCCGAGTGAAGTCGAGAAACTGGGACGATGATGAGGTGCGAGATCTCCTCCGGGGTTTCTTCGCTTTCCTCGCCAACCGGGATGATGCGTCTGCTGGTCGCGGCGGGCAGTGGGTGGAGGGCGACGGCTGTTCGTACCGTGTCGTAGTAGCGGTGGATCCGCAGACACGTCGCCATCAGGAGCGGGATGCTGATCAGGATGACCCAGGCGCCCTCGGTGAATTTTGTGACACCGGCCGTGAGCCCGACCAGCGCGGACAGCAGGGCGCCGAGTCCGTTGAATGCGATGCTCTTGCGCCAATGGGCGCCGCGGCGCCGCCACCAGTGCACGACCATGCCGGTCTGGGAGAGCGTGAAAGCCAGGAAAACGCCGACCGCGTAGAGAGGGATGAGGGCCTCGGTGTGGCCGTGGAAGGCGGCATAGGCGATCGCCGCAGCAGCGGCAAGGGCGATGATGCCGTTGCTGAAGGCCAGGCGGTCGCCGATGCGCAGAAACAGTCGTGGAGCGTAGTTATCGCGGGCCATCAAGAACAACAGTCGGGGGAAGTCGTTGAACGCCGTGTTCGCCGCCAGTAGCAGGATCAACGTGGTCGCCGCCTGCGTGTATGAGTACAGCGGTCCACCATCGAAGGTTCGGTGAGCCAACTGCGAGAGCACGGTTTCACCCGGCTTAGGCACTACACCGTCAAGGTAGATCAGCAGGACAAGCCCGGAGAACATGATCACCATCAGGCTGACCATCCACGTCAGGGTGATGAGCGCGTTGCGCCACTCGACCGGGCGGAACGCCGGTACGGCGTTGGAGACGGCCTCGATCCCGGTCATCGACGCGGCCCCGGATGAGAATGCGCGGAGTACGAGAAGCAGGGTGACGGCTTCGGTGCCAGCCGATGGCGGAGCAGGGCTCGGGTTGAAACCGTTGCCGGCGGCGTGGGCGAGACCGATGGTGATCAACAGGAAGACCGCGAGGAGGAAGACGTAGGTGGGGACAGCGAACAGGCTGCCGGCTTGGCGCACTCCGCGCAGGTTGCCAGCCAGCAGGACGGCGATCACCCCGAGACCGATGAGCACCGCGTGCGCAGCCAAGCTGGGTACGGCCGAGGTGATCGCGTCCACGCCGGCCGCCACCGACACCGATACCGTCAGGACGTAGTCGGTGAGCAGGCCCGCCGCCGCCGCTAGCCCAGGCCGCCGGCCTAGGTTGTCGCTGGCCACGATGTAGGAGCCGCCACCGCCCGGATAGGCGCGGATGGTCTGCCGGTACGACAGCCCCAGCGCGATCATCAGCACCACCAGCGCCGCCGCGATCGGCAGAGATAGCCGCAGCGCAGCGGCGCCGGCCAAGACCAGGACGCTCAGCATCGCCTCAGGGCCGTAGGCGACCGAGGAGAGCAGATCCGAGCCCAGCACCGGCAGGGCCATGAGCTTTGGCATCCGCTCCTGCACGACTGCGGTACTGGGCAACGGTGGTCCTAACACCAGCCGCTTCGTGCGCGCAAGCACCTGTCCCAGCCGCGTCTCTGGGACTACCGCCCGCTCGGTCGCTACCAACTCATCCGGCGCCTCGGTGTTGAACATCTCCACCCGGCTGAACCGCCCGAAGCGCGTCGGGGCAGGTGGGCGGCTAAAGCGACCGAGGGCGGGGTCGATCGGTAGTGGCCGCGAGCGGACCCGGCGCACAGTAGGAGATGACGCCCAGCGCCGGCCCGCCTCCCGCAACGTGCTTAGCTCCTCCGCGCTGAGCGGCGGGAACCCTTCTCCACCGATCCCTGTTGCTCTGCCTGAACGCCTCATACGAGATCCAGTGCTGCGCGCTCGCGGTCCCACATGCGCCGGTAGGGCCCGGCCACCGTGATCAGCGCAGCATGGCTGCCCCGCTGGATGACCCGACCGGTGTGCAGGACGATGACCTCGTCGACGGCTTCGAGGCCCGCGAGCCGGTGGGTTACGAAAAGCGTGGTGCGCCCGGCCGTCGCGGCCAGCAGGTCAGCGGTCAGCGCGTCGGCGGTCGCGAGGTCAAGGTGCTCGGCCGGCTCGTCGAGGAGCAGCACCGGTGGGTCGGCGAGCAACGCCCGGGCCAGGGCGATCCGCTGCCGCTGACCGGCGGAAACTCGGGCTCCGTGCTCGCCGACCGGGGTCTGCGCACCCTCGGGCAGGCTGTCGACCCATTCCAGCGACCGGACCTGGAACAGGGCCGCGCGCAGTGCCTCCGGTGTTGCCGACCGGCGGGCTAAGCGCAC
>JAVXWL010000248.1:0-3877 GCA_032230565.1 Pseudonocardiales bacterium | reverse complement strand
TGTTGGAGCCCGGCGTGGTCTCGGCTTCGCTGTGGCGACCCGAAGCAGGCACGCTCGGTACTCCGGTTGAGGTGTTTAACTTTAGCGGCGTTGGGCGAAAGCCCTGATGAGCACGGCCGACACGGTGACATAAATAGGCCCTGACGTGGGCAGCCGGAGTTGCGGAGTGGTCCCTAGCGCCGACCATCCGGCCTACTTCGACCAACTCGCGGCGACGGTTGAGGAGATCGGGCGGCTATCAACGTAGAGGACTCCTGTCGTGGTGGTCACTCGCTCGATCCCTCACTCTGGAACTCCTCGCTTAGCGCAGTCGCAGCGTGGCTGCCCAGGGTCGCCGTGGCCCCTCGATCAGTATCGGTGGCTCGGCGTCGAGATCGCTAGCGCGTGGATCTGATCCCCTGAGGCCAGCACCAGTCGAGCACTTGTCTCAGTCGCGGCTGACGCAATGCCGTGCGCTGGGAGCAGCGGATTCACTGGCAGTGGCACCGCTCCGCCGGCGAAGGCCTCGGCGAAGCCGGGACCGTCAGGCAGCATGATCAGCACCCGCTCCTCGGGACGTACGCCGAGCTCAGCTAGCGCAGCGGCGACTGCGGCCGTTTGATCGGTCGGGTGGGAATAGCTCATCGAATAGTCCATCAGGGTGACAGACGGGTTTTCATTCCGCACGGCCGGTTTGTCTCTTCCAATGTGGGAAGGAGAGGTTAACTGACCTGTCAAATGTCCGTCAACCGGCGTACCGGGCGGCACTTCGCTGCTGCATATGCACGTGCGGCACCCCTACAGTCGCACGATCACCTTGTCGGATTATCGGCTTTTTGCACCTCGATTTTTGCAATAATTGAGCATATGCTTGTGCTGTTGCACACGCGCTTCTGAGGGCATATGCAAATGCCGCTGAACTCGCCGGGTGACGGCGTATCAACCACATGTTTCGAATCCCGACTCTTCACTGTATATTTTCCTTCGAGGTATGCCCGCCCACGAACCCGAACAGCGACACGAGCGCTCCTCCACAAGGCGCAGGCAATCTCAAAGGAGAGAGGTCATGGACAAAACGGAACTGTACGCGCGTGACATCAGCGGCGTGACGTGGCGCAAGAGCCGCTACAGCGAGGTCGACATGAACGAGTGCGTCGAGGTGACCGAGCTTGGTGACGGAGCTATGGCGGTGCGGGACTCAAACAACCCCGGTCGGCCGGACCTTCGATTCACTGCTTCGGAGTGGGTGGCCTTCGTGGCCGGGGTCCGTGACGGCGAGTTCTGACCGCTGAGCGTGCGAGTCCAGACGATGGGTGACAGATCGACCGCCCTCACCTTCACGGCATCTGACTACCTCCTCGAACACCAGGCCTAGATGCGTTTGACTAATCCGCCGTTACCGACCGATCCGGGGTGAGACAGACGTCGAGGCATCAGCAATCTGGCTGAGGCACATGCCTCATCCCTCAGCCGGGCACCTGCCCTAGCCCTGAGCCGCGAGGCAGGCAACCTCGGCGAGGCAGACCCATACCTACCAACCGAATCCGGTCGGTCTCAGCGGGCCGAGCAGCATGCTCGCACTTGCCTCAATCTGCCCTATGATCGATATCGGCCGTTGTCCCTGGTGCGGCTCGCAACATCCCGCCCGTAACAGCGCCCTCAGCACACGGTGAGCATATGGACATCGCAGGGGTCACCCCTCGATAGCGCCCGTTTGCTGTGCGCCCTCCGTACCCACCCGATGTTGCCGAATAACCCTCTAAAGAGATCAAGAGCGCCGCCTACGTCGGCGCGGATCTCGCGACGCACCCGCGATTCCGGCCCTGTGTAGGCCAGCCCATCAACGTCCACGGGACTGTCCACGTCGCGTCATGCTTGTGAACCTCTGAGCTGTTCTCTGGTGGTCCGTGTCGATCAGGCTAACGGCAGGCGGCAGAGCCTGGCAGTCGGAGGGATGACCCTGTTGATCAAGTGGGTGGAGCTGGCGGTATGCAGCGGCCGAGATGAGGCTCTGTGACCCCCAATTGCTTCAGGGGGATCGCCGCCGATCCCGCCGATCCTGCCATCGCTCCGGCTGGACCCCACGCACCGGCCCGACGAGCCCGAGGGGACAGGGCACACCGACGCACAAGGCGCTGTGGGGGTACAGCAACCTCCTGGCGCAGGTTGGGGTGATAGTCGATGAAGACGACTGATAGTCCGGACGTGGTGATCGCAAAACGACTCCTCGACCATGCAATCGGGGTGGCTTCACATTTCTGCGCGTGGCGCCGGGCGTAGATGGTCCGCTGGTGGGATACCGGGTCAGAGATGACCGCGTAGACATGATCCACATTGAGGGATTCAGTCACGACTGTTTCACCTGGCGAATGCGAACATCCTCGCTGATCGTGTCCCAGGACGCCCTCGTGCAACGCACTGTCGAAGGCAGCGCGCTCGATGTGCTCAACGACGTCGTGACCTGGGAGGGACCTTGACGATCACGGGTTATCACGGCATGTGCGTCGCCACGGAGAAGCCCCGTGTCTACCAGGAAGCACAACCGCTGATCCGATCATCCCTGGGACTGGCCCACCTCTCCACTGCCGGTCAGTCCACATCCACGCAGGTGCCCACTTGGTAGACAAGGCACCGTTACGGCGCCACGCGAACAGCTCGCGCCACGTGATCATGACCACCTGCCAAGCACACGGCGCGGCCGGGTTCACCAAACCTCCTCATGACCAGGGAGAACGGGACCATCGTGCTCAACCCCACCTGGCGAACTGCTGACGAAGGTAAGCCAGACGAACGTGCCCCAATCCGCGTCCTGCTCCCACGCGGCATTTGCGATCTTGGCTGCTTCCTCTGCTGACGGTGGGTCGGGCGCACGTGTGCAAGCCGCTCGCAGTCTCCTCGGTCCGCCAGTGTCACGCCGTGCTCAGCGGCGCCCTGAGCGCTGCGAAGCGGTGGGGCTGGATCACCGTCAACCCGCTGGACGCCGCGCAGCGCCCACGCATGCCCGCGCCGCAGGCCGACACAGCCGTGCCAGGGGAGTGGCTCCCAGTGCCGGGCGGATGAAACCATTGATCAACAGCCGGTAGCTGGCGCGTGTCGTCTCCTCGACCTCATGACCGGACAGCCAATCGTCGAGGAGGTAGCCGAGTGTGACGTTCGTCCGTGCTGCGGTGTTGTCGCGGACCTGCTCCCGCAGTCTGTCGCGGATCAGGACCGCCGCGTCTTCGGTGTCGGTCGAGTCGCTGAGCATGAGCTGCCGACCGGTTACCGGATCGTAACCGGCAGAGACGCGGATCTGGTAGGTGCCGCCCCGCTGGCGGATGCCGGTCAGGTCCTTCGTAGGCTGCTTCCTGCGTGCCATAACGGCAGCGTACAGCGCGCTAATGGACAGTCGGATGGACGAAGATCCTTAGATGTGAGCTTCTTTCATCCATCTGTGCTGGTGTGAGGTGGTGCGCCGCCAGGGACTCGAACCCCGAACCCGCTGTTTCAAGATCGGTTACGCCGATTGCTGCGCAATAGGGCGTGAAATGCCCGGTCACCTGGAGATACTACGAACGGTGACTGCCGGTTGATGCCAGTCATAGGCCGTCAGATCGGGTGGTTTGACGGAAGTAGAACGGAAGAGCCCGCGACGTCCTGGACCACAACTGTCGGCGGTGGCGAAGCTTGCGTGAGATGGCTGCCGTCGGAGGTCGTTGCTACATGGCTGCTACACGGCGACCTCGACCGGATACCCCCGGCGGCGCCCCGGGTCGCATCTGCCGTGGTTCGTTCGACATCACCCGCGCGCGAGTGATCGGGCGCCAGTAAGTTCGGGCTCTTCGCTGTTTTAAGTGGGTTACTCAGCGTGAGGTCATGTATGCGGGTGTTGGGTCGGTGAGGCTGGGCAGCTGGAGTC
>JAVXWL010000223.1:0-4597 GCA_032230565.1 Pseudonocardiales bacterium | reverse complement strand
GCTCATGGGGACCGTTGACGAGCACCAGGGGTCTCTCCGCGTCCCGCTATACAGCAGCCACAACCGTCACAGCAGTCGCTGAAAGAGGTCCATGGATCTGTTCAGTAGGTGCTACCCGAGGCAACTTTCCGCACAAGTTGCCTCGGGTAGCACCTATTCATGCTGCCATAGTCCTTCTCGCGACGGTCACGGACAGTTACATCATGCAGTCAGTCGCTGAGGGCACGGCGGCAGGCGGACGCTTCTAGGTCACCCAGGTCGTCGGCAATCCGGCGGACTTCCTGACGAGTGAATCACCGCCGGAGTGCGTACCGGGCGAACAGATGGCCCTGCGCCTCCAGCAGCCACACCAGGTCCAGCCCGATCGGCTCTTCCAGCGACGCCCGGTCCACGATGGACAGCGACCCAGCGCTGCCCGCAAGGGCGGGCGCAATGGTCAGGAACAGCTCGTCAACCAGGCCGGCCGGCAACAGCGACGCATTGAGCTGCGGGCCGCCCTCGCACAACACCGAGCGCACATTGTGCTCGGTGCGCAGCCGGGTGAGCATCGCCGGCAGGTCCACCTCCTCTCCGGGCGAAGGGCGCTGGTAGCTCACGTCAGCCGCGCACCCCGGTAGCTCGGCGGTGCTGGCGGTGAGCACGACCACCCGGGAATGCGGGTCTGCCAGCAGCGGCAGGTCCGCGGTCAAGGTGAGCCGGCGGCTCACCACAATGGCCAGCGGGTCTGCTACCAACCCGCGGGCTACCCGGCGCGCCCGGCGCTGCGGATCGCGGACCAGCCGCCCGTACCGCTCGGTGCGTACCGTCCCGGCACCGACCATGACCGCATCGACGTGGGTTCGCAGCTCATGGAACAGCTGGCGGTCGGCGGGGTTGCTGATCGGGGCGGTGCGCTGCGCCACCGCCGCCGCGCCGTCAGCGGTGGCCACCATGTTGAGCACCAGGTAGGGGCGGTGCTCGGCGGCCATTTCGGCCAGCGCGAGTCCCTCACATGCCTCAACGACCGTGACGTTTCCGGGCTGGGGCAGCAACCGCCGCAGCACCAGCTCGGTCACGCCGGATGTCCCGGTTCGATACCTTTCGTCTGGGCGAACGTGAAATACGAGTCGGGGGCTTCCTGGGCCGCGATCGGGTCGAGCAGGAAGCCGACGTGGTCGCCGAAGTTGAACTGGTCCAGCACTCGCCCCACGAACCAGTTCCCGCATTCCTGCAGGATCGGCACCTCGCCCGGGCCGGGTAGCCAGGCGCAGCGGGCGAACTTGTCCACCTCCTCGCTGCAGCAGCTCCCGAACAGCCGGGCCAACGCCTCAGCGTGCTGCGGGACGGCGTGTACAGCAATCAGGTCGGCACCAGCCGCTACCTGGTAGGTGTGGTTCTTGCGGGACAGGCAGATCAGGAAGCGCGGCGGTGCGATGCTGGCCTGGCAACCGAACCCGACCAGGCAACCAGCCCGCTGCGCGCCAACCTGAACCGTGACGATGAACATCGAGTAGTCGAGTTTCCTCGCCAGCTCATCGAAGGCACCGTGAACGTCCACAGCAGATCAACCTACCGGCGCCCCGTGCGCACTCGCACGCGTTGTTCGGGGCAGTGGGTACGGTGAACGGGTGGAGCACATAGCGGCGGGTAAAGTGCGGAACCTGTATTCATTCGACGGCGACGTTTTACTGGTCGCTTCGAATCGTATCTCGATCTACGATGTGGTACTTCCGACCGCTATTCCGGACAAGGGCGCGCTGCTGACACAAATGTCGGCATGGTGGTTTCACCAACTCAAGGATGTGACGCCCAACCACCTGATTTCCGCCACTGATGTGCCGTCGAAGTTTGCGGGTCGGGCGATGCGCTGCATCCCGCTGCGGATGATCCCGGTGGAGTGCATCGCCCGGGGCTACCTCGCCGGCCTGGGGCTGCGCGAGTACGAGAAGACCGGCACGGTGTCGGGGGTGGCCTTGCCCGCGGGGCTGGTCGCTGGCAGTCGACTGCCTGAGCCGATCTTCACACCAACCACCAAAGCGGCAACCGGCCACGATGAGTTCATCACCTTCGACGACATAGTGCGGGAAATCGGAGAAGGCACTGCGCAGCGCCTCCGTAGCCGGACCCTGGAGCTTTACACCACAGCCGCGGAGCACGCGGTGAACACTGGCATTATCATCGCGGACACGAAGTTCGAGTTCGGCTGGGATGCCGCCGGGCAATTAACGCTGGGAGACGAAGCAATCACATCGGACTCATCACGGTTCTGGCTCGCGGAGAGCTGGCGACCAGGTGAGCCGCCACACGCGCTGGACAAGCAGTTCGTTCGGGACTGGGCGGTTGGCACGGGATGGGACCGCGAGCCTCCCGGACCTGTCATCGCGTCCCCGATCGTGGCCGAAACGCGGCGGCGCTACATCGAAGCCTATGAGCGCATCACCGGGGCCACCTGGCCGTCGTCGTAATCTGACGGCATGACACAGACCGCGCAGCTGACCATCCCCGCCGGGCTGAAACCCGCTGACGGACGCTTTGGTTGCGGGCCGTCGAAGGTGCGTCCGGAGCAGCTGGCCGCGCTGGCCGCCACCGGTAGCTCGCTGATGGGAACCTCGCACCGGCAGAAACCGGTGAAGTCGCTGGTGGGGCGGATCCGCGCCGGGTTGAGCGAGCTGTTCTCACTACCTGACGGGTATGAGGTGGTGCTCGGCAACGGCGGCACTACTGCGTTCTGGGATGCCGCCGCCCTGGCCCTGGTCCGGGACCGATCGCTGCACCTGACCTACGGCGAGTTCTCCGCGAAGTTCGCCGCCGTCACAACGCGCGCCCCGTTCCTTGCCGATCCGGTGGTCGTCTCCGCTCCGCCGGGCGACGCCCCGGCGCCGGTCGCGAATCCTTCCTGTGACCTGATCGGCTGGGCGCACAACGAGACATCGACAGGAGTGATGGTTCCGGTGTGCCGGCCGGCCGGTTCGCAGGGCGCGCTGGTGGCGATCGACGCGACCAGTGGTGCCGGTGGCCTGCCCGTCCGCGCTGCGGACGTCGACGTCTACTACTTCGCGCCGCAGAAATGCTTCGCCTCCGACGGCGGCCTGTGGATCGCGCTGCTCAGCCCCGCCGCGTTGGAGCGGGTCGCCGAGATCGGCTCATCGGACCGGTGGGTGCCGGAGTTTCTCTCGCTGCCCACCGCCTTGGACAACAGTCGCAAAGACCAGACCTACAACACCCCCGCCGTTGCCACGCTGCTGCTGCTGGTTGACCAGATCGAGTGGATGCTGGCCGGTGGCGGGCTGGACTGGTGTGTCGCCCGCACCACCGACTCCTCGTCGCGGCTGTATTCGTGGGCCGAGTCCTCGCAGTACGCGACGCCGTTCGTCGTCGACCCCGCCAAGCGCTCTCTGGTGGTCGGCACGGTGGATTTCCTCGACAGCGTCGACGCCGCTGCGGTCGCCGCCGTGTTGCGGGCCAACGGCATCGTTGACACCGAGCCCTACCGCAAGCTCGGCCGCAACCAGCTGCGGATCGGGATGTTCCCAGCCGTGGATCCGGACGACGTCGCCGCGCTCACCGCCTGTATCGACTGGGTGGTCGAGCGGCTGGGTCGTTGAGCTCGGGTGAGACTCGGCGAACGGCGGCGCGCCTCCCCCGGTGTCGCCACCGACCGCTCTACGGTGGTGAGTACTCGATGTGGAGGTCGTCGGATGCGTGCGCTGCGAATTGCCGGCCTGGGAGCCGACGGCTGCACGATCATTCTGGAGACGGGCGATCGGCGCGACCGGTTCATCCTCGTGGTGGACGATACGCTGCACGAGGCGGTACGGGGCGATCTTCCGCGGCTTGATCCGACCGAGATCGATCCGCCGAGCGAGATGCGGCCGCGGGAGATCCAGGACCGCGTCAGGGCTGGAGCGTCCGTCGAGCAGTTGGCCACCGCCGCTGGCGTGTCCACCGAGCGGATCGAGCGGTTCGCCTATCCGGTGCTGTTGGAGCGATCCCGCATGGCGCAGCTGGCTCAGCAAGCCCACCCGGTGCGCGCCGACGGCCCCGATGTGCGCACCCTGGAACAGGTCGTTACCGAAACTTTCCGCCGGCGTGGGCACAATCTAAGTGCGGTGACCTGGGATTCTTGGCGTGGAGACGACGGCAAATGGGCCGTGCAGCTGCGCTGGCGGGCTGGTCGGTCAGAGAATCGGGCGCAGTGGACGTTGCACCCAGGTGCGCACGGCGGCACCGTCACCGCGGTCGACGATCACGCCACCGACCTGATCGATCCGCAACCGGCCGCGCACCTGCGCACGGTCACTCCGGTGACCGCCGAGGCACCCCCAGCGCTGGCCGTCCCCGACGACGCCCCCGTCCACCCACCCAAACGCCCCCGCAAAAACCGCGCAGCCATCCCATCCTGGGAAGATGTCCTGCTCGGAGTCCGCTCTCCCTAACACCTGTCCCCCTTTCCCGCATTGAGCGGGCTCAGCGGGGTTATCAGGGCACAAATTACCCCGCTGAGCCCGCTCAATGCGTGCGGTGACGGGGAAATCGGGTGCCCTGGCGCGGGGGTGTCGTTAGCGTTTAGGGCGTTATGAGCCCCCCGCAAAAATCCTCTCTGGCTGTGCTGCGCCGG
>JAVXWL010000207.1:0-2691 GCA_032230565.1 Pseudonocardiales bacterium | reverse complement strand
CCTGCCCCACCGGGTAGGGCGATGCCTGCGCCGCAAGGGAGACCCCCACCCCTGAAGGTGGGCTGAGCAGCGAAAACAATGCGCTACCTGACCGCGATCCGTAAGCACACGATGACAATCGGTCGGGTAGCTCCGGCGCGTTGCCGCGCCGGAGCCCCCTCAGAACCGTTTATGTTGATCTTCATATAAACGGATGTATGTCCAGTCGCTGATTATGTTGAGGACGTGGTCAGCGGGCCGGGATTCTGCTGGCGGCCAGCGGTTTCGACGGTGATCTGCTCAACATAATCCTCGCTGCTGCATCGAGGCTTCACGGATCGTGTTCCGCGATCTGACAGGAGGCAGCGATGGGCAGGAGGGTGTGGGTTCCGGTGGTGACTGGGCCGCTGGCGCCGTATGCGACGGGGTTCTCCTCGTGGTTGGCGTCTCGGGCGTACTCGTGCTCGGCAGCGGCGGACAGGCTGTATCAGTTCGATCAGCTCAGTCGGTGGTTGGCGCGTGAGGGGCTGGGCGCGGGCGAGCTGACCGGCGAGCAGGCGGAGCGGTTCGCTCAGGAGCGTCGCGCGACGGGCGTGGTGTCGTGGGCGTCGCCGCGCAGCGTGGCGCTGCCGCTGGAATATCTGCGGCAGCTGGGAGCTGTTCCGCCTCCGGCGCCGGCCTGCCCGGTCGGCCGGTTGGAAGAACTGCTCGCCGACTACGGCAGGTACCTATCGATCGAGCGCGGGCTGTGCGATCACACGGTGCTCGATGCGTACGTCCCGGCGGCGCTCTTGTTCCTGTCCGAGCTGGGCGGCTCGGAGGGACTGGACCTGGCACGGCTGGCCGCGATCGACGTGAGCTCGTTTCTGGCTCGTGAGTGCCCGAAACGTAGCGTGTCCGGGGCGCGCGATCTGGTCTGCGCGCTGCGATCG
Organism: Pseudonocardiales bacterium; assembly: GCA_032230565.1. Lineage (GTDB taxonomy): Bacteria > Actinomycetota > Actinomycetes > Mycobacteriales > Pseudonocardiaceae. The sequence goes on along the minus strand of JAVXWL010000207.1, from coordinate 1,780 downwards.
TTGGTGCGTTACCTGCACCTGGCGGGGCTGATCACGAGGCCGCTGGTCTGGGCGGTTCCCTCGGTAGCCGACCTGCGCGACCGCACCCTGCCGCGTGGTCTGCAACCGGCCGCGGTGCGCGGGCTGCTGGCATCCTGCGATCGGCGCAGGATGGTCGGCCGGCGTGACTTCGCGATCTTGCTGCTGCTGTCGCGACTCGGGTTACGGGCCGGCGAGGTCGCCGCGATTACCCTGGACGATCTGGACTGGCGGGCCGGGATGCTGCTGGTCCACGGCAAGGGCAGCCGCGAGGACACGCTGCCGTTGCCGACCGATGTCGGCGAGGCGATCGTGTCCTACCTCCGCCGCCGACCGCGGTGCGAGTGCCGGGCACTGTTCTTGCGGGTGACCGCGCCACGGCAGGGGCTGAACCGGTGCACGGTCGCATGGGTGGTGCGCGCGGCCTGCGACCGGGCCGGGCTGCCTCGCGTCGGTGCTCACCGGCTGCGCCACACCGCCGCGACCCAGATGCTGCAAGCTGGGGCGTCGCTGCCGGAGATCGGGCAGGTACTTCGTCATCGCGAGCAGAAGACCACCGCGATCTACGCCAAGGTCGACCGCGCCGCGCTACGGGCGCTCGCGCGCCCGTGGCCGACGCCGGCAGGTGTGTCATGAGCGCGCTGCGCGCGGCGCTGGATGACTATCTGCGCATCCGTCGCCGGCTCGGCTTCGCGATGCCCCAGGACGGGCGCATGCTCGAAGGGTTCGTCGAGTTCCTCGACCGGGTCGGCGCGCAGCGGATCACCACCGAGTTGGCGCTGGCATGGGCGCGGCTCCCCGTCGACGTCCATCCGTTTACGTGGCGCCAACGGCTCACGGTTGCGCGGGGCATCGCCCGGTACCTGGCCACGGTCGATCCCGCCAGCGAGGTCCCGGCCACCGACCTGTTGCCCGGGCACCGTCCGCGCATCGCCCCCTACGTCTACTCCGAGCAGGAAATCGCGGCGTTGATGAGCGCCGCGCGGCAACTGCGACCGACGCTGCGGGCTGCGCGTCACGAGACGCTGATCGGGCTGCTGGCCGTTACCGGCTGCCGTCCAGGGGAAGCCCTCGGACTCGATCGTGCAGATGTCGACCTGGACAACGGCGTGGTGCACGTGCGCGCCGGAAAGAACAACAAGCAGCGGCAGGTTCCGCTGCACCAGAGCACCGTCGGTGCGCTTCGGGTCTACGCCAGCCTGCGTGACGCCCGCTTCCCGACACCGTCCACGCCGGCGTTCTTCCTGTCCGCGCGGGGGCGGCGGATGGGACGCGAGGAACTCAACGCGACGTTCATCAAGCTGGTCCGCCAGATCGGGCTGGAAGGCCGCGGCGCCCGCGCCCGCCCGCGCCCACATGATCTCAGGCATGCCTTTGCCGTGCACACGCTGTTGGACTGGTACCGGACCGGTGAAGACATCGACCGGCGGATGCCGCTGCTGTCCACGTATCTCGGACACGCAGACCCGGCCAGCACCTACTGGTACCTCGAAGCGGTCCCCGAGCTGCTGCAGCTGGTCGGCGAGCGTATGGAGCGACTGCCCGGAGTGCTGTCATGACCGCGCTCGCACCCGCACTGCAGGCGTTCTTCACCAACCGGTTGATCACCCAACGCAACTGCAGCCCGCAGACGATCGCCGCCTACCGTGACACGTTCATGCTGCTGCTGCGTTTCGTGCACGCCCAGACCGGCAAGCAGCCCTTCGAGTTGGACATCGACGACCTCGACGCACCGCTGATCGGCGCGTTCCTCACCCACCTC
>JAVXWL010000040.1:0-2910 GCA_032230565.1 Pseudonocardiales bacterium | reverse complement strand
GCTCTGATCTGGGGTTATGAGCCTGGTACGGCTGGTACGGCTTCCCCTCGTGGCCGTGATCGGGTGGGGCGGTGTCTGACTCGTGGCGTGGGCAATAGCGGTTCCACGTGTCGGTGAAGTCAGCGCGTTGGAAGCCCTTAGCTTGACCGAGCGTGGGGAACCGGATGGTGGTGCTGCGAATGCCGTACTCGCGCAGTAGGACGCCCAGCTTCATCGCCGTTAGCCCAGCGGGTCCGTAGTCCGCCCACGGCGCCTCGGCGTCGCTTTTCAGGCGCTCCAGAAGGATGGTGGTGGAGATGGCGTCATGGTCACCGAACGCGGACCTGCAGTCCGTGAGCAGCCGGATCCGAGTTGATACCTCCCCGCTGTCGCTTGCCTCTGTGGTGAGCACGAGCACCGCTGCGCGGCTGCGGTCGGGCCAATGCGCCCCCGCGTGATCGGCAACCGCCACGAGCGGTTCCCAAGTGTCGGCAGCGCGGTCCTCAACGGGCATGTCCGGCTCCGCGAGCTCGAGTGCGGAGAGATCGGCACGTGACCACGCGGTAAGCTGCTCCGCGAGCTGGCGCAGCGATGGCCGGTCGCGCCGATGCCGGTACGGGGACACGGTTTCGTTCGGTGCGCGTCGACGCATTCGGATTACTACGGCACGGTCCTCGATGGTGTCGGGCATGGCGCCGATCCCGGCCAGCGCGGCCATCGCGAAGGTGGGAATGGACTCCACCCGATTGCTAGCGACGTCGTAGCGCTTGGCGGGTCGGTTGCGTTGGTGGCCAGCATTGAGCAGCCCGCGTAGGTCCTCGTGTCCGTCGGCCTTCGGTCCGAAGATCGTGTCCGCCTCGTCAACCAGCAGGGTCGGCGGGTCGTCACTGATCGAGCGGTAAACCGCCGCCGTGGAAGAGTTGACCGTGATGAATGGGTCCCGACATAGCGCTTCGACAATGTCGAGTAGTCGTGACTTCCCGCAACGCTTCTCGGGTCCCCGAATGACGAGCCGTGGTGCATGTGCCCACGCTGGCTGGACATGGGTCGCTGCGATCCACAGCGTCACCGCGTCGGCGGCCTGCGGGGAGGGCAGTATCACGTAGCGGATCAGCGCGGCACGCACCGCATCCAATAGCGCCGCACCATCGATTTTGACGAGCTGGGCCATCAGGCAGCCTTCCTGTTGCTGGTGGTGCGGCGGGGGTTGCGGGCTCCGGCGGTGAGTCCGGCGGTGATGACTCGGGTGACCTCGGCTGGTGTGCAGTCGCAGTCGGCGCTGATCAGCGCGCTGGTGGCGGCAGTGAGTTCGGCTCGGGCGCTGCCGTGGTCGAGGAGTCCAGCGCCGATGAGTTGGCCCAGGGCGTAGGCGGCGCGGCAAAGCACAGCGTTGTGCTGGCCCGGCGGGGCCGTGCGCAGCCGCTGGACCTCACCCCGCACTGCGGCGGAGGTGTAGCCGTTGGGGCTGGCAGCGACCGTCTGAGCAAGTGCTGAGAGCGCCGTGGACGGTCTTGGAGTGAGGGCCTGGTGTAACCAGCCCGGCAACTCGACGGGGTCCCGGTCGTCAATCAGCTCGTACCCGCCCGGGGGGACCGGGCAACCGGATGCGACGACGTACCCACCGTGGGCCCGGGTGTCGATCTTCCACCCGATCACGTCGTGTGTGTTGCGCAACGCCACCCCAGCCGGGGCGGTGTAGTACAGGTGCCACCCACCGGAAGGCGTGGTGACGGCGTAGGTCGGCGTGACCGTGGTGTGCTGTTGGCGGGCCAGCATCCGCAGCACCCCGACGCCAGATCCGACGCCCAGGGCGGCCCACCGGTCCGGTGCTGGTTGGCTGTGTTTGCGGGTGTCGAGGTCGACTACGACCAGCCCGGAGGGCCCGGTGGCGAGGCCGACTGTGTGCGGAATGTGGCACCACCAGCGGTGGATTTGGTCGGGGTCGGTGCTGGCTCGGGTTTCCCACCGGTCGATGACGGGTGGTTTTTTGGCGCCGGGGGTGATGGGGAAGACGTGCCAGCCGCGCTCAGCGAAGTGCAAGGCCCAGGCACGCAGGTTCTTGGTGGTGGTATCCACAGCCGGTGATCTCCCTCAATCTCGGATCAGTGACTCGTGTGTCACTTTGAGTAGTTGCATATGGGCGTGCGGGTTCCAGACCGGGAGCAGGGAGGGAGGCGAGCGCCACCGTCTCTGCCCCCGGGATTCCGGGGGTTCAGCGGGTTAGTAGCGAGACAGGGAAATGACTCCCTGTCGGGGGCGCGGCCTGGTCAGGGCAGGGAGTCTGGGTCAGGGAGGCGGCAGGGAGAACTCCCTGGGCTCCCTGACTGCCTCCCTGCTCAACTCCCTGTCTCCTCATCACCCGAACCGTCGGCGTGCGCGTCACGTTCGGTGAGTGCCGTGGTGATGTCCTCGGTGCGGATCACCATCAGCCCGTCGGACTTCACCGGCTCAATCCCGTAGACGGCCAGGGCGGCTTTTAGATCGGTGAACGTCCAGCCCTCGTACTCGGCGGGGTTGAGCTCGGCCAGGCGAGTGAGCACCACCCGGGTGAGCACCCGGCGGGCCTGCCCGAGCACGGTCGCGATATCGGCCAGCGGATCCACCGGCGCCGGGCCGTCGTCGGACTGGTCGGGGGTGGGGCCGGTGTGGCGTAGCTCGGTGATCTGGGCCATCGCCCGGTTGATGACCGGGGTGACCAGGTCGATGCCGTCTTCGAGCGGCACGTAGAAGGTGTTAACCAGCTCGAAGGTGCATCGGTGACGCCGACCGCGAGGAGATGTCAGATCGTCTGTGTACAAGATCAGTGATCACTGATAGGAGTACGCAGCGTGACCATGACTGGAGATCAGCAGTGGGAGTACACACACCAGGTGTGCCGACGGGTCCGGAGCCGCCTTCGGCCCGGCAGGCGATCAACGAGATGCTCGACGC
>JAVXWL010000031.1:0-9628 GCA_032230565.1 Pseudonocardiales bacterium | reverse complement strand
CGGTGCCGCCATCGGCCTGTTCGCCTGGCCCACCCTGTGGGCCTACCTGGTAGCCCAGATCGTCGGCGGTACCGCCGCCGGACTGGCCTTCCTCGCCCTCAACCCCAACGACAAATGATCCACCCGGCACGTTCGACCCAGCCGGACACCCCAGCGGTTGATTGACGCAATCCTCAGCATCACGGAGGGGCGGGACCATGACGAGCACGATCACCACCGTTGACCCGCCCGGATCGCACCCACACCACGCCCGCCGCGGATCGCGGCGGCGTGGGCTTTTACGCGACCTCGGGCATCCGTCGGACCTGTTCGCGAAGCTGGGCCCGAACTGGTTCGCCTCGATCATGGGCACCGGCATCGTGGCCAATGCCGCCGCCATCCTGCCGGTCCAGTTCCCCGGGTTCCGCACCGCAGCCACCACCGTCTGGGCCTTCGCCGCAGTGATGCTCGTCGCGCTCAGCGGGGCATGGATCGTGCACTGGACCCGGTACCGCGAGACCGTGAAGGGCTACGCTCGCGACCCGGTGATGGCGCAGTTCTGGGGCGCCCCGCCGATGGCATTGATGACCGTTGGCGACGGCGCCCTGCTGCTGGGCAAGGACTGGATCGGTCTCACCCCCGCGCTGACCGTTGACTGGGTCCTCTGGATTGCTGGCACCGCCCTCGGGCTGATCACCACCGTCTGGATCCCGTTCCGGATGATGACTACCCACGACATCAAGCCCGACAGCGCTTTCGGCGGTTGGCTCATGCCCGTGGTGCCACCGATGGTCTCCGCAGCTGACGGCGCGCTGCTCATCCCGCACTTGCCGGAGGGTCAGCTCCGCCTCGGGATGCTGATGGCCTGCTACGCAATGTTCGGCATCAGCCTGTTCGCGACTCTGTTCATCGTCCCGCAGGTCTGGCAGCGGCTGGTGCAGCACAAAACCGGGGCGGCGGCGAGTGTGCCGACGGTATGGATCGTCCTCGGTCCGCTCGGGCAGTCGATCACCGCCGCGAACCTGCTCGCGGGCGACGCCGCCGGTGTCCTGCCGGCGCCCCTCGGCCAGGGCGCATCCGCTTTCGGCCTGTTCTACGGCGTGCCCACCTGGGGTTTCGCCGCAATGTGGATGGTGCTCGCTGCGGCGCTCACCCTGCGCACCGCCCGGCAGAAGCTGCCGTTCTCCCTGACCTGGTGGAGCTTCACCTTCCCCGTCGGCACAGTCGTCACCGGCACCAGCGCACTGTCGGCGCGGACCCACGCCGAACTGTTCACCGTCGCCGCGGTCGTGCTCTACGTCCTGCTCGTGGCCGCGTGGATCACCGTCGCGATCCGTACCGCACATGGCAGCTACCGCGGGTACCTCTTCCAGCCCGTGCCCGCACCGCCATTCGGGGTACCGGCAAGGAACGCTCTCCTGTCGAACTCGGCGACGGCAGGGCACTGAAGATCCGCGGGACACACTAGAGACGCGAACGTGCCGTTGCGGTCTGCTGGGTGTGGTGGTAGGTGGCCGTGGCGATGACGACGGTGAGGGCGGCGAGCGGCAGCGCCGGCAAGGCAGCCGGGGCGGTGAAGATGAGTACTCCGCCGACGGCGGCGCCAACGACCAAGGCGGTGAGCACCGCCGTGCCGCGGTAATCGAGACGGCGGGATCGCTGCTTGGCAACGAGAGAGGCGACCACCCCGGTGAGGGTGCCAGTGAGATAGGTGGTGGACAGGGTCGTGCCGAGACCGCGCACCGCGGCGCTTTGGAGTCCCATGCCCAGCGTGGCGACCACGATCAGAACGAGTTGTGGGCCACCGGTGGGCTGGCCGTGAGTGAGCTCCCATCCTGCGCTGAACGCGCCCATCACCGCGAGCTCCACCACTAGTGTCACGGTGACTGCGACGGGCCACGTCTGCTCGTGGGTGCGTGGCGACCCGGCAATCCAGGTGCCGAGAGCGGCCCCGGTGACGTAGCCGGCGAACGCCAATGCCGTATGCGCGGCCAGCTCCCCGGACGGGCGAGCGGCGGCCAAGCCCAGAAGCACCAGGTTGCCGGTCATGACGCTGCTGAACACGCCACCGAGCTGGGTGATGCTGGCGACGTCCATCGCGCCCGTAGCAAAGGTCAGCGTGGCGGCGAGGACGGTGAGCGGCAGGTTAGGACGGGGGTAGGTTCCTAGGGGCACAGGACGGCCTTGATGACGCCGTTGGCGCGTTGATCGAACTGCTGATAGAGCGCGGCTGCGTCAGCGAGGTGGCCGTGGTGGGTGACAATAACTCCGGGTCTGGCGCGGCCGGCGACGATGAGATCGCGCAGCAGGGTGGTGTAGCGGCGATCGTGGGTGCGGCCGAAGTTGACCGAGATGCCTTTGCTGAAGAACGTCGCCCAGGGCACGGTAAGGCTGCCGTCTGGGTGCCCCACAGCGGCCGGGTGGAGGTCCTTCTCCGCGTAAACCCCTGCGATACCGAGATGCCCGGTGGGGTTGACCAACCGGGCTAGGTCCTCGATGACCTGGGTGGGTTTCTCGGCCCCGGATTCCGTCCGGTCGTGGGCCTGGAAGCCGACCGCGTCGATGCCATGGTGCACCCCACCCATGGCCTCCTCGCCGATCGGGAGTCCCGCATTCCGGCGAAGCTGGCGGATCTGCTCGACCGGATCGCCAACCCGGTAGTCGACGGGGGTCGCGCCCAGTTCACCGGCCTTGTCCAGCCGCTCCGGTACGCCGTCGACGACGTAAACTTCGGCCGCGCCTTTGAGTAGCGCGCTGTAGGCCGCGAGGAGGCCGACGGCGCCCGCGCCGAATACCGCAACCGTGCTCCCAGCGCGCACCGCGGCGAGCACGGTGGCATGCCATCCGGTAACGAACGCGTCGGCGAGCAGCACGAAGTCGTCCTCACGATCGTCGCCGGGGTCTCCCGGCACCGGGATACAGTTCGCGTCGGCGAATGGCACCCGCAGCAGTTCGGCCTGCGCCCCCCTGTAGGGACCCATCCCGGCGTAGCCGTAGGCGGCGCCGAACCCCCCAGGACGAACCCGCAGGCAGGCCGCGGAGTAGCCGCGGGCACAGTTGACGCACACCCCGCAGTACAGGTGAGTCGGGATCACCACCCGGTCGCCAGCCTTCACCAGCTCCACCGCCGAGCCGGCTCGCACTACGACGCCAAGAGGCTCATGACCCAACACCAGACCCGCGGTCGCACCGGTACGGCCGTCGTACATGTGCAGGTCAGTGCCGCAAATCGCGCTGGAAGTCACGCGCACCACAACGTCGCTGGGCTCCTCCACCACCGCATCGGAAACGTCGTCCACCATGACCGATCGGGTGTCAGCGAAGACGACAGCCTTCATGGCGTCCGTCCTTTCTCTGTCGACGGTGACTACCACTGCGTGCGATCATATTGATGGGCGCACCGGGTTTAGCGGCGTTAACTGCTGCTGGTGACGTCCGAGCGCGCTCCAATAGGCACCCACAGAGTCACCGTTCCTGCATCCTGGAACGCGAAGGTGAGGGGAATGCCTAGCCCAGCGCGCAACACGCGGTTAAGGGTCAGCATAATCCGCAGTTTGCTCACGACCTTCGGACTGGTGGGCGGGGCATTTATGGAAGCGGAGCCGGCAGTGCTGCTAATGACGGTGTCACCGGGGGGAATGTCGGTAGTGCCCACCATTTGCACTTGGCTAGCTGCTGGGCTCGTTACGGCGACCAGCTCGTCGGCCTGGTTGCCTTGATTGACGATGGCAAGAAGCACCGGGACCGTGGACCCGGCAGCGTAGGCCTCCTGCGGGGTGTGCGGATTGGGAATCAGCACGTCGCGCAGCGCGATGGTGTTTCCGGCGTTACCAAAGGCTCCGTCGACAGCGGACACATCGGGGGTCGTCTGGTTCGCACAGCCCACCAGAGCCAACGCAACGACGCAGCTGATGAGGATACGAGTTGCGACGGTGAGGTGGCCCTGCATCGTCAAGGCAGTCGAACTAGACGCAGTGGATTTGATCACCATAGGTCACCCCTGGTTAGCACGGTTTTATAGGAACCTAGCTAGTTCAGACAGTGTTGCCGCCCATACTGCCTGTGGCATCGACGTCAGCGGCCATCGTGGTGTGGTGCTCGCCGGAGTCCTCGGATTCCCCCTAGTAGGTAGCCGAATTGGGCTCTCGCAAGGGAGACGGTGCGACCGCTTATATCGTGAGGTGGCTTGATCTTCAAGCAGCCAGGCCGCTCTTTTGTCGACCGGCGAGCATCAGCGCCCGGCGCTGACTAGCGGTCATACCGCCGACCACACCGTGCTGCTCGGATACGGGATACCGAAGTGCCTCAGCGAGGCACCGCCTCTGTATAAGGCATCTGGCGCAGATCGCCAACGCCTTTGTCTCCCAGGCGTGCAACTTTCCGTTGACAGGAGAGTCTATGGGGCCGAAGAAAACCTCAGGGTCCCCGTCATTGCAGGCGATACGCACGGCAGTCTCCAAAGCGGTGGTCATCGGCTGGCTCCTTCGCGCGACCCGGTCCTGAAGTTGCTGGATCACCGGTGCGTGCTCCGACAGCGTCAACGATCGTCGAGAGCGCTCGCTTCGTCTTTACCGCGAGCGCCCAATTCGGCTACCCGCTAGCGGGAATCTGAGGACTCCGGCGAGCACCACACTACGGCGACCGCTGGCGGCGACGCTCTGGCCGGGAGGGCGCGATTAGCGCTCTTTGATAGGCAGCGTGACAAGCAGCGCCGTTCCCTGCCCGACGGGGCTCGCTACTTCGATCGTCCCGCCGAGCGCGTCGACACGGTCGGCGAGGCCGATGAGTCCGGAACCGCGCGTCGGATCGGCCCCTCCGGAGCCATCATCGCGGATCGAGAGCTCGAGAACACCGTCAAGCGCTTGCACGGCGACGTGGACCGCGGATGCATGCGCATGCTTCGCGGTATTCGTGAGCGCTTCTGACACGACGTAATAGACGGCCACTTCCACCGGCTCAGGCAGCCGCGTCTCGGTCCGCACCGCAAGCTCGACGGGGACGGCTGACCGGCGGACAAGTGCGTTGAGGGCGGAGGCAAGGCCGCCCCGGGTGAGGATGGCCGGGTGTATACCGCGCGAAATCTCCTGCAGCTCCTCAAGCGCGCCCGCCAGTCCGTCCACCACTCGGGACAACTGCGCCTGCACCTCATGCAGCTCAGGGGGGACCATCTCCTGAGCACTCCGCTGTTCGAGCATGAGCGAGACGAGCCGCTGTTGCACCCCATCGTGCAAATCGCGCTCAATCTGGCGCCGCGTCTCGTCCGCGGCCGTGACGATCCGCGCCCGCGAGGCGGCGAGCTCGGCCCTGCTGCCCTCGAGCTTGCTTTCACTTTCGCGCAGGTTATGAAACATCAAGAGCGTGTCCAGCGCGTCGGCCAGTCGCCGTCCGATCTCATGGAACAGTCGCTCCTCCTGCGGCGTCCAGACTCGTGGATGAGAGCACTGGTGTAGCCCAAACACATAGGGTTTGTCTACCTTGGGGCAAACAGCCATGGCGATCATGGATTTGATGCTGAAACACTCCGCCAATTGTGGCGGAAGGGCGCAGTCTGATTCGGGATCGAATCGGACCGGAACGCTTGAGGCCAGCACGCTCCGGGAGACGCCCGCGATTCCCAGAGAGTTAGGGATGTCCACGCCGAGATCGAAGGTGCCGATGTATTCTGGTCGCGTGCGCTCCATTCGCACTCGATGGGATTCAACGTCCGGGTCACAGGGATAAACTAGCCACGCTCGATCGCATCTGAACGTCACCAGCACGACATCGAGAACATCGCTCATCATCTGCTCGAGGCCGCTGGTCCCTTGGATGGCGCGGTCGATACTGTCCATGCTTTCTAAGAACCACAGCTGCGCCTGGTGTTCTTCCTCGGCGCGCTTGCGCTCAGTCACATCCACGACGGTGCCCACGAATTCCTCGAGCTTGCCGCGCGCAGTGAAGACGGGATGCACGATTGCTTGGAGATGTCTCAGCGGCCCCTGCGGAGGAACGACTCGAAACTCCCCTTCGACGCTTGCCGCTTCACTGAATCCTCTCTCAAGCGCTTCGGTCCAGCTCCCACGGTCCTCCGGATGAACGCGTTCGCCAAACTCTTTTAATGAGGGGATTCCTTCTTCAGGATCGAAGCCGTACAAGCGGGAGTGCTCATCGGAAGAGTGGGTTACCTCTCCGGTGGGGCGCAGAGCAGCCGTGCCTGTATGGGTCAGCGTCTGCGCCAAGGACAGGTACGCTTGGCTTCTTCGCAATGCGGCTGTCCGCTCAACCACCTTCAGCTCAAGCTCGTCTCGCGCTTTGCGAAGCTCTTCTTCGGCCCTCGTGCGCTCGTGGATAAGGCGTGCGCTCTGAAATGCTGTCGCCGCGTGGTTCGCAGCAAGGCACAGCAGAAGATAGTCAATCTCGGTGGGGAAGTCGATGCGATCACAGGCCGCAGCAACCACACCGCCCTCGGCATTGACACCGATGGGAATGACAACACCGCGGCATGGTTCGATGCCGCCGTCGACGTCGGAAATGATCTCTTTGCCGGAGAGTCGGCCGTTCTTAGCGAGATGACCTTCCAGCCATTCCGGGAACGTCTTCCAGGCCGCCCCACGCGTGACGTCGACTCCGCCGACGACACCGGGAACGCACAAGCGGACGAAAACGAAATTAAGCGGCAGCAATTCGATCAGCGCGTCGGCGAATCCGGCAGCCACTGCAGCGGGTTCTCTACCGACCCACGCCGTCGGAATAGTAGAAAGCGCCACGAGATCCCTGAGCACGGCGCGCAGCGCGAGGATCTCAGCATTGGTATCGCTGGGCATTTAGCGGCCCGTGGTTACGCTCTTGCCGACGGACCGTCGCTCCCGGATCTCGAGCAGCAACTGGTCAGGAGGAACGAAGAACGGGTTCTCCTGAAGCAGCCCGCCAATAATCACGACTGGATGCGTCCGCAAGGCGTCCATCACCACGCTCGCGCCAAACTTCGTCAGATCATACGTGCAGATCACTTCATCATTGTACTTGGGAATCACGTAGTTGATCCGCGTCTCGTACTCGATGAGGTCGTCGACGCCTGGCAAGTCGAGGAGCGCCCATTCCATGTGGCCGAGAAATCTCGTCTGCGCGTACCCTGCTGCCGCCCCGGACTGGAGCACTTCTTCGAATGATGCCAGCCAGATATCCAGGTCGAAGCGGTCTCCGCGGAGCGTGCTGTCTTGCCACGGCCGCACTTCCAATTGGCCGGTGCCCATCGCCTCCGGCACATTGATACCTGCCTCGGCCAGCCACCTGAGCTGCTCTTCCCGTCGCTCTGGGTCAACGTAATGGTAAACTTTGTCCCCCTGGTCGAAACCATCCGTGATGAACGGGCGAAGCACGCGCTGCTGCTCGTCGATGCTGTTGAAGAACGCACAAATATGACGATGCTGGCCGAAAGTACGCGCGTCAAACTGCTGGAATTGCGCGGTGGTGTCCATATTCTCACCTTCACGCAGAAGAGCGTTGTAGTCCGGCGGACCGGCTGGTGTCGCCCGATTCCATCCCGCACGTCGCTCAGCCACAACCGGGCGCTTTGACGAACGGTGCACAGTCTACGCCCTGCGTCCTCCCGCTGTCGACGTGACGGCGCTCTCGGCCTCGACGGCGTGGGCAGCGCGGAGCGATATTGCAGCTAGCAGGTATACAAAGAGTCCAGCTGACCAGGAATGCAGATGGGTGGTGGCCCTGACGACACGTGCCCGCCGCGAGACGAATCTCGACGTTGTGGGGTCAGCCACCGGCTGCTTCGAAATAAGTTGAGACGACGGTGCTGTCGCCGAGTTCGACACTAGAGCCGTCCGTCGCCGCCACCGCAGCTGCCTTGTCGAATTCGGCGCGCGCAGAGGTGTCCCGCGGTTTGGGCGGGGCCATACAGTGACGCGGGACCTATTTTTATAGATCCGGCGTCGCGCGGCGCCCATGAAGTTGGTTCGACACCGTAGGAGGCACCGATGACCGCCCGGGTCGGCGACGAAATCCTGATCCTGCCCCAGGAGCTGCACGAGCCAGTGCGTGAGGGCCAGATCCGGGAAATCCGCAACGACCTCGGTGGCGTCGTCTACCTCGTGCAATGGTCTGACACCGGTCACGAGAGCCTGCTGCCACACGGGCCGGACGTGGTGATCAAGCACCGGCACACACCCGGAGGTGAGGGAAACGCCCCGTGGCGGGACCGGTTACGGCATCCCCTGGAGTGGCGCCACAATCGAGACCTGGAGCGGCGGCAACAGGTCGGTTATGAGCGGCTTGCCTGGCGGGTGGAGGAAATCATCGCCGGGCTCGAGCTGACCCAAAGCGACTTCAGCATCGCTGCCGGCCGGGTCTTCCACGTTCCGGAGGTGGTCTTGGTGGACCCCGGCCCACCGGTGAGTCTGGACATCCGCATACTTCCGGGCCAGTCGCCCGACGACTTTTCCGCACATGCTGCGGCGATCGCGTACGACCTCGGTATGGCCGACGTCCGGGTAGTCCCGCTCGGGCCTTCTGCCATCCGGCTGGAATTGCTGCCCCACGACCGGCTGCCCGGGCCAGCGAGCCGGTGACGACCAGTCGGCCGCGCCAGGCATCTGGTGCAAACTTTCCGGAGCCCGTCGTGAGGGAGGCTGTGCCGTGTATGACCTTGGCCGCGTGTCTGACTCCACCGTCTTCGTCCTCTACGGCGCTACTGGAGATCTCGCTCGCCGGATGGTGCTACCGGCCTTCTTTCGGTTGGCGCAGGCGGAGCTGCTGCCGCACGACTGGCGGCTGATCGGCAACGGCCGTGGCGACGTGAGCCACGAGGACTTTCAGGCTCGCGTACACGACGCGTTGACCGAGTTCGGCCCGCAGCCCGATGAGGGCCCGTGGGAGGAGTTCCGCTCCCGGCTGCGCTTCGCCGGTGGAGGCTTCTCGGCGGACAACCCGGGGAGCCTTCTCGAAGTCTTCAGCGACGCGGAACGCGAGCTCGGAGGACACCCACAGCGGGTGCACTACTTCGCCGTGCCACCCACAGCTTTCGAGCCCCTCACCCGGGGCCTCGGGCGGCACGGGCTCGCCGCGCGGTCACGGGTGGTCTTCGAAAAGCCGTTCGGCACATCCTTGGGCTCCTTCCGTGCGCTCGACCGGGCGGTTCATCAGGTTCTGGACGAATCCCAAGTGTTTCGGATCGACCACTTTCTGGGCAAGGAGGCGGCCCAGGATCTCTACGCCGTGCGCTTCGGCAACGGTCTGTTCAGCGGGGTGTGGGACCGCTCCCACGTGGCTGCAGTGCAGGTCGACGTGCCCGAGGTACTCGACGTGGCGGACCGTGCCGCGTTCTACGACAGCACGGGCGCGGTGCTCGACATGCTCGTCACCCACCTGTTCCAGGTCGCCGCCGAGATCGCTATGGAACCTCCGGCCAGCTTCGGCGCCGACGACCTGGCGGCAGCCCGAGAGGCGGTGATCGGTGCATTCCGCCCTCTGGAGCCGGACGACGTGGTGCTCGGCCAGTTCGAGGGCTACCGCGACATCGACGGTGTCGCGGACGACTCCCGCACCGAGACGTTCGTCGCGGCCCGGTTGTGGGTCGACACCGAGCGCTGGCGCGGGGTCCCGTTCTTGCTGCGTACCGGTAAGCAGTTGGCGGCGTCGCGCCAGCAGGTGAGCCTGG
>JAVXWL010000228.1:0-8350 GCA_032230565.1 Pseudonocardiales bacterium | reverse complement strand
AATGCTCGCAGCGACCCCCGCGTTGTTTAGTAGCAGTGCTCGGTTAGCGGTGAGGGTTCGCGATCCGAGCATCTCGGTGACCGCTGCCAGGAGCCAAGGAGTGAGACGTTTTCCATTCACATCTTGCGCTGCCGCGTCGCGAAGCGCCTGCGTCGTTGCCTGCTCGACCTCGGAGGGCTCAAGTGCGTGCTGTTCAGGGCAGGGACAGGCGACGAGGACGCCGCCCGACTGTCTGAGCCGACGCCAGCGGATGAGACAAAACCGGGCGATGTCCTCTGCCTGCTGCGTGTGCTTGTCTAGTACGAGCCCGCTGCTGCGAGCGTAGAACGCGGGGAAGTCCCGCGTGCCGAGCCCCACCACCGGGACACCCAACGTCTCGAGCGCCTCCAGGGTTCTTGGAAGGTCCAGGATGCTCTTCGCGCCGGCCGCGACCACGGCGACCGGATGGCGAGCGAGGCTGAGCAGATCCGCCGAGACGTCACCCGTCTCCCCGCGGTGGACCCCGCCAATACCGCCGGTAGCGACCACGTCGATCCCCACGGAGGCCGCAGCGAACACCGTCGCCGAGACCGTCGTCGCACCATCCGCGCCTCGGGTGATCGCCCATCCAAGGTCTCCGGCAGCGCACTTCAGGATGTCACCCGCCCCGCCGAGGCGCTCAATCTCCTGAGGCTCCAAGCCAACCTGTAGCCGTCCCGCGATCACCCCGACAGTCGCTGGGATCGCTCCGGCGACCCGCACCGCGTCCTCGAGTGAATGAGCTACTCGAACGTTTACCGGAGACGGCAGTCCGTGGGCGATCACGCTCGACTCGAGGGCCACGACCGGACGGCCATCGGCGAGCGCCGCGCGGACGTCTTCACGGACGTCTATAAGGTCCACGGAGGCATTCTGCCTGAGTTCGCGTCACACGGATTGTCACAGCGGTCCGACGGTGCTGTGACCCTCAGATAGTTCCACTCGGCCACCACCGCCGACCGGTCGATGTCGTAACACTCGCCAGCGCGCCCGCGATGACAGACGTGTGCAGATTCGCGCTGGGACCGCCACATGGGGCAAGTGGCTTGCTCGTTGAATACCAGCGGAGGTAGTGAGACATGGTCCCGAAAGCGAGTCCGCGTGCCGCCGACCATAGCTGGGCGCCGGTGATTTCATCGGATGGTGTTGTTGCTATTCATGCCGCACTGGTTCCCGCTGAGGGCGGTGAAGGCGAGATCATTTTGTTTGGCGGCGACAACCACTCTATTGACGAGGCACGAGCGGGCCATTTCGATCACACCCGAAGGTTCAATTGCCTGCATCCGGAGTTACCACTTATCCAGGTTCAGTCTCCGACATTCGATGTCTTCTGTTGCGGACATGCATTTCTTAGTGATGGTCGACTCCTCGTTGCCGGTGGGACTCTCAAGTATCCCCCGGATGCTGGCGGGATTCATCACGCGATGCATTTTGAAGGACACCGTCACTGTGCCGTTTACACGCCCGCTAGCGATGACTTTTCCGTTGCCTCTGACATGGGTCCGCAACCGGGTAGATCGACCGGCGGCGGTCGCTGGTATCCCACACTGTGCACGCTCGCCGATGGTGACGTACTTGCCTTTCAGGGGCATCCTGCTGGGGATGACACTCGTCACGGCAACAACACCGCGGAGCGCTACCAACCGAGTACTAACACTTGGGTAATGTTGCCGACCCCGGTTGGCGATGTGCGCGCTGAGCCGATCTTGTATCCACGAACGCACCTACTCCGAGACGGATCGGTATTCGTGTCCTCTCGAGTGAACGGCTTTGAGAGCAATATCAGCCTTGACCCGACGAGTGGAACTGCGCGCGAAGTGTCTCCGCTGCCCGACGCCGCCTACCATGACTTCAACTGCCCATCCGTGTTACTCCCCCTTGTGCCCGATGACGACTACCGACCACGGGTGTTGCTGGCTGGCGGTGCGCGCTCACAACTGATCGACCTAGGCCAGGCCAATCCGAACTGGGTCGATGTTCCACGCCTCTCAAACATAATGATGGCGCCGGGCACGGCGGTCACTGCCCTGTGGCGCTCCAACGACACCCACCTCGACCTATTCGCCACCAGCACCAACGGTGGCGTGTGGTCAACGTTTTGGGAAACCACCAGCGGCTGGCAACCCTGGTTCCAAATCCACCCCGAAACCACCCTGGCACCAGGCACCACAATCACCGCCCTGTGGCGCTCCAACGACACCCACCTCGACCTATTCGCCACCAGCACCAACGGTGGCGTGTGGTCAACGTTTTGGGAAACCACCAGCAGCTGGCAACCCTGGTTCCAAATCCACCCCGAGAGTCGCGCCCGAACCCATAGCTGTGCGACCTTGCTGCCCACCGGCGATGTGTTGCTCACGGGGGGCGCGGCACCAGATAATGATCAGGCTGGCGTGATGGAGCCTGAACTCTATAGTGCTCCTGTCGACCGCCGACAAGGCCGTTACCTGCCGGGCACCGGCGTATGGCAGACAATCGCAAATCCGGCTAAGGTTTTGCGCAATTATCATTCCACCGCTTTGCTTATGCCAGACTGTAGAGTCTGGACAGCTGGCGGCAACTCCCCTAACCAACCGGACCAACCACCGACACCCGTTCAGGAGCAGATCGAGATCTACGAACCCCCTTATCCGGCGGGACCTCGGCCAAGGATCACTGCGTGCCCATCCTCCGCACGCTATAACTCAGATTTTACTGTGGCCGTGTCAGACGCTGCCGTTATCGCAGCTATGATGCTCATGCGGTGTGGCTCATCAACCCACGCTTTCGATGCCGATCAGCGGGCGGTCCTCTTGCATTTCCAGGCGACCGGGTCCAACACTTTGATTGCGACAGCACCGCCCAGTGGGACAGTTGCACCACCGGGCCCCTATATGCTGTTTGTGGTCGACGATGCTGGCCGGCCATGTGAATATGCAAAGTTCATACAAGTTGGCGTGTAGCGTAACGCATGAGCAAACCGCGAGGCTGGTTGGTATGCTCGGACTGCGACCTGGAACCAAGGGAACCTACTGCAGAAGGTCTCTCGCTTCTTTCGCTAGATCTTCAAGTCCGTAACGAGTCACCATCTCGGCTTCATCTAGCCGGATAGTTCGCAGTCCGTCTCGCTCCAGCCGTTCGTTGATCTTATCGAGATTGTTTCTGACGACCTCTTTCTCGGCGTCTGTAGTCTTGCCGCGATGGGGCTTGCCGGCATGCTCTAAAGATGCGTAGTCCAGCTTGTCTGCTGTCGATGCTGCGGTCGGTTTGGTTGTCCTACGGGGTGGGTAGGCTGGTTGCGCTTCACGAAGAACGTCTGCCATTTCCCTGTCGCCCGCGAGCTTGTTGAACGCTCCGATCTCCATGGTGACCGTTTTGGGAATGGATCCATCGCCAGGGTAGAGCTTGAGGCTGACAACGTTCAGCGCGCTCGTCCGGATCGCGTCAACCTCGTCAGCAGCAGCTTCGAGCTCCACCGGCCCGTTTCGAAGAGCTGGATGCTGTTCGATGACGATGCGCACTACCTCATCGTCTTGAATGATTTTATTGGTCGGATCGGAAAAGCGGACCAGGCGCTGAGCCATGTTGGTATCTACCTTTCAGTGGGGCGCAGGACCGGGAGACCCTATCAGCTGGTCGAGGGTGTCGTAGAAACGGTATGGGAATTGCGCATTGGGGAAATATCACGAGCCCGTGGCCTTCGAGAGTCCTTCACCAGCTTGGGATGTTGGCCTGAATCGGGATCAGCCGATCGCGGAAGTTAACCCCACCATGCAAGCCGGTGCATCCACAAACGTGACTGAGAGGCACGATTCAGGTTATAGCTGCACGCTCGAACGGATCCTCCAAAAGCGTTCATGCTCACCGTCGGCTTGGCGATCAACGGGCCAGCCGGGCGAGCAGGGCGGAGGCGATGCTGATCATGATCGCAGAGGAGAGGATTAGGACGCCGAAGTCCAGCCCGAGCTGGGCGGGAACGCCGATGAGTAGTCCTCGTAGCGCGTCAACTTCGTAGCCGAGCGGGTTAATTCGGTTGAACGCTTGCAGCCAGCCGGGCATGACGTCCACTGGGTATAAGGCGCTGGAGCCGAAGAACAGTGGCATGGTGATTGCCTGTCCGATGCCCATCAGCCGGTCGTGGGTGAGTACCAGTCCGGCGATCGTGATCGACAGGCAGCAAAAGAAGGTTGAACCGAGGATCACCGCGGCTACCATCGCCAGCAGCTTCAGCGGGTTGTCGGTTAGCCCCACGCCCAGCAGAGCTGCCAGGGCCAGCACGACCAGGGCTTGCGCCAGGGCTCGTACCGCGGCGGCGAAAGCCTTGCCGGTGACCAGGGCGATCCGGGGGGTGGGGGTGACGAGCAGTTTGGTCAGCACTCCGGCGTCGCGTTCCCAGATGACCTGGATGCCGTAGAAAATCGCGACGAACAGCGCCGACTGGGCCAGGATGCCGGGCGCGAGGTAGTCGAGGTACGGGACGTTGCCGGTCGGGATGGCCCGCAACCGGGTGAAGGTCTCGCCGAAGACCAGCAACCACAGCGCCGGCTGGATCGCGCGGGTGATCAGCTCGGTGTGGTCGTGGCGCAGCTTTTGCAGTTCGACCAGGCACATGGTGGCAATTCGGGAGGCGACCAGGCGTGGCAGGCTGATCTGGGCCGAGTTACCCGAGCCGGCGAGCGGTCCGGCGAGTTGTGCGGACATCGCGCATCCTTTCCCCGGTGTTGCTGGCAAGTTCGTCTCCGGTGGCGGTGCGGAACACCTCGTCAAGCGTGGCGTCCGGGCCGACGTGAGCTTTGAGTTCGGCTGGGGTGCCCAGCGCGCGGATCCGGCCCCGGTGCATCAGGGCGATCTGGTCGCAGTGCTGGTCGGCCTCGTCCATGTAGTGGGTGGTGACCAGCACGGTCATTCCGGTGCTCGCGCGGACGTCGGTGATGCGTTCCCACACATCGGCCCGGCCGATCGGGTCCAGGCCGATCGTCGGCTCGTCGAGCACCAGCAGCCGTGGCGCGTTGACCAGCGCCTGGGCCAGCTCCAGCCGGCGGATCATGCCGCCGGAGTAGGTACCCGCGATGCGATCGGCGACGTCGGCCAAACCGACCGACTCCAGCGAGACGTCGACAACCTCGCGGCGCCGCGCGCGGGGTAGGTCAAACAGACGGGCGAACAGCGCCACGTTCTGCCGCCCGGTCAGCGCGGAGTCAGCCGACAGCTGCTGCGGTACATAGCCGATCGACCGGCGCACCGCTAGCTTGTGGCGGGCCACGTCCACCCCAAAGACTTCGATCGTCCCGACTGGCGCCGGCAGCAACGTCGTGATCATGCGAATCGTGGTCGTCTTGCCGGCACCGTTGGGTCCCAGCAGCCCGAACACCGTCCCCGCCGGGACTTCCAGATCAATCCCGTCCACCGCGATGGTGTCGCCGAAACGGTGGCGGATGCCGATACCACGTACAGCAGGTACTCCGGCACCACCCGCAGCGACCACGCCGGTACTCCCTACCGCAAGCGGCACGGTCATCGCCCCTCCTCCGCGTCAAGAGCCGTCACCAGGGCGCGCAGCGCAGGCAACGCCGCCGCGAGAGCCTCGCGATCGGCAACCGGCAGTTCGGTCACAACGCCCGCCATGACCTCGGCGCGGACCTGATGCCCCGCCGCTAATCGCTGTGTCGACTCCTCAGTCAGCCACAACCGCGCGGCGCGACGATCGTCCGGGTCGGTATCGCGTAGCAGCATCCCCAGGTCAATAAGCTGGTCGACCAAGGTGCTCACCGTGTTAGCCGCCAGGTGTAGGACACGCGCTGCCGGCGCGATCCCGATACCCGGCTGCTGCTCGATTACCCCCAGCAGCTCCAGATGGGCGCCCCGCAACGGTGGCCCGGGCACTACCGATCGCACCCTGCGGCGCACCAGACGCCGCAGCGCAACCACGGTCGTCATCAGCTCATCAGCCAGCACCGTCGAATCGAGCGAGTCAAGGCTAGTCACACTACTAACATACATCTGAACCAGAGCTAATTAGTATCCCAAGCGACCCAGATCGTCGACCGGCTGCGCCGTGAGTGCGGCTAGCACCTGCACTCCAGCGCGTCGACGGCGAAGACGCCGTTGTCCAGCCAGTGTTGCGACACGACCAGCACCACACCGCGCTGCGCGCCTCGCGCTGCTTGGCCGCCAGCCGCGCGATCACCTGCGCCGCAAGTGTTTAGTTCGGCGAATGCGCGATTCCGCCACGAGCGGGTGAAGGTAACGATGTATCTACCGTCGCCGTCGATGTAGGTCTAGCGGGTGACGTTGGCGGTAGGTTCCGAGCTGCTCACCATCTACGGAATGCTCGTCATCGCCCTCCTTGCCCTGCTGCGCATCGCCCAGCGGCACAGCACAGCGGCGTTGGCGGCAGAGGCCGACACAATCCAGCGAGCGGGATCGCACCCCGGCACGCCTATCGGTATCCACCCACCTGGCTTTCATCCTGCCGTCGAGGACGTGAGGTAGGCGTCTACAATGACATTGTAATCGACGTCGACGCCACCTTTGACGCCGCAGGTGATAAGGACCACTCGGTTCGGGGTGTTGGCCATGAGAGACTTCACGTCTCCAGCGTGTGATTTAGAGACGGCGAACGCGCGTGTGACCGTATAAGTGAGGGCACCAGTCGGAGTGCGCAGCACGATGTTATACCCGTTAATCGCCTTTATCGGGAACGTTCGGACGCCGCTTTGCATCTCGGGGTTTTGCCCGGTGACTTCCTGCATCGCGAGTTCGGACAACGGGTTGAAGACCAGCGGCGTCTTCGCCCACGCGTGGCCAAGGATGTAGCTCGTGCCGCCGGAGTCGCTACCGGGTGCGACGCCGAAGCCCTTACGCACCCAGCACACCGTGTGCTTCTGCTCGCCAGGCGGATCGAGCGGTCGGACGTAGCTCATCTGGCAGACGTTGGCCTTGACGTCGAACGCCGGACCGGACATCTCAAACCCGATTGGTGCGGCGGGCGCGACGAACTCGTGGGGTAAAGCAGGGGGATCGGGCGGCCGAGCAGGTGGATCGCGGAACAGCGCAGGCGGATCTGGAGCCGGGACGCCAGCCGGCACGACCGTGGCTTCGCGACCCAACGATGCCTTAGACCCACTGCAGCCGGTGACGCCGAGAATCACGGCGACCGCGACGGTGAGAGCGACCTTCGTGCTACGGCGCATAGCGATCCACGCTTCTCCGTTCCTCAGCGGGGGTCATGGTAGCTAGACCGGCCGACCGCGCCCGCGACGACACCGCACGCTCGAATGGACGGTATGGGTCGAGCGTAGGAGTCGCCCTACTTGGGCGGGGCCTGGCGACGCATGGCGTCGGTGAGGGTGGTGCGGAATGCTTTGGCGTCGCGGCTGCGGACGTAGGTGGCCACCGCATCGTAGAAGCCTTGTTGGAACTGGGGGCTCATTGCCTCTCCGTGCACGATCGACCACAGCACCCTGCCACTCCGCAGCGCCTTCGCGGCCGATTGCTGGTAGGGCGTCAGCGACGAGACGTCGACGTCGGTCCGGATCGGCACCGAGCCCTTGGCTTTGCTGAAGGCGAGTTGCGTGTCCGGCGAATCGAGGACGGCGAGGAATTCGGATGCCTTGCGGGCGTTACCGGATTGGCGGGCTTGTACGAAGGTGTCGACCACGGCGACGTATGTCCCTTCGGTGCCGGGATAGGGCACCTCGCCGAAGGTCTTGCCGTCGACCGCCCCGGCGCTGAGCAGCTCCCCGAAGGCGGAGTCGTTGAGGGTCTCGAAGGCGCACTCGCCGTTCGCAAGCTTCTTGGTGGCCGCGTCCCACGTCAGCGCCGCCGCCTGGGGATCGGCGTAGTCCAGGATCTGCCCGAACCGGCGCAGCGCCTCGGCTACGGAGTCGGAGTCCCAGTGGAATCGATCCTCGGCGATCCGCCGCCACCCATCGGCGCCGACCACGCTCAACAGGGTGTTCTCGAACAGCGCGGTGGTGGTGAACGGATCCTTGGCTCCCAGGCACAATGGCGTGATGCCGGCTTTGTCCAGCTTCGCCAAGTCATCGAGGAAGGTCGGGGGCAGGTAGCCGGCTCCCGGCTGGGTCACGCCGGCCTTCGCCAGCAGGGCCGTGTTGTAAAACAGCATGTTGCCGCGGTGGGCGCTGGTCGGTACCCCGTACTGCTTGCCCTCGACAGTAAGCCCGTCGCGGATGACCTCCGGCAGGACCGCCGCCAGCCCGCCCCGGCCGTACAGGTCGCTGAGGTCGGCGACCTGGCCTTGATCGACGTATGCTCGCAGCGCTCCGCCGGGGAAGGTCTGCCACACATCGGGTGGGTTCCCGGACAGCAGGCGCTGGGCGAGCACGACCTG
>JAVXWL010000154.1:0-12276 GCA_032230565.1 Pseudonocardiales bacterium | reverse complement strand
GGAACGTCTTCGCCGAGGAGTTCGCCCGTGACACCGGCGCGCGTGTCGTCCGCGTCGAGGACGGTGGCATCACCGGCCCGGCGTTCTTCGACCACGTGCGCAGATTGCGTCGCCCAGTGATCAACTCGCCGAAGGGCCAGACCACGCCGGTGCCACCCGACCTGACGCAGCGGCCGGTAGTGCACCCGTCGCCGTTCTGGACCTGGTCATTGGTCTCGCGGCAAAACGAGACCCGCACCGTGGTCCGAGCCGCTTTCGACGCGCTCAGCCGCGACGCCGGCCAACTTGGCCTGGACGCCAGCACCACGTGGCTTCCAGCCGACGATCCACACCGTCCCGCTGGGACGGCCAACCACGATCACTCGGGGGCTGGAGCCGCGACGCCGTGATGGCATTGAGTACGTGATCGTCACGGCCCTGGCCGGACTGCCACCTCTCGGCCTACCGAGTGTCGAGGGCACTGTTGCGTCCACCGATGACGGGCTCGGGCAGGCTGTGCTGATGCGTCGTCGCCACTCTCGGCTGCCAGTGCCGCCGTCCAGCTTCGCCGGGTTCCGATTCCCGCCGGAGGTGATCACGGTGGCTGTGCGCTGGTACTTGCGCTACGGGCTCTCGTACCGTGACGTCGAAGAGCTGCTGGCCGGCATTGTCAACTTGTTCAGTCTGGCGCGCCTCGAAGATCAACAGTGCCCATGAGACTGCCGGACAAGCGCTGGGAAGAGCCGTTCGAGTATCACGCGCCGGTGCTCGCCGACCGGGCGGTTCGGGTGGTCTTCGGTGTCGGCGCCCTGGACCGGGTCGGGAGTGAGACAGCCCGACTCGGCCGGCGGGCGCTGCTCATCGCCGGCGGCCACGAGCGGGCGGTCGCAGATATCGCCGCCGAGCAGCTGAGCGGCGATTTGGTCGGTCGGGTGCAGGACGTGGCTCAACACGTGCCCGTCCAGCTGGCCGTGGAAGCCACCCGGCGCGCGGACCAGCTAGGTGTCGATGTTCTGCTCGCCCTCGGTGGCGGCTCCGCGACCGGGATGGCCAAGGCGATCGCCCGTGAAACCGGCCTGCCGATCCTGGCGGTGCCCACCACCTATGCCGGCAGCGAGATGACCCCGGTGTGGGGGCTGAGCGACGAGCGGGGTAAGGCCACTGGCCGGGACCCGCGGGTGCTGCCCCGCACGGTGCTCTACGACCCCGCCCTCACCACCTCGCTGCCGATCAACGTCACTGGCCCCAGCGGCATCAACGCGCTCGCGCACGCCATCGAGGCGTTGTACGCACCAGATGTCACCCCGCAGCTGGCCACCGTGGCTGAGAACGCACTGTGCACCCTCGCCGCCGTGCTCCCCACCGTGGTGGCACACCCGGAGGACCTCAGGGCACGGTCGCAGGCGCTCTACGGGGCCTGGCTTGCCGGTTGGGCGCTGGGGGCGACGACGATGGGCCTGCACCACAAGCTCGCTCATGTCCTGGGCGGCACCTACCGGCTGCCCCACGCTGGTGTACACAGTGCGCTGCTGCCGCAGGTCGCGGCATTCAACGCCACTTCGGCGCCCGAGGCGCTCACCCGCGCGGCCCGCGCGTTGCACGTCAACGACGTGAACCTCGTTGGTGCGGCGCTGTTTGATCTGGCCACCCAGATCAACGCGCCGACCTCGCTGGCCGCGCTCGGACTCGCCCGCGACGCGATCGACGCCGTCGCCGAGACCGTCGCTGGTGCCGGCGTCATCAACCCACGCCCGGTAACCCAATCCGATCTTATCCTGCTATTGCGCAGCGCGTACGCGGGTACCCGTCCCTAAAGATCCGAAACGGAGAAATGTCATGACCGACACTTCCACCGACCTCGCGATGATCGAGGCGGAGCGCGAGCGCATTCGCGACAGCTATCTACGCCCGACCGGCCAGCGCCCGGCGTCCACCGCCCGCGGCCTGCACCACACCGCACTGATCAGCAGCGACGTGGAACGTACTATCCGCTTCTACCAGGAGCTACTCGGCTTTCCCTTGACCGAGCTAATCGAGAACCGCGACTACCCCGGTTCGTCACACTTCTTCTTCGACATCGGACACGGCAACCTGCTCGCATTCTTCGACTTCCCCGGACTCGACATCGGTCCCTACGCCGACGTCCTGGGCGGGCTGCACCATGTCGCGATCTCGGTGGAGCCGGCGCACTGGGAGGCGATCGTGCGCCGGTTCAAGAAGGCCGGCGTGGAGCATGTCATCCACAGCGACGTCTCGGTGTACTTCCGTGACCCCGACGGCGCCCGCATCGAACTCATCGCCGACCCGCTCGGTGAGATGTACGGAACCCAGGTGCTGTGATTGGCGGTCTTGTCACCGCCATCGACGCCGCACCTGCCATCGCCGACGTCCCCCGCCTCCGCGGATCATGACGGGCGCGACATGCTTGGTCATCAGGAAGCTGCCCACGACGTTGGAGAGCAGTACTCGCTCGAGCAGGGACGCTTGAACGTCGAGGATGTGCTGGCGCGGTGGTATCCATGCGGCGTTGTTGACCAACGCCTCGATCCGTCCACCTGCGTTGTCGATCTCAGCGGTTGCCTGGATCACCGCTGCCTCGTCGGCGACGTCGGCCTCGACCGCGAGCGCCCGTGCCCGCCACGATCGAGGTGACATTGGCGCCAGCATGGGCACCTGCACCACCGGGCACGGTGACCAGATCGCTGGCCTCTTCGGCTAGGCCAACCCGCTCAGCCAGTCGCATCGCCGGTACCAAACCGGCGCACGACACGAGATTCAACTCATCGAACGTCACCGATACCGAGGCCCGCCTGTGAGATGCTCGCACTCGTCAGATGCCCTCTCGATTACGGTGATGTGTTCCTTTGCAAGACACATCCTCCCTGATCAGAGGACATTTGATCTTAACGGCGCGTTGAAGCTCGTCACATTAACGCGGTGCATCCAGGCTTAGTTATTGTCGTCAATTACACCTCGCGGCTCACCGATCAAATTCGTCGTCCAAGGGATCTTGTCGAGGTTGATTGTTTTATGCTTGTACGTCAGCGCTTTATAGCCGCGCCCTGCGCAGTTATGGTTTCCGATAACCGTGTGTTCGCTGTCCGTCGCGCACATCGAGCTCGTGCCATCGACGAGCGCGTTGCCGCGCGTGTCCTCGACGCGGAGAAAGACGTTGCGCGGGTCCGATGTCTGACTGCGAATCATCACCGTCGCGCAGGCCCCACTTGCCTGGAGGGGCCACCATCCCTCCGAGATAAATCCGCCCCTTCCGGGATTCACGTAGGCGATGGCGACATTGACCTTCTCGTTGAGGTGGTTACAAACCCTCCAGCTTCCTTGATTCACTGCCGTGGCGCCGAGCATCACGTTCGTCGAGCGCACTGGACTTGCCACCGCAGTAGCTGGCAGCAGCATGATACCCGCTGCGGCAGCGACTGCCGAGGTGGCGGCCATCACACGGCGGTGCTTGAACATACCCATGACTTCCACTCCCTTTCGGGAAACCTAATGTGTTCCAGTTGCTAGCTGTGGAGCCTCCACCAGGTCGTTCGAGACTTAAGCACGGCGAAACTTCCACGGTTCGCTCGCGCCGTTGACCCATTTCTCGCTGCGCGGTCTCAAGCTCATGCCATCGGCTCGTGAGCTGTTGCCATTGACTATTAAGGAAGCGCTGTGTCGCTGCTTGCCGTCTCGTTCGGGCGTCCGGCAGACACTTACTTAGCCGACATCTCAAGAGGACGCCAATCAAGAGGGTGGCCGCCAGAATGATCAAGTTGAAGCTCATTCCTTTGCGCTCTTCTTGAGAAACGTGTCAAGTGCGTTTCCTCATAAGTGTGCGCCACTGGCGACGCGAGTAGTTGCCTACTCAGATCCCGGAAGCGGGCTACTCAGGCCGGCAGCCGTGAACATCGGAAGGTGGGAAAGGTAAGCAGTTGTTCTCCAAAGAGCAACATGCCATGAAACACAGGACTCTCGTGGTCATGCTGGTGCATCATGTGTCCTTATTCGTTGGAGGTCGACGTATTGCCCCGCAGATCTTGACGTATGTTTGGTCGATGAACCACTGATCCCCGGGCGACGAGCCACTGACGACACATCAGTCCACCATGCCCGCCCGCGATGGCCACTATTCTAGTGATGGGTCCGGGCATCAGTCATGGAAGCAAGTTGACTGTCCAGTTGTCGTTGTCGTTGACGTTCAGCTCAGCGAAGTCGACCCTTTCTCCTGGAGTAACGCCGATCCCCCAGCACTGATTGAACGCTGACGTGGGGACCTGATTCACCCAGCGCCCATCCCCTGCCCACGTAACCCCGTTGCTAGCGTGAGCATAGTAATACCAGTGAGTAGCGAGGTCTCCTAGGTCGTTAGCATAGACAAGCGCGCAGCTTCCAGGGCCGATATTCCACCAGCCCATCATCTCCCAATTGCGACCCTCGCCTGAACCGCTTTCCGAGCTGTAGAACATGATGGCCGCGGTCACTGGCGCGTTGTAATGGTTGCAGATAGTCAATCCCACGCAGCTCTCCTTAGTCCAATTCTCTACCAGGTGGCCGCATAGAACGCGGTTTTTCTGGTGCGTCAGACGGGGCTTCAATAACGTGCCCTGCCCGGTGCAGCGACGACCCGCTGGAACGGGCGGGCCGCGGTGCACTTAGGGGCTGCGGCGCTTCACCGAATCCCCCTCTCGGGTCCGATGGTTGTGAAGGGGACTGATGCTCTGGCATAACTCTCCTTCGTTGCGGGATGCAGTGCACCAAGTTCTTAACGGTCGCGAAGCACCAATACCCCGCATAAGCTGCTGGACTACTATGCTGAAGTAGCATTAAACGACGAACTGCTTTAAGTCGACGCCGTTGAGCTGCTCGTAGGTACGCAGTCGCATCCGGAAGTGGCCCGCGTCACCCCAGCCTGTGCCCCAGCTGTTTGCGTAGAGGATAACGCTGTCGAAAGCGTCCCGGGCGTTCAACTCCACGCCGAACGCCTCGACCTCGTGACCGCCCGCAACTCCGCTCGACGGCCAGTTGGTGTCGGAGTCGATGAAGCCGTTGCTGTCGGGATTGAAAAACGCCTGATACCACGGCATGCCCTGCAGTACTGGGCCCGACTGCAGGAGCGTCAAGAAGCCGTACGCCGTGCGCGCCCAGTTGTATGCGCTGATCGTGCCTCTGGCCGTTAGCACCTTGCAGATCGCAAGGCCCGATGACCCCGTGTCCTCGGGCGGGTAAGTGCCAGGATATCCGTCGGCCTGTGTAGCATCGGAGTACAGTTTGACCGCGAACTCCTCAGCCGCCTGTCCGTTATCAGGCGCGGGCAGCACCTTGCGCCCTACCGCGTCGTAGAAGGGCTGGGTTCCGAGAGCGCCGGTGCCAGCGTTGCCTGTACAAGAGCCCAGATGGCCTTGGTCGAGAATGACGAGGACGCGCTCCCACTCCTGGTTCTGGAGTGCCCCACTCATCGATTGAACGTCGTTTTCAACCATGTACGAAAGGCTCCGCGCATCCAGCCACTGGTTGCGACCGAGGCGCATCCCTTCGTGCACGTCTTCATCGAATTTGTGGTATACTAGTCCGTTATCCAGCAATCCTCGGAACATGTCTTCGATCCTTCCGCAAATGTGAACACCTTGGATACTTAAGCGAGCTCGTCACCAGGCGAACGGCGGGTCCTTACCCGGCATGAGCCTCGCCGTGTAACGTTCCCAGCCGCCGTCACTGAACCTCTACGACTGGTCAATTAGTGAATAGGGTCAGCACCAGCTTCACGGTAGGCCCGGCTGGAGTGGGTGTCAGGAGTAGCGACTACTCTCTTTTCCAGCCCACATAGCGTCGAGTACCTACGGGGGGCTTCGTCCTACTCAGGTACGGTGTCAAATACGGCTGGTGGTCTGTACCAACGCCGTTGCTAGTTCATCCCGCCCGCCGATGCCGAGTTTGGCATAGACCGCACCGAGGATGTTATCTACGGTGCGCACTGCGACCACCAGCCGCTCGGCGATCACCCGGCTGGACAGGCCGGTCGCGGCCAGCCGGGCGATCTCGTTCTCCCGCCGAGTTAGCTCCACCGCCGGGGCAAGGGTGGCCAGCGCCGGGGTGCGGGCTCCGTCGCAGCGGGCGGCTAGGGCGCGCGCGCAAGCTGCTGAGGCGCCCATCCGGGTCCGGTGGCCGGCCGACCGGTGCGCGGTTGCGGCTTGAGTAGCTGCTTCGGCTGCCAGCAGGGTGTAGCCCAATTCGGCGAAGGCCGTGGCTATCACGTCGAGCCCCGTACCATCGGCGGCGGCCAACGCGGCGGCGTGGGCGGTGTAAAGGGGAGCCAGCCGGCCTTCCACCATCGGGGCCAGCTCGGCCAACCGCCCAGCAACCCGACCGGGTGCGCCCAACCGTACGACATCATGCAACGCGATGATCTCGAAACCAGCATTGCCGCGGTGCCGCTCGACGTCGGCCGTCTTCAGCGCCAGCTCGATCCCCGTCGTAACCTCGCCCCGGGCCACCGCCAGCCAGGCGTGGATCGGTCCGAAGAACGAGTCCATCACCGCTGTGGATGGCCGGGCCAGTGCGTCGGCGTCGGCCAATGCGGCCTGGGCCTCGGCGGCCTCGCCGGTCTGGGCGGCGGCGCGGGCCAAACAACCGAACACGGCGTGGCCGACGAACGAACGGTACGGGTGACAAAAATCGCCGCTCTGCACGAGCGCCGCCGCCTCCCGAAGCCAGCGCAACGCGACGGTCAGCTGTCCTCGTGCCCGGCTGGCTTCTCCCAGCCACAGGGCCCATACAGCAGTGCTCAGCGGCCAGCGGATCGCGATCGACCGCTCGTAGCCCGACGTGGCCAGGGCCTCGGATTCGACCAGCCGTCCGCCCCACAAGCACCCCATGCACCACCCCGAGACGACCTCGTCCTCGGCCATCGACCAGGACCCGTCGTGTCGCCTCCGGTCGTGTCGCCTCCGTTCGAACTCGGCACCTCGTTTACCAGTCGTAATAGACTGATCGTATTTTCCCAAGCCGGTCAGAGATTGACACAGGACGACCAGGCTGTCCGAGACCGCGGCCTCGGTCGCGTCGGGACGTGCCAGGACCTCGCTAGCGAGGTCTACTGCGTCGGCGCACCACCCGGCGTACTGCAGGAACTTGGCCCGTAAACAAGCCAGCTCATCCCGGCACGCCGAATCAGCGATCGCCCCTTCCGTTGCACTCAGCACGGCTTCGGCTTCCGCTGGTCGACCCAGACCCCAGTGCAGGTTCAATGTCCGGGTACGAGTCAACGCTGCCCGCTCGGCGGGGGACGCACCGTCCAGGGCCAGCCCGGCGACGATCACCTCGGCTTGCTCGGCCTGGCCCTGACCCACCAGCGCCTCAGCTAACGCCTGGTCAGCTGCCAGGCCGCCACCGGCCGCGCCCGCAATTCGCGCCAGCCGTTCGGCCAGCGGGTAGTCGAAGCCAGCCAGCGCGGCCGTTGCGGCTTCCACCAGCAGACCCGGCTCGCAGGACGTCCCCGCGTTGAGGTGCCACACAGCCAATCGCAGAGCATCGTGAGTCTCGGTGGCTCCGGTCGCGGGCAGAGTCTTGGCCAGCGTCCCGCACACAGCCCGGGCCCGCAGCGGCGAGATCCGGGCTCGGAGGGCTTCACCGAACAACGGATGAGCCAGCCGGACCTCGATCCCGTGCCCGGTCGAGACGCTGCACAGCAGACCAGCTGCCTCAGCAACCTCCACCACCGCGGGTTCCATACCGACCCGCTGCAGGGCCTCCACATCTAGTGGCTCACCGAAGGCCACCAGCTCCACGAGCTGTCGCACGATCATCGGCAGGTTCCCAATCCGGACTTGCAA
Organism: Pseudonocardiales bacterium; assembly: GCA_032230565.1. Taxonomy (GTDB): domain Bacteria; phylum Actinomycetota; class Actinomycetes; order Mycobacteriales; family Pseudonocardiaceae. The sequence continues at coordinate 4,468 of JAVXWL010000154.1, read as the reverse complement.
CAGCTCGACCAGGCGCCCTGCCGCACGTATAGGTCCCTGCCAGCGCCAGACTCGACCCGTGCGGACGAGCGCGCCGGTATCCACACCTCCTCGGACCAGTTCCCGCAGGTACAGCGCGTTGCCGAAGCTCAGCTGCCACAACCGCTCGGCGGTCAACCCATCCACCGGCCCACCAAGCCCGGCCTCCACCAACTCGGTGGTTTCGGCCCGACTCAGTGCCTGAACCTCGACCCAGTCGGCCAGCCCGTCTTTCCACAGAGCCGTCACCGGATCCGGGGCCTGCTCCCCGGACCGGACAGTAGCGACCACGGATACCAACCCGGTCAGGATTAGATCCTGAATCAAGACTGCCGAACTGTCATCGAGCCACTGCGCATCGTCGATCCCTAGTACGGGGCGCCGATCCGAAGCCGACGCGGCCAACCACTCACCAGTCCGTTGCAAAACCGCAAACCGGTCAGCGCCGCTGCTTAGCGTGGGCGGGACCAGATGGGCCACCGCTCCGAATGGAATCGACGACGCCGCCCGCGAGGCCACTACCCACCACGACGTGCACCCCGCGACTTCAGCCCTGGCCAGCGCTTCGCGGGCCAGCCGGGTCTTGCCCACCCCCGGCGCCCCGGCCAGCACCACCCCGCCCATCCCGGTAGCGCCTAACGCCTGCTCGCAGGCCAACAACTCCTTGACCCGTCCCACCAACGGCCAACTTGCGCCCACGGCCAGCCTCCTCACACGGACCACAGACCCCGGTGAACAAGTAATCGGCCCCTCGTTCCTCCCCGAGAAGAGATACTGACGACAAGAAAAAATACAGCAGTCATGAAGCCGTTGGTCACGTGCGACGGAGTAACGTATGAGATTCCCCAGCCTGATGTCCGTGGCCATGAAAAAGTCTCCGCTGGTGGCCAGATCTGAGTCCCCGTTGGTGGCCAGTTGGAACTGTCCGATTACTGGCCGTTACACCGTTAATCGGACAGTCCCAACCCGGAGGGTGGGGACTTTTAGTTGGCCACCAGCGGGGACCACAACTTGGCCGTTGACACCTGATTCTTTGGATTTTAGGCGGTAAGTGTTTGGGTCGTTACAATGTGCTCGCCGAGGGCGGGATCGGACTGGACGGAGATGATGCGCATTCTGCTTTAGCGGGTAGTTCCAGCCCCCGTGTAACGGCGGTCTGCGGTCCACTCGTCGTTTTGTTCGGCCAGGACGGCACCGACGAGACGGACCAGGGCTGGGCGGCCGACCGAAGATGCCGACGACGTCCGTGCGGCGGCGGATTTCCTTGTTCAGCCGTTCCTGGGAGTGGTGGCGACACGCGCATGACAGGACGGAGAAGGATAGCAGCAGGCGTGCATGATGGAAGGGCTGTTCTTGCCGGCGGTGGTGGAGTGCGACTGCGTAGAGGAGCTTGCGAGGCCGTTTCCGTCGCCGTCCTACGTAGGGTCTGAGAGGGGACCATGGAGCTGATACTCGACGACGACGGTAGCCGTCGGACCGTCCCCGTCGGTGACGAGATCGTGGTCAGGCTGCCCGAGACGCCGACCACGGGATACCTGTGGCGCCTCGACCTTGTCACCGACGAATTACAATTGATCGACGACCACTACGAGGCGCCGGCGATCCCGCGCGGAGCGCCCGGCGTCCACGTGTTGACGTTCCGCGCGGTCCGAGACGGGCCGGCCATGCTGAAGGTCGTCAAGGGACGCAGTTGGGAGGACCACCCAGCGCAAGTGTTCCGCGTGGACCTTGATGTGCGAGTCTGACTACCGCTGCGGCCATCCGGTAGGCCGGACGCGGCGAGGTCGGCCCGGCCGTCACTCTCGCGATTCACGGTGCCGCAGTGTCAGCCGTGCCCGGGCGGGCCGACTCCGCGGGCTGCCCATCAAATGCAACGCCGCCAGGTTGGCAGGATCGGAGATCCAGTCATACAGGCCTTTGACGTCTGCGGTGAAGTATGGGCCGTACTCCACAAAGTCACCGTCGTTGATGTGGAAGCTCTGGACGCCGTTCGCATGGTCACGTGGAGAGCCACGGTCGGAGACTGCGCTGCCTAGATCGTGGCGCCCGCCACTTACACGCCCGACCACGGCGCCCGCGGCCGAACGGGGATGTAATCGAGCGAGGGTGACGGAACCTTAGCCCGTGACCGGCGCCCTGTACACCTGCGCAGGGCTGGGTGGTGCGCTCACCCACCGCCTGCGCCACCGCGTTGGCCACCCGCCAACCGTCCTGATCAACAATGTCAACCCGCAGTGCGATCTTCACCGGCCAGCCAACTCTGAAACCCCTGCTCCAGGGGGGCTCCCGCGTCGTGCGATGTCGAGCCGGTGTTCATGGCGAGCACCGACTCCGATCTCCCGACGATCCTCCTGCCGGTCAACGGCGAATGGCTACACGCCCCCACCGCTGCCATCCTCCATCAGTTCCGCGAGATCGTCCTGCACCGCCGCATGACCCGCGTCGCCCATCTCGGGCAGCCGGTGTCCGCGACCCGCTAGGGCGGGACGGGAAAAGCATCGCCCGCCACGGTATCTACGACGGTCAGCACGGCCTCCTTAACAACGTCAGGCGAGTGACGACAAGGAGGAGATACTCATGAGTAATCCAGAAGACGCGGACCAGACTGGTGAGGCTGTCACTGGGCAGACGGCAGCGGCCAGTAGGGAGGCGCCGTACAGTTCAGCAGAGCTTGCGGGGACAACGAGCTCGATTGCCCGCCTCAGTAATGGAGAGCGGGTGGAGTCGGCGGAAATTGCCCAGTTGGGCGCGGACTATTGGACCCCGGAGCGGATGAGTCGGGCCATTCCTATTACCGGTCCGGGTGGCGGCCTGGCTCCGGATCCGACCAAGTCACCGTTTGCGTTGGCGACGGGTTTGAGCGGATCCACTCCCTCCGCCGCAGCTATCGCCTCGGCCGCCAACGCACTCGCGGACGAGGGCCTGCAGCTCGCGGCCACGATCACCGAGTCGGCGGTTGTCGGCAAGGTCTACTTCCACAACCCGAGCACCGGTCTCGACTACATGGCCTCGGCCAGCGCGCTCAACAGTACCTCCAAGCAGCTCGTAATCACCGCCGGGCATTGCGTCCACGGGGGCAAAGGTGGAACGTGGATGACGAACTGGGTGTTCATCCCCCGTTACCGCAGCGGAGTCAGGCCGTTCGGTACTTTCTCGGCCAAGCAGTTCCGCACGTTCGACGCCTGGATCAACAATAGCGACCTCGGTCGCGACGTCGCCATGGTCACCACATTTCCGCTCAATGGCAACAAGGTCGTGGACGTCGTCGGCGGGAATGGCCTGAACTGGAATTTCCCCAGGAATGTGGACGTCACGATCCTCGGCTACCCGTCCAACTTCAACGGCGGCGAAATCCAGCAGTGGTGCCAGGGCGGGACCAGCGACGGTGGCGGTTACACCATCAAGATCGGTTGCAACTTCGGGGGTGGCTCCAGCGGCTGCCCGTGGCTGATGAGCTTCAACAACGCGACGGGGATCGGGCAGGTCGACGGGGTGATGAGCACGCTCGACAGCGCAGGCGTCAACCGGTCCTCCTACTTCGATGACGCGGTTAAGGCCATGTTCGACGCGCAGGGCAGCGTGACCTGACGGCGACATCTATGGCCCTGCCGGAGCGTGTCGTTAGACTGGTTTGGGCGGGGCCATAGGTTCTGGTTAGGGGTATACGATGGTGACACTTTTCAGCACAGGCAAACTCGCAATGATCGTTGCAGTTGTGGCCGCTGCCGCTGCGGGGATCACGACGCTGTTCTCCGCAAGCGCTTCCACCCCCCCGCCGCCCCCGGACGCTGACTCAACGGCTAGCCCTATCCAACCCTCTCAGAGCGACTGGACAGCGGAGCGCGTGCGCAACGCCGAGCCGGCGCCCATGCCCCAACCCGACGACAATGAAACCCCGACATCAGCCGGGCCATCAAATTCATCGGGCACATCATCGGGACCGACAGTCCCACGGTGATCTTGCAAGACCGTGCCCTCGCCGGGCGGGTAGATCTCCGAGATGGCCAACCGCAACGACCGCTGTCCCCGGCCCGGGCCCGGCGTCGGCGCAGGCCAGCCGCGTACGCGGCGCCGAACTTGGCGCACCACTGCCGGATGGTCTCGTGCGAGACGACCACACCTCGCGCGAGCATCATCTCCTCAACCTCAGGAAGCTCAGCGGGAAGCGGTAGTACAGCCACACGCAGTGGGAGATGATCTCCGCTGGGTAGCGAAACCCCCGGTAGAACACCGCATCCGCGTTCAATGACCGCACCCCGTTCTAAGAAACAACCCTTGGGTTCGTTGGGGCATGGGTGTTGTTTCCCGGCCTGGACCAGGGGTTCTGGCTCATCTGGGTGATCTTGTGGCAGCTGAGCGTATCTCGATAGTTCTGAGCCGTTGACGATCATGTCGAGGTTTTGTTGATCGGGCTGAAGTCGGGGGTGTCGCGGTGGGGTTGGCGGTCGTG
>JAVXWL010000130.1:0-26101 GCA_032230565.1 Pseudonocardiales bacterium | reverse complement strand
AGACCCCCAGGGGGTTGCGATGACTGCGTTGACCGTGGTCGCCCAGGCTACCGAGCTGGGCACGAACAACCTGCGCGCCTGGATGTTGAACAACGTCGTGCCGCTGCTGCTGCTGGCGGTAGCGGTGTTGCTGCTGTGGTTGGGCGGCGGTAAGGGAGACAACGCCGGGGTCATGCGACGGGTCGGAGGTGTGATCATCGCGTTGGGCGTCGTTGGGTTGGCCGTGTCCGGCGCAGGGGTGAACCTAGGAACGTGGATCGCCGGCTTGTTCACCGGCTGAGCGGGGAGTGACGCGACGTTGCGGATCCGCACCGATGACGATGTTTACCGAGTAGACGCGGTCTGGCTCGGCCCACCCCAGGCGACGTTCCCGTGGCGCGCGCGGTACGTGGCATGGGGCGTCGGGATGGTGACGTTTCTAGTTGTTCTCGGCCTCGAGCGTCAGCTGGGCATTGGTTTCAGCTTCTTCTCCACCGGCTGGGGACTGCTCATCACCATCCTGCTCACCCGACTGGTCGGGTCCCGGATCACTCACGAGCGGCCACTGACCGCCGTTGCCGCGATGTGGGTGCGGGAACTCACGGCCCCCCGGAGGGTGACCGCGGGGCGCGGTGGCGCCGCCAGCGCATCACGGGTCCGGGTAGAACGCGACCGCCCCCGGCCCGGCCAACGGTCGAACCGTCGCTGGGGTCGCAGGAAGGAGCGCACAGGTGTTCGGGCTCCGACGTCCTCCCAGCAGCGGTGAAGGCGACCAACACCAGGGCTCCAACCGGAGCGGCCACAAGCTCCCGGGCGAGGCTGCGGCTCCCACGTACACCCCTTCGATCGCGCTGCGCTCCATTGACGGCCACTTGGTCCGCAACGGGCAGGAGGTCTACGCCTGGTACCGGCTCGCGTCGCAGCGCTGGTCGTTCCGCTCGGATTCGCAGCGTCAAGACCTGATCCACGCGATCGCGGGCCAGTACGCGGAGTTGCAGGGCCGGTGGATGCATCTGCGGGTCACCGCTCGCCCGTACCCGATCCGGATGTGGGCCGAAGCCCACGTGCGCAACGCGGTAGGCAGGCTGCCCGACACCCCCGGTGCGCTGTCCTTTGATGACTACATGATCGGCGAGCAGCAGCAGCTGCTCGGGCATTCGATGGCCGAAAAGGAGGTCTATCTCGGGGTGCAGGTGCAGACCCGGTCCATGGTCGACCGGGTCGTGGAGCGGGCCGCGCCGGTGCTGCGGCGGGTGTTTCCCACCGCCGTCGACGCTGAGCTCGTCGCGATCGATGCTGAAGTGGAGCACCTCGACGGTGTGATCGGTGTGGCCGGGCTCGAGGGCCGCCCGGTGACCGCGGGGGAGATGTCCTGGCTGATGCACCGCTCGTGCTCGCTGGGCCTGCCTGCGCCGCGCAACCTGCCGGCGACCCCCGGCGCCACCTGGGAACCCGAAGATCTGGCCAGTTTCACCGACGCCGCAGACTTCCACACCGAGCCCTACGCGCCCACCCTCACCGTGCGCGGCCGCACCGGCTCCAACGCCGGCGTAGAGCGGCACGTCGTGATCCTCACCGTGGGGCAGATGCACGGGTTGCGGATCCCGGAGATCGACGATCCGTGGGTGCAGCGCTCCGACCGCCTGCCGGCCGGGGTCGAATGGTCGGCGCGAATCTACGTGCGCCGTCCCGAGGAGGTGGCCGGCGAGCTGCAGCGGCAGATGAACAAGGTGCGTTCGCAGGTACGTCACTACACCGACGAACATGACCTCGAGCCGCCGCAGAGCCTGGTCCGTCAGGCCACCCGGGTGCTTGAGATCGACGACGAGATGACCTCGGGCTTCACCGCGCTGGGTACCCGGGTGCGGTCCTGGTGGCGGGTAGCGGTATCGGGAGCTACCGAACGCGATGTGCTGCGTTTGGCGCAGCAGCTCCTGGATCTCTACAAACCCAAGATCGCCATCGAGCATCCGGAATCGCAGTACGCGCTGGCCCGCGAGTTCATCCCGGGCGAACCGCTGTCCTCGGGTGCCTACCTGCGCCGCGGCTCGGTGATCTGGGCGGCTGCCGCGGTGCCCACCGCCACCGCCGAGGTGGGGGATCGGCGCGGCATCCTGCTCGGCGAGACGTGCACCGCCACCCGGCGCCCGGTTGCCTGGGACCCGTGGATGGCACAGGAGATCCGGGACTCCTCCGGGTTGACCGCGTTGGTAGCCGGGCTCGGTGGCGGCAAGTCCTTCCTGGGTGGTGGCATCGTCTACAAGACGCTTCGTGCTGGCGCGTACTGGACTTTGCTGGATCCCTCAGGCCCGCTGGCCAAACTGTGTGAGTTACCCGAGCTGCGGCCCTACGCGCGGCCGATCAACCTGCTCAACGCCCAACCGGGCATCCTCAACCCGTACCGGGTCGTCGCCGAGCCCGAGTTGGCGCATTTCCTCGACGAGGACGACCCGGAGCGGGCCTGGCGGCGGGAGAAGGCGCTGACTGCCGCCACCCGGCGCCGGCTGGTACTCGACGTGCTCACCGGCGTTCTCCCGTTCGAGGTCGCTCGGATGGCCAAGACCCGCATCGTGCTGCTCCGTGCGGTACGTGCGGTGGGTGGGCGTCCCGACGCGCACCCCGGCCAGGTCTTCGAGATGCTGCGCCGTGATCCCTCCGAGCATCACGAGCACGCCGTCGTCGTCGCTGACTTCCTCGATGAGATGCGGGAACGCATGTCGTTACTCATCCCGGACAAGGGCGCCGACCCCTACACCGAGGTACGCGACGACCGGCTGACCGTGCTCACCATGTCCGGCCTGACTCTGCCCAAGGACACCATCGGTCGTGAGCACTGGACCGACGCCGAGTCCCTCGGCGTCGAGCTGCTCAACCTTGCCGCCTGGCTGACCCAGCGGTCGATCTACGAACGTCCCCGCGATCAGCGCAAAGGCGTCTGGATCGATGAGGCGTTCTTCCTGTCCGAGGTCCCCACCGGTCGGGTGTTGATGAACCGCTTCGCGCGGGACTCCCGCAAGTGGAATGTGCGGGTGCTGCTGTCGTCGCAGGTACCAGCGGACTTCTTGAAAATCCAGGGCTTCGTGTCGCTGCTGGACTCGGTCTTCGTCGGCAGGCTCGACGACGGGCCGGCACAGGCCGACGCGCTGCGCCTGCTGAAGGTTCCCATCGGGGTCGGATATGAGCAGGTGGTGGCTTCGCTGGGGCGTCGCCCAGGGGGTGACCGGATGGCCACGGAACGAGACCGGGCACCCCGGCAGTTCATCTTCGGTGACGGCGCTGGCGGCGTCGAGCGGGTGCGGGTGGATTTGTCTGGTGCGCATCTAGAGCATTTGTGCACCGCGCTGGACACCACTCCGGATGCACTGCGCGGCGGCTCGCCAGCTGTGGAGCTGCCCAGCACCGCCGATCTTGCGCCGGAAGAGGGCCACAACCCAGGATCCAGTGGAATCGGCGCGGCGGCCGCAGCCAGGACCCGAGCATGATTTTCCGGGTGCCGCCAGGCCGGCGGATCGCGGCGTTGCTGGCGCTGCTCGGGTTGATGGTGGTCATCGCGTTGCTCAGCCCGTCGAGCGCCTTGGCGTCGTCAGTGCTTGCGCAGGTGCCCGGAGCCGACGACTGCAAACAGCCACCCAATCCGGAACGACCGGGGTCGGGCATGGTCGGTGCGATCGATCCGACACCGCTGCAGGCCGGCGCGCCGAACAGCGCGTACCACGAGGTCGGTTACGCCGGACTGGTGTGGCATACCTATGACCTCGGCTGTGGTCCTTCGGGCCTGCGCAACCCGAATGCGGTGATCGACACCTGGACTGGCAACCTGCTGTTCGACGTCGGTAAGGCGATAGTCGGCGCCACTAACGGGCTGCACTACGCGCTGTCTGATGGGGGCCTGCTGGCTCCGCTGAACGATCTGATCGTCTCTGGCACGGTCGCGCTGTACGACAGCGTCTACGCACCCTGGTTCGGGCTGGTTGCGGTGTTGCTGGCGATCGTATTGTTCCGATCGATCTGGCGCGGTGACCTCGCCGCGGTCAGCAAACGCGCGGCGTGGGCGCTGGCCGGCATCTGGCTGGCGGCCGCCACCTACCTCACCCCGCTGCTGTACACCCAGGTTCTCGATGGCGTCCTGGTCGAGGGCAGTAACGACGTGCGCAGCGGGTTCCTGCACGAGGTCGGTATCGATCAGCGCGATGCGCTACCGACCCTGCTGCATGATCAGATCATCTACCGCAACTGGCTACGCGGGGAATTCGGTTCCCCGGACGGCCCGCAGGCTGCCCAGCTCGGCCGTGATCTCCTTCGGGCGCAGGCCTATACCAAGCAAGAGATTGCCGACGGCGCGGACGATCCGAAATCCGGTGTCGCGGATCGTAAGAAGCAGGAGTACAAGGCGATCGCCGACCGGGCGGGCAGTGCCTACGGCTACTTCCAAGGGCTGGACGGCAACCGGATCGGCGTTGGATTCCTGGCTGCCCTGCAGGCGGTGATGTTCGGACTGTTCCAACTGCTCGCGCAGGCGGCGTTGCTGCTGGCTCAGGTGTTGCTGCGAGTGGTGATCCTGCTCGGTCCGATCATCGGTCTGATCGCGATCCTGTATCACGACCTGCTGCGCGGCGTCGGCCGCGCTGTCGGCGCCGCGCTGCTCAACATCGTGGTGCTCTCAGCGCTGGCCGCACTGCACACGTTGGTGATGGTGTGGGTTTTCGACCCCACCCGCAACATGTCGGTGCTCGCGCAGATGCTGCTCGCCGGGATGATCACCGTGGTGTTGTTGCTGGTGGCGCGGCCGGTTCGGCGGATGTGGCAGATGACCGAGCTCGCGGTCGGTGCGGTGGGTGGTGCGCTACCCGCACCCCCGCCGGGTGTACTGGCCCGGCTGCGGGGGCGCAGGGCAGATGTCGACGCCAGTCCCTCGGAGCGGTTCTGGGAGGAGGCCCGCGGCGCTGAGGGTGATCCGGGGGCACCTGCGGCAGGCTCTGCAGCCGGCAGCCGGGTGCGTCCAGAGGCTGACGCACCGGTGGTTGCCACGGCTGCGCGAATGGATCGCAGAGGTGGCAACTCTTCGGCCACGCCGGCGCTCGGTGCGGGCCGTCCAACCGCCCTTGGCGGCCCTGGGCTGCGGTACGACGAGGCGGCGTTGACCGAGGCGAGTGGCAGCGTGTTACGGCCCGATGGGTTGGCTGCGGTGCCGACCGAATTCAGCGGGGCCGCACGCGCCCGCGCTCGCGTCGGCGACGATCCAGTGTATGTGCCCTCGGCGGTCAGCAACACACGGGGCGCACCCCAGGAGGCCGGGCTGGACGAGGTGGCCGGACGCCCGGTGTGGGTGGTCTACCGGCCGTCAGCCGGCCTGGAAGTTGGATCGGAAACCGGGTCGGAAGCCCGGTTGAACAACACCGACGGCGCCAGCGCCCGGATCCTGGACTGACCGGGGAAGCGCCGTGCCGATCCGGACGCACCGCGGCCGCACAGCCGTCTACCGCAAGTTTTGGGGCTGGCCGGTGCGTTCTCCCAAGCACCTCGCCGGCACGGTCTTGGCGCTGGTCGTGATTGGTCTCGGGCTCGGCCACGTGTTGCCCGACAACCGCAGTCGAGCGACTTCCGCAGCGCCGTCGATCAGCGCTGAGCGTAAAGCGGCAACGAATCCGTTCGGCACGGGGCCACGCTCGGCGCCCGCCGACGTCGGCATTGCCCGGCAGGCTCCGGCGCCGGCCCCGAGCGCTCCGGCGCCGGCCGCCGCACTCACCGTCGCGCGCTCCTGGGTCACTGGGTTTCTCACCGTCCCAAAGGGCATTACCGCTGCGCGTTGGGTTGAGCAGCTGCGGCCATACACCACTGACGACCTGTTTCCCCAACTTCAGTCGATCGACCCGGCGAACGTTCCCGCGGCGCAGATCATCGAAGCGCCGCGGACAGTCAGCGCGGGGCCGAGCTCGGCTGAGGTCGACGTGCCCACCACTGCGGTGGTAATGCGCCTGCTGCTGGTGGCCACGCCCGCTGGCTGGCGGGTTGCCAGCTACGAGCGGGCGGGTTGAGGTATGCGCCGGTGGCTGGTCGGGCTCGTGGTGATCGGCGTGCTCGGCGGTCTCATCGCGCTGGCCGCGATCTCCACCCTGCTGGGCGGTGTCGGCTCCGGCGATTTCATCTTCGGCGCGCCGTGCGGGTCGGTTCTCGCGACAACCGACCCGCGGGAAGCGCCGCGAGTGGCTGTCCGGGTCAGCGACCTCGATACCGAGCAGCGGGCCATCGTCGAGCAGATCATCGCGATCGGCAAGCAGCGCCGGCTGCCGCCCCGAGCCTGGCAGATCGCCATCCAAGCGGGGATGACCGAGTCCCGGCTGCATAACCTGCACTACGGCGACCGGGATTCGCTGGGCATCTTCCAGATGCGTCCCTCCCAAGGCTGGGGCAGCGCCGCCCAGGTTACCGATCCCGTCTACGAGATCAACAAGTTCTACGACAAGTTGTTGATGGTGCCCGGCTGGGAAACCCAGCGTCCGGGGGATTCGGCGCAGGACATCGAGAGGTCGGCCTTTCCGGGGCGTTACCACCAATGGGAACCGCTGGCCGTCAACGTGATCGGTACCGTGGGCGGGGACGTCACGGAGTTCGTCAAAGCTTCCTGCGCCACACCGCTGCCGGCGCCATCCGAGATCGCCGGACGGGCAATCCAGTACGCGCTAGGCGAGGTCGGCAAGCCCTACGTTTGGGGCGCCACGGGTCCTCATTCCTACGACTGCTCAGGACTGATGCTGCGGGCCTACCAGTCGGCCGGGATCACGCTGCCCCGGGTGGCGGCACAGCAGTACTGGGCCGGTACCCAGCTGCCGGTGCGCCAGGTGCAACCTGGGGACCTGCTGTTCTGGGGATATGACACGTCGAACCCGGCTACCATCCACCACGTTGCGATGTACTTGGGTAATGGCCGCATGGTCGAGGCGGCGAACCAGACGGTGCCGCTGCGACAACGAGCGGTGAGCTTCGATGAGCACGAACTGATGCCGCTCGCGGTCCGGCCAGGGGTGCCGGTCGCGAAGGTCTGAGATCCGGAGGTGTAGGTGTACGCGTCAGAACCGATCCCGCGGCCAGCCCGTCGGCCGGCTTCGGCCACTCCGCTACGGGACCGCCTCGATGGGGCGAAGCTGGGTGTCGACGAGGGCTATGTGGTGTTGCCCCGGTCACTGGCTGAAGAAATGCCCTTGCCCTGGCAGCAGCAGATGGCCTACCTCCTCGATGAGCTACATCGGACCTATGGCGATCTGGTGTGGCCCATTTATCGGGTAGTGCCCAGCCGCGTCGAGCGGTTGGTGGACCTGGACGAAGGCCAGCTGGCCGAGGCCGGTTACCTGCTCGAGATCGACACCACTGGAGAGCTGGTGTACCGGGACCGCAATGACGTCGTGGTAACGGATCCGCAGTGCCGGGAGGTCCTGGTGTCTTGCCTGGATCCGATACCTCGCCGTCCACCGGCCATCAGCCCGTGACCCAGGCGGACCTGTCCCCGCTGACGATCGGCGTGCTCGGCGGCACTGGTCCGCAGGGTCGGGGGCTGGCCTACCGGTGGACGTTGTGCGGGCTGCGGGTGGTGATCGGCTCCCGGGAACTTCATCGCGCTCAGACGACCGCGGCCCTGGTGGGGGAGCGGGCCGGTTCCCTGCAGGTGCGCGGTGCGAGCAATGCCGGCTGCGCGGCCGAGGCAGACCTGGTCGTGGTGGCGGTGCCCTTTGCAGGCCACGCCGCGCTGCTCACATCGCTTCGTCCGGCGTTGGCCGGCAAGATCGTGATCGACTGTGTGAACCCCCTCCGGTTCGACAATCGGGGTCCGTACCCGCTCAACGTGCCTGCTGGCAGCGCCGCCGAGCAGGCCCACACACTGCTGCCGGAGTCGCGGGTGATCGCCGCGTTTCACCATGTCTCCGCGGTGCTGCTCGATGATCCCGAGGTGAGCCGGCTGGATACCGACGTGCTGGTGCTGGGCGACGACCGGGAAGCCACGGAACTCGTGTGCGCCTTAGCCGACGCGATACCTGGCGTGCGGGGCATCTACGGCGGTCGGTTACGCAACGCCGGGCAAGTGGAGGCACTGGTCGCCAACCTCATCGCAGTCAACCGCCGACACCATACCCACGCCGGGATCCGTATCACCGGCCTTTGAGCAGTTGCGTCTGCTCGTCAGCGCGTTGGCCTCGTTGAAAAAGCACGAACAGCCACAGCAGCGAGGGAATCAACAGTACGGCGCCGACGGCCAGCGCGATGAGCGTGGCCAACAGCACGGCCGGAGTCGCTGCGCTGGCTGCGATGGTGACATCCGCCGTAGCGGGGGGTGGGAGTAGGTAAGGGTATTGGGCCAGCGCCCATCCCCACAACACGGCACTGACCGCCAGCGCCGCAGTGATCCGTACCAGCAGGTAGCGGCGGCGTAGCACGAGCAGCAGGGACGCCACGCCTGCGATGGCGGAGACAATGACCAGCGGCAACGCGCGGTGTGTCAGACCATCGAACAGCCGGGGCGCGTCGGCGTGGAGCAGCGCGATCCCACTCAATGCCACGACACCGAGCACGATCCCGGTGGCCAGCGCGCGGCGTCGGAATGCCTCGGCAAGCTCATTGTGGCCTTCACGCATGGCATCCGCGCATAGGTAGGTCGCCGCGAGATAGGCGGCAATACCTACCGCGATCGTGCCGCCCAGCACCGAAGTGGGGTTGCACCAACTCGTGAACAGGTCACCGGCGGCTAGCCCGAGGGGGACGCGCCCGGAGGCGATGCCGCCGGCCACGGTGCCGAGGAAAAACGGGGTGAGCACCGAGGACAGCGCGAAGGCGGCGCCGAACAGGCGTTCCTGCCCGAGTTGGTCACTGGCCTTGCGAAAGGCGAACCCCGCGCCACGCACGATGATGCCGAGCGCCGCCAACGTCAAGGGGATGTACAAAGTGGACATCACGGCCGCGAACACAGTCGGGAAAGCCGTCCATAGCACGACGATGACGAAGATCAGCCAGACGTGGTTGGCCTCCCACACCGGCCCGATGGAATGCTCGATCAGGTCCCGCTGCGGGCGACCGCGCTGGCTTCCGCCGGCGAACAGATCCCAGAAGCCGGCGCCGAAGTCGGCCCCGGCCAGCAGCGCGTAGAGCGTCAATCCGATCCACAGCACGGCGATCGACCATTGGGCGAGGCTCACCGCTGGGCTCCCGCCTCCGCGTCGTGCACCTGCGGAGCCCCGAGCCGGTGATAGCGGGCCATCCGGCGCAGGACGTAGACCGTACCGATGGTCATCACGAGGTAGACCGCGAGCACCGCGACCAGGCCGACAACCAGACCTGGGGCGGGGTTGACGGCGTCGGCGGTTCGCATCTGGCCCCACACGATCCAGGGTTGGCGGCCGACCTCGGTGGTGACCCACCCCGCTTCCAGAGCGCAGCAGGCCGCGATCCCGGTGACGCTGGCGGCCCGCAGGAACCAACGGGTGCGGGGCAGATCCCGACGCCGCCACCAGCTCAGGCCGAGCCAGATACCCAGCAGCAGGAAAGCGGAGCCGATGCCGACCATGACGTCAAAGGACAGGTGCACGATTCCTACCGGTGGTCGGTCGGCCATGGGCACCCGGTCCAAGCCGGTGATCACTGTGTTCGGGCTGTAGCCGACCAGTAGGGACAGCCCGCTGGGGATCTCCAGCCCGTAACGCAGCTGCCCATCCACCGGGATGCCGGCGACGGTCAGAGGAATGTGCGAGCCGGTGTGGTAGACGCCCTCGATGGCGGCGAGTTTGGTGGGCTGGTTGCTGGCCAGAAAGCGGGCTGCGTAGTCACCGACGGCGATCTGCACCGGGGTGATGATCGCCGCGGCGGTGAACGGGATCAGGAAACCGAGCCGGTGATAGCGGTCCCGACGACCCCGCAACAGGGCTACCGCGTAGACGCTGGCGATGACGAACCCGGTGACCATGAACGCGGCCAGGATCATGTGAGTGGTCTCCGGCGGGGTGGCCGGGTTGAACATCGCCGCCCACGGGTCCACCGCGGTCACGGTGCCGTTGGTGAGGTCGAATCCCCGCGGTTGGTTCATCCAGGCGTTGGCGGTGACCACGAAGAACGCCGAACACACCCCGGCCACCACGATCGGGATACCGGAGAGCAGGTGCTGGCGCGATGGTAGCCGGTCCCAGGCGTAGAGGTAGATGCCCAAAAAGATCGCCTCGATGAAGAACGCGATACCCTCCAACGCGAACGGTAGCCCGATGACCTGGCCATAGCGGCTCATCATGCCGGGCCACAACAAACCCATTTCGAAGCTGAGGATGGTCCCGGACACTGCGCCGACGGCGAATAACACCCCCATGGCCTTGGCCCACCGGTGGGCCAGCAACCGGTAGGCGTGCTCGCCGGTGCGCAAGCCCCGCCACTCGGCGAACAGCGTCAGGGCCGGCATCCCGACTCCCAGGCAAGCCAGGATGATGTGCCAACCCAGTGAGATGGCCATTTGCTCTCTGGCAGCAAGCAGGTCGATCGGAGACGTGGCTGCGGCTCCCAGACTGGTCACGTATCCGTTAAGGGCGAGCACGAGCGTCAGCCTTCCGTTCCCCAATCGGTGACCACCTGCGCGTGCTTCGACCGTAGCCCTCTGCCCAACGGATGATTCCCGAGCTGATCACTGCCACAACCCCGATCACCCGCCCCGTCGCGCGATCTGTTCGTCCGGTGCCGCAGGACGGCTTAGCTGTAGGTGTGTTCCGGCCCCGGATAGGCGCCTGATCGGACGTCCTGGGCGAAGTGGCTTGCGGCGTCTCGCAGGCCGTCGCCTAGCTGGGCGTAGATCTTGACGAACTTCGGCACCGGGCCACTAGCAGGGTGAAAGGCGGCCATGTCCTGCCACACCATGACCTGCGCGTCGCACGCCGGTCCGGCACCGATCCCGATGGTGGGCACACTGGCTGCTGCGGTGATCCGCGCTGCCAGCTCGGCCGGGATGACTTCGAGCACGATGGCGAACGCTCCGGCGGCTTCCAAGGCCTTCGCGTCGTCGAGCAGGCGTTCGCCCTGCTCGCCCCGGCCTTGCACCTGGTAGCCGCTCATCGTGTGCACCGACTGCGGGGTGAGCCCGAGGTGCGCCATCACCGGCACGCCCGCCGCGACCAGCGCCTCCACCTGGGGCAGCACCCGGCGACCGCCTTCCAGCTTCACAGCGTGCGCGCCGGCCTCTTTGAGAAAACGGGTCGCCGTATCCAGGGCTTGGGCTGGCGAGGATTGATAGGAGCCGAATGGCAGGTCGGCGACGACCAGCGCACGACGGGCCCCGCGGACCACTCCGCGGACGAGCGGCACCAGTTCGTCGACGGTCACCGGCAGCGTCGTGTCGTAGCCGTAGACCACGTTGGCCGCTGAGTCGCCGATCAGCAGCACCGGGATTCCCGCGGCGTCGAGCAGCCTGGCCGTGGAGTAGTCATAAGCGGTGAGCATCGCCCACTTCTCACCACGGTTTTTCGCCGCGATGAGGTCTTGGACGCGAATACGCCTGATCTTCTGGTCGGGCCGCACCGGTCCGCCGTAGAGCGGAGGTTGGCCAGCAGTTGCGGTCATCATCGACCGTCCTCCCTCGAGGCCGGCCGTTCCCGCCGGTCCCCGGGTCATGTCGGATCGCTGGTATACAGCCTGGCACCGAAGTAAGGGCCTGGCATTATCGTGCGACCAGACTCACAGCCACGGCAAGCTCCGAGTGATCGCCGAAACCGAGGACTAGCCGTGCAACCCCGCACCGCCACGGCTCAGTGCCGACGATCATGAGGTGGCTAGCCTTCGTCGTCGGTGAGGCCGCGTTCGCGCCACCGGTTGGTGATCGGCAGTCGCCGGTCCCGGCCGAAAGCCTTCAAGGTTATCTTCGTGCCGGGCGGATACTGTCGCCGTTTGTACTCGGCGGCATCCACCAGCCGCACGATGCGCTCGACCAGCTCAGGCTCGAAGCCAGCCGCCACCAGGTCGCTGAACCCGCGGTCGCCTTCCACATAGTCGTCAAGGACCTCATCAAGAAGCCGGTAGTCCGGTAGAGCGTCGGTGTCGAGCTGGTCGGGACGAAGCTCAGCTGAAGGCGGCTTGCCTATCGAGTTGGGTGGGATCGGTGGGGTCTCACCCCGTTTCTCAGCCAGCGCGTTGCGCCACCGAGCCAGCGCCCACACCGCCGTCTTCGGTACGTCTTTGATCGGCGCGAAGCCACCGACGGCGTCACCGTAGATCGTCGAGTAACCCACGGCGAGCTCGGACTTGTTGCCGGTCGCCAGCACCAGATGTCCGTACTGGTTGGACAGCGCCATCAGGGTCACCCCACGGCAGCGCGCCTGCACGTTCTCCTCAGCGAGTCCAAATAGTCCGAGCTGGCGCACGAAGACCTCGACCATGTCCCCGATCGGCTGTACCTGGTAATGCAGCCGGGTGCGCTCGGCGAGGTCGGCAGCATCGGTCCGAGAATGCGCCGAGGAATACGACGAGGGCATCGAGATTCCATACACCGCATCAGCGCCCAGCGCGTCCACCGCGAGCGCGGCGCATACCGCGGAGTCGATCCCGCCGGATAGCCCGAGCACCACCGATTGGAATCCGTTCTTGCGCGTGTAGTCCCGGAGGCCCGTCACAAGTGCGCCCCACACTTCGGCCTCATCGGACAGCGGCTCGGCGACCAGCACGGTGGCAGCAGGTGGGTAGGGCGGCACAGGGTCGTTGCTCAGGATGATCCGGTGCACGTCGAGGCCGGCGTAGCGGCCCACCGCCGTGGACGAGCCGCCGGGCAGGTCCAGGTCAAGCGTCAGGATTTGCTCAGTGAACTGCGGCGCTCGAAACAACAGCTCCCCCCGCCCGCCGACCACCATCGAATCGCCGTCGAAGACGAGCTCGTCTTGGCCTCCCACCAGGTTCGCGTAGGCCAGCGGCGCGCCCACCTCGTTCGCCCGGCGCGCCACCAGCGCCAGCCGAGTGTCGTCCTTGTTGCGTTCGTAGGGCGACGCGTTGGGCGCCACCACCAGGTCCACCCCGGCCTGCGCCAGCGCGGTGATCGGACCGCCCACCTGCCAGATGTCCTCGCAGATCACGATCCCGATCTCCAGGCCGTGCAGCCGGAACACGGTCAAGGTGGTGCCGGGGATGAAGTAGCGGCGTTCGTCGAACACCCCGTAGTTAGGTAGGTGGTGCTTGAACTGGCGGGCCACCACTTGCCCGCGGTATAAGACCGCCGCCGCGTCGCGTGAGCCGTGGGTGTCAGAGTCGAGGTATCCGACGACAACCGCCAGCTCCGCACAGCCGTCCTGCGCGAGTCGCGTAGCCAGCGTCTCCAGCGCTTGTACCGAGCCGGCGACAAAAGATTCCCGCAGCGCCAGATCCTCCACCGGGTAGCCGGTCAGCGCCATCTCGCCGAACACCACGATGTGCGCACCGGCAGCGGTGGCTTCCCGGCAGCGATCGGCGATCATTGTGGCGTTGCCCACGATGTCGCCGACACATGGATTCACCTGGGCCAGGGCCAGACGCAGCTGCGGCATGCCCTCATCATCCGCCTCCGGCCGCGGAGCGCCGCTCAGAGCCGTCTGAGGGATCACTAGGATCTGCCGGATGTCGCGCCCGTTGCGCCCGACCGTCGTCCTGGCGATCGTGCTAGCTCTCAGTGGTTGCACTGCCGACGCCGGCAGCCGCCGGGCCGCTGACGTCGCGAAATCACGTCTGGGTGCGGACGTGTCGCACTACCAGGCTGGTCCCGCGGGATCGGTGCCTGCCGGCCTCGAACGGTTCTACGCCCAACAACTGACCTGGAGCAGCTGCAAGGACTTTGCCACCACAGACTACGACCGGCAATCCTTCACCGACCCCACGCTGCGCTGTAGCCGGGTGGAAGTGCCACTGGACTATGCCCGCCCTCAGGGACCCACCGCGCGGATCGGAGTGCTCCGCCGCCCCGCTGACAACCAGCAGGAGCGGCTGGGATCGCTGCTTGTCAATCCTGGCGGTCCGGGCGCTTCGGGGATGACGGCGGTTGCATCGCGGGCCGCAGCGGTAGCCGGAACCGACCTGGGCCGCCGGTTCGACCTGGTCGGTTTCGACCCCCGCGGCATCGGTTCGAGCCAGCCGAAAATCGTTTGCCGGAACACCGAGGAGGAGGACGCCGAGCGGCTCGACGTTGACCTGGATACCTCTCCCGCAGGGATTGCGCACACCGAGAGCGAGAACCGAGCCTATGCGCAGCTGTGTGCTCAGCGGGTGGGCAAGGACATGCTCGCCAACGCCGGCACCCGGGACGTCGCGCGGGACATGGACGTGTTGCGGTCCGCTCTCGGTGACGCGAAACTCAGCTTCCTCGGTTACTCATACGGCACGCGGCTCGGTACCTCCTACGCCGAGCAGTTCCCGGGCAATGTGCGGGCGATGGTGCTCGACGGCGCACTGGATCCGAATGAGAACCTGGTGCAGAGTTTGGTGAACCAGGGTGCCGGGTTCCAGCAGTCGTTCGACGCATTCGTCGGTTGGTGTCGCGCCCAATCCCAATGCTGGTTGGGTGCGATTCCGAAAGATCAAGCCAACCAGGCCTTCCAGCTGCTATTACTGCCGTTGGCTACTGCGGCGCGACCCGTCGGCGACCGCAAGTTGTCCTACACCGATGCTACGATCGGCACGATTCAGGCGCTATACACCGACCAGCTCTGGCCGGTGCTCAATCGGGGCCTGTCCGAACTGGCCCACGGGACCGGTTCCACCCTGTTGAGATTGGCTGATATCTATTACCAGCGCGATGAGCATGGCTACTCCGGTAGCCAGGATGCCTTTGAAGCGGTCCGTTGTCTGGACGACCCTCCCGTGACGGATCCGGCGATGGTGCAGGAGGCCGACCGGCTCTACCGGGAGGCCGCGCCCTTCCTCGACGACGGGCATCCACCGTCGGCAGCCCGGGATGCCTGCGCTTTCTGGCCGGTGCCGCCGACCGGCGATTCCGGCGATCTGCAGGTCGACGGTCTGCCACCGGTGCTCGTGGTGTCCACGACGGGTGATCCGGCCACCCCGTATCAGGCGGGGGTGGAGCTTGCTCACCGGCTGCGCGGCAAGTTGGTCACCTTCGAGGGCAACCAGCACACTGTCGTCCTGCAGGGCGTGAAGTGCGTGGACGATGCAGTGTCGAACTATATGGTGCGGCTCATTCTGCCGAAGCGGTCGACATTGTGCGCCGCTTAGTTTTGATCAGCAGAGCGCCCACCGCGCCGATCACGCATATCGCCGAGGTGAGCAAAAAGATCTCCTTGTACTGGATGCGCAGGGCCGTCTGCAGCGCGAGCTGGTAGCTGGCAAGCTGCTGTTGAAAAACCTGGGTGCTGACGCCGAAGGGCAGTGGGGTAGCCAGTTGCGCGGTGAGCTCGCGAAAGCGGTGCAGGCCCCAGGCGGACAGCGCAGCGACACCGACGAGCATCCCGGTCATCCGGGCGACCACTACCGCGGCGGACACCACCCCGTGCCGGTCCGGGGGCGTCGCGCGCAGCGCAGCAGTGGACAGCGGCGCGATCACCAGACCGAGCCCCAGGCCGGCCAGTGCCAGATCGGTGTCGAGTCTGGGCAGGGTGAGCAGGCCGAAGTCATGGCGGGCAGCCAGGATGTCCGCTGGCCATCCCGCGATCAGCAGGTAGCCGGCGGCGGCCAGCAACATCCCGAACAGCGTCACCACCGTCTCGCGCAGCCAGCTGGCCGCGAAGCCCCCTACCAGTGCACCTACCGGCAGCGCGACCAGGAACCGAACCAGGATCGCGGTCGCACCGGCGGGGTTGCGCCCCAACACCGTCTGCGCGTACAGCTCGACGTCCACGAGGGTCACCATCAGCGCCGCCCCAGCCGCCAGGCTGACGCCCAGGGACCCGAGAAAGATCCGCCAGTGCACGCCGACCGGATCGAGCAGCCGCACCGTTGCCCGCCGTTCCCATAGGACGAACGCCAGCCCAGTGGCTGCCGCTGCGCCCAGCACCGGCCATCCCCAGGACGGCAGCGCCCCCCGGTCGGGATCGGGGTTGTACAGCCCGACCACCAGCAGGCCCAGGGTGAGGGCCAGTAGGCCGCCGCCAACCAGGTCGAGCGATGCTCGGCGGATGTCTCCGGCGCGAGCCTTAGCCGGAACGGCCAGTTGGACCGCCACTACGGCAGCGAGTGCGAAAGGAACGTTCACCCAGAAGACGCCGCGCCAGCCGACCAGCGCTGCCAGCCCGGCCCCGTAGAGAGGTCCCAACACACTGCCCAGCTCCTGAGCGGCACCCAGCGCACCCAATGCGGTGGACCGGCCACTGTCGGGCCACAGGTCAGCGGCCAGTGCCATCGATACGGGTAGCAACGCGCCACCGGCGATGCCTTGCAGGGTCCGCCCTATCACAAGTACCGGCAGGGTCGTCGCGACGGCGGTGACCACCGACGCGGCCCCGAAGATGATCAGGCAAGCGTGCAGCAGCGCCCGCCGGCCGAAGCGATCAGATGCTTGGCCCAGCAGCGGCATCGCAGCGACGTAGCCCAACAGGAAGCCGGTGACGATCGGGGTGGCCCGCTCCAGATGGTTGATCGGCACCTGCAGATCGCGGATGATGTCGACCAGCAAGCTGACCACGACATAGGCATCCAGTGCGGCAAGCAGGGTAACCAGCGCACCAGCCCCCAAGGCCAACCCCCGGCGCTGGACCGTGGTTGCCGTCGCACTCATCGGAGTAGCCGGGATCAGGCTGGCGGGGTGATATCGACCGGGACGTCGAAGTCAGAGAAATGGGCGGTGGCCGAACCGTATGTCGTCGGGAACTGCGCCTTGATCAGCCGTGAGCCCTGCGTGGCGACCCAGATCTCGCTGGTCTTGTCCTGGGCTAGCTGAGGTACCAGCGAGCCGAGCGGCTGTGCTGGGAACTTCACCTGTAGCCGGTAGGTGTCCACGCCGTCGACCTGCTCGCGGGCCTCCGTGATGGGCCCGGTACCACTGGCCAACGCCGCCGCGATCCCCCGGTCCGGATTGAGGATCACCGAGGGGTCGTAGACCGTTCCGGCGAAGGACAGCGGCAGTTTCTGCACTGGGCCGGTTGGGGGCTTCAGGTAGAGATCCTGACCGATGATCACAAACTGCAGTTCGAGCAGTTGCGCGCCCTCATCCACCTTCGCGACGCCCTTCGCCGAACCTGCCCGGGTGAGCTGACCCTCGGCGGAGCGCAGCTGGACTCCCGGCGAGTTGCCCTCAACCTGGACGGCGAAATGGGTGCTTGTCACCGCGCGCATCGCCGTGGCGGAGCCGGCGAGCAGCGTTGCACCGTTGGGAAGGTCGGCCTTCTGACCACTAGCGCTACACGACGTGACCAGCGCGATGAACAGCGCGGCGATGAAGGCGAAAAGACGCATCCACTCATCCTAGGGGCAGAGCACAGTGCCGTCACCGGCTGTCCACTACCCTTAGTACATGGATCGCCAGCAGGAGTTCGTGCTGCGTACGCTGGAAGAACGCGACATCCGGTTCGTTCGGTTGTGGTTTACCGATGTGCTGGGCTACCTCAAGTCGGTGTCGGTTGCACCGGCCGAGCTGGAGGGCGCCTTTGCCGATGGCATCGGCTTCGATGGATCGGCGATCCAGGGCTTCGCACGCGCGTACGAATCCGACATGATTGCCAAGCCGGACCCTTCCACCTTCCAGGTGTTGCCATGGGAGAACCCGAGGGGCGAGCACTACTCGGCCCGGATGTTCTGTGACATCACGATGCCCGACGGCTCGCCGTCGTGGGCCGACCCGCGGCACGTGCTGACCCGGACCCTGTCCAAGGCCGCCGAGGCCGGCTTCACCTGCTATGTGCATCCCGAGATCGAGTTTTACCTGCTGCGGGACCTGCCTGACACCGGTTCCGAACCGGTTCCCGCCGACTCTGGTGGGTACTTCGATCAGGCCAGCCACGATGTCGCTCCGCACTTCCGCAGGCACACCATCGAGGCGCTGGAGCAGGTGGGTATCTCAGTCGAGTTCAGCCACCATGAGGGCGCACCTGGGCAGCAGGAGATCGACCTGCGCTACGCCGACGCGCTCACCATGGCCGACAACATCATGACCTTCCGGTACGTGGTGAAGGAGGTCGCGATCACCCAGGGAGTCCGCGCCTCGTTCATGC
Organism: Pseudonocardiales bacterium; assembly: GCA_032230565.1. Taxonomy (GTDB): domain Bacteria; phylum Actinomycetota; class Actinomycetes; order Mycobacteriales; family Pseudonocardiaceae. The sequence continues at coordinate 7,991 of JAVXWL010000130.1, read as the reverse complement.
CCAAGCCCTATACCGCGCACCCTGGGTCTGCGATGCACACTCACATGAGCCTGTTCGAGGGCGACCGCAACGCCTTCCACGACGACGACGACCCCTACGAGCTTTCCGCCACCGGCCGGGCGTTCGTCGCCGGGGTGCTGGCGCATGCCAGGGAGATCACCGCGGTGACCAACCAGTGGGTGAACTCCTACAAGCGGCTGATCATCGGCGGGGAAGCTCCCACCGCGGTGTGCTGGGGGCACCGCAACCGCTCGGCCCTGGTCCGGGTGCCGATGTACTCGCCAGGCAAAGCATCCAGCCGGCGGGTGGAGATCCGCACCCCGGATTCGGCGTGCAATCCGTACCTCGCCTACGCGGTGATCCTCGCCGCCGGGTTGCGCGGTGTGCAGCAGGATTACCAGCTGCCGCCCGCGGCTGAGGACGACGTCTGGTCGCTGTCCGAGCGTGAGCGCCGGGCCGCGGGCTACGCGCCGCTGCCGCAGAACCTCTCCGAGGCGCTCGTCGAGATGGAGAACTCCGAGTTGGTCGCCGAGACCCTGGGCGAGCACGTGTTCGACTTCTTCCTGCGCAACAAGCGCGCCGAGTGGGACAACTACCGGCGTCACGTCACGGCATATGAACTGCGCACCTATCTGCCCGTGCTGTAGTGGACGTCCGGCTGCACCACGACATAGCAGAGTTCACCGCGCTCACCCGGCCGCTGCTGGAAGCCGACCCGATCCGCCACAGCGTCGCGCTCACGGTGCTTGCCTTCCTGTGCCGGTTACCTCGGGGTGACGAGGACCCGCCGGTGCTGCTCAGCGTCCGCCGTGACGGCGTGCTGGCTGCGACGGCGCTGTGCACCCCGCCGCGAGACCTGATCGTCAGCGGATTGCCAGCGGAGTGTGCCGCTGCGAGCGTCAAAGTGCTTGTCGCCGCGCACCCGCAGTTGCCTGGTGCCGTGGGTCCTCGCGGCGAAGCAGAAGCATTCGCCCAATCCTGGGCGGCGGGCACCGGCGCGTTGGTGCACGAGCGGGTGGCGCAACGGGCGTTCGCTTTGCATCAGCTCACCCCGCCGGGGGGCGTGCCGGGTGCGGCGCGACCGGCTGGCGGCAGCGATCTCGAGCTCCTGGCGCGGTGGCGGCAGGACTTCGCCGACGAGGCGACCGGCGGCATGCGTGGCCACGGGACCGCCCTACAACAGGTCAGTCGCACTCTGGCTGCAGGCACCGCTGCGATGCTATGGGAGGTCGGTGGCCAGCCGGTGGCCTGGGCGTCAGCGACTACTCCGGTGGCCGGCATGTCGCGGATCGGACCGGTATACACGCCGCCGCAGCACCGCGGGCACGGCTACGGCAGTGCGGTCACTGCAGCAGCCGCAAGCTGGGCACAGCAGGCCCGCGCGAAACACGTGGTGCTGAGTACCGACCTGTCGAACCCGATCAGCAATGCGATCTACCCGCGGATCGGCTTCCGCCCGATGCACGATGCTGTAGAGATCGCCTTTGGCCGGCGTCGCGATTCGGCTCTGAATGGCGACGGCCGGGCTACCGCCGACTGCGATTCGGCTCCGAATGGCGGTTGAGGGAACCAGCTAGCCTGGTGAGGGTGACGACCCGGCTGTTGGTGCTGCAACCGTCCGACGTCGACCCGGCGGAGCGGCTGGGGGACTGGCTGGTGGAGGCGGGGGCGGATCTCAGATTGTGTCGCCCAGCGACCGACGGGGTTCCTGACGGCCTCGACGGTGTCGACGGGGTGGTCTGCATGGGTGGGGAGATGGGCGCGTATGACGACGCCGATCATCCCTGGTTGGCCGGGCTGCGGTGGTTGCTCGCGGGCGCGGTCGCCCGCCGGCTGCCGGTGCTCGGGATCTGCCTTGGTGGTCAGCTGCTGGCGGCGGCCACCGGTGGCGCGGTACGCCGGGCGGTCGACGGCCCTGAGGCCGGCACGCTACTCATCGCTAAGCGCGACGCTGCCGCGAATGACCCGCTGTTCGCGCAGTTGCCACTGACTCCCGACGTCATCCAGTTCCACCACGACGAGATACACCGGCTGCCGCCGGGAGCCACCCTGCTCGCGTCTTCCCCACGGCATGCGAACCAGGCTTTCCGCGTCGGCACTGCCGGTTATGGTCTCCAGTGCCATATCGAGACCTCGCCGGCCACTGTGCTGTCCTGGGCTCGGCGTGACACCGCGGGGATTTTTCCAGTGTGGCAGCTCGATGCTGATCATCTGCAGCAGGTGCACGCCGATATCGCGGAAACATGGCAGCCGTTGGCGACTCGGTTTGTGGCGTTGGCCGCAGGGGAGCTGGCCCAGGCCGCTGACCGGGTGGCTCTGCCGCTGCTGGGTCATTAGCGTCTGGAGCGCTGGTGACCGAAGGCAGGCGGACCGCGCTTTCCCTGGCGCGGCTGGGAATCACTGAGGGGGGCGCTGCCGAGAGTCTGACGCGGTTGGGTTGGTGGCATAACGGGCAGGTCCGCCGAGATGCCGAGGACATTGTGTGGGCGCTGTCCCGAGCGCCAGACCCGAATCTGGCGCTGCGCACCCTGGCCCGTTTTGGCCATGCGATCGGGGACGGTTGGGTCGAGGTCGACGCAATGATGCGCCGGGACCCCGGGGTGCGTGGACGTTTACTCGGGGTGCTGGGTTCGTCGACCGCGCTCGGCGATCATCTGGTCGCGAACCCGCAGCGCTGGCATGCGCTGGCCAGTCCAGAGGCGGTTAGACCGGCCTGGGCGCAGCGGGCGGCGCAGCGGTTGCTCGTTGCGGTCGGCACGGATCCCGCATCTCCAACCAACCGCGCGACGCTGACTGGCGTCGCGGCCCAGCGAGCGTTGCGGGTGACCTACCGGGAGCTGATCACCGAGCTCGCGGCCGCCGACCTAGCGGCCGTGGTGGAGCCGGAGTTGCCGGTGGTGCCCTTCGAACAGATCGCAGCGGCGCTCGCGGAACTCGCCGCTGGGGTGCTGCGCGCTGCCCTGGCCGTCGGGATGGCGGAGGTGACGCCGGACGGTCAACCGCCCCGGCTCGCTGTGATCGGGATGGGCAAGTGCGGTGCCTCCGAGCTCAATTACGTCTCAGACGTGGACGTGATCTTCGTGGGTGACTCCGAAGACGAGCTAGGTGCCGCCACCAAGCTGGCTTCGGCGACGATGCGGGTGGCGTCGGCGTGCTTCGAGGTCGACGCGGCGCTGCGCCCCGAGGGTAAGGCCGGCGCGCTGGTTCGCACGTTGCAAGGGCACCTGGCCTACTACCGCCGGTGGGCTAAGACCTGGGAGTTTCAGGCGCTGCTCAAAGCCCATTTGGTCGCCGGTGACATCGAGCTCGGCGGGCGCTATCTGGAGGCCGTCGGGCCGATGGTGTGGACCGCGGCGGGACGGGAGAACTTCGTGTCCGAGGTTCAGGCGATGCGACGCCGGGTCGCCGAGCACGTGCCCGCTGAGCTGGTCGACCGAGAGCTGAAACTGGGTCACGGCGGGCTGCGCGACGTGGAGTTCGCTGTGCAACTGCTGCAACTGGTGCACGGCCGCACCGACGAGTCGCTGCGGGTCGCACCCACCGTGGCGGCGTTGGCGGCGTTGGGCGAAGGCGGCTATGTCGGTCGAGACGACGCAGCGAACCTGGCGGCCTCTTACCGGTTTCTACGCCTGCTCGAGCACCGGTTGCAGCTGCAGAAGCTGCGCCGCACTCACCTGCTCCCGGCCGATGATGACATCGCGGCGTGGCGCTGGCTAGCCCGCGCCGCGGGGATGCGGCCCGACGGTCGCCACGATGCGCTCGAGGTGTTGCGAATCGAGCACACCCGGCACTCGCACCGGGCGCGCCGGTTGCACCAGAAGCTGTTCTACCGGCCGTTGCTGGAGGCTGTGGCTAAGGTGCCCACCGAGGCGTACCGGTTGACGGAGACCTCGGCGAAAGCCCGATTGGCGGCACTGGGTTACGCCTCACCACAGGGTGCGCTGGGGCATCTGCGAGCGCTCACCGACGGGGTTTCGCGGCGCGCAGCGATCCAGTCCGCGCTGTTGCCCGTCCTACTGGAGTTCCTCGCCGACACCCCCGATCCCGACCGTGGGCTGGCCGCCTACCGCCGGGTCTCTGAGGCGCTCGACGACACCCCTTGGTACCTGCGGTTACTGCGCGATGAGGGTGCCGTGGCGCAGCGGCTGATGGCCCTGCTCGGTGCCTCCCGGATGGTGGCCGACCTGCTGGTGCGGGCACCGGAGGCGCTACAGCTACTAGCCGACCCGCAGGAGTTGGCAGGCCGGGACCCGGCGGAGGTGGCGATGTCGTTGCGCTCCGCCGCAGCCCGCTACCGTGATCTTGGTGCCGCGGTAACGGCGGCTCGGGCGCTGCGGCGCCATGAACTGTTCCGGATCGCCTGCGCTGACCTCCTGGGACTACTTGACGTCGACGCGGTGTGCGCTGCGCTGTCATCGGTGTGGACCGCAGTGTTGGCGGCCGCACTCGACGTCGCGCTGCGGGCTGAGATCGAACGCCGGCAGGCCGAGCCGGCCCGGCTAGCGGTGATCGCAATGGGCCGACTCGGCGGCGCCGAGCTGGGCTATAACTCCGACGCCGACGTACTGTTCGTCAGCGCGGCGGTAGGCCAATCAGCTGAAACCGACGCCATGCGTTTCGCCACCTCAGTCGCCGAGTCGGCGCGCAGCCTGCTCGGCTCACCCAGCCAGGACCCGCCTTTGGTGGTAGACACTGGGCTGCGTCCGGAGGGGCGCTCTGGCCCGCTGGTACGGACCCTGGCGTCCTACCAGTCCTACTACGCCCAGTGGGCACAGCCCTGGGAGGCGCAGGCGTTGCTACGAGCCAGACCAATCGCCGGCGACAGGGAGCTGGGGGAGCAGTTCATTTCGATGATCGAGCCGGCGCGCTACCCACCTGGTGGATTGAGTGCACGCCAAGCCACCGAGATCCGGCGGATCAAGGCCAGAGTCGACTCAGAACGGCTACCCCGTGGCGCCGATCCCACCACCCACACCAAGCTCGGCCGTGGCGGACTGGCCGACGTGGAGTGGACCATCCAGCTGCTGCAGCTGCAGCATGCTCATCACATCCCGGCGCTACGCACCCCATCCACCACGACAGCGCTGCAGGCCGCGGCATCCGCCGGATTACTCGCCACCGCCGATGCCGAGGCCCTGCTGGCTGCCTGGAAGCTCGCGACCAAGACTCGCAACGTTCTCACTCTGGTTCGGGGCAAGCAGGTCGACCAACTGCCCACATCCGGCCGGGAACTGGCTGCCGTGGCCAGGGCGCTAGGGCGCTCCGCAGACAGCGACCCCGGCGAGGTGGTCGACGAGTACCGCCGCACGACCCGCAGAGCCCGCGCCGTCGTAGAACGCTCCTTCGGCGCCTGACCCTGCGATCAGCGCAATGGCAGCTGCTCAACGACTGTGGCGGTCCGCATCGACGCTCTCCGCGTCGATCTGCTCCTTGCGAAGCTGGTCGCTGACCTGCCGCTGTTCGGTCACCGTGTCGGTGTCCAACCGCACGCGCTCCTTCGGCACCGCCTGCTTGCTGATGACGGGGCGCTCCTCATGCAGGGTGATCTCATGCTCTGCCTCCGAAATTGAGGGCCCCTCCATGGCGGCACTCTGGTTGGACTCGGTGATCGGTTCGCGCTCGACTCGGACCTCCTCACGGCTGACAGGTACGGTCCGCGTGACATTCTCGGTCACCACGTACTTACGCAGCCGTACCCGTCCGGCTTCATAAGCTTCGGTGCCGACCTGGAGCTCCTCCTCGGAGCGAGTCATCGCATCGTCGGCGCGCGGGTCGCGAGCGATCGGACGATCTTCCTCGGCAGCGGTCGGGTTGCCGTAGGGCATGCCGTAGTGGCGGAACAGCTCCGCCTCGTCACTGGGACTCAGCTCGCGGTCAGGGTCATGGTGCGGCGCCGCATTAATCTGGTCCTTATCGTAAGGCACCCGCAGCTCGCGGCCGTCAAACTCGGCGTTCCCCAGCGGTACCAACGATATGTGCGTGCCGAACAGCCCACTCTTGACCGCTACCCACTCCGGACGATCGGTTTCGTTGTCGTAGTACACCGAGTACACCTTGCCGAGCTTCTTGCCGCCCCTATCGGTGACCGCGGACCCGTGCAGCGCACCGGGATCGAAAATGCTGACAGCCATGTATAAGTCCCTTCACGCGATTTGATGAGCGAGGCGCCCACCAGTCTCGGCGAGATAGCCCAACGTTGAAGGGTGCCAACCTCCCGGTGCCGGTACACATCGTTCTATTTGCACCCAATCGAGCGATGCTAGTGCGGCCAGCTCCACCGCCGCGGCATAACGACTCTACAGACAAGACAGTACCCACCCGACCCGTTTGTTTAAGGTCGCATGCCAAGTCCGGCATGTACTAATCTCAGCTCAGCTGTGTTACGACGGCGAAGTCAACTAGCCAGTGCGGCTAGGCCATCGCGGACAAAATTATACCGGCCCTGTATGGTTATGGCGCATCCACTCGACCGAAAAGCCGACCGAAGAATCGTTTCAGCGCAGTCATCGCCGCCTGCATGCCGATGCTGAAACCTTTTACTGGGACAGCCTCGCGTTTTATGGCTGCCTCGCCACGGGAGGACCGCCCAATATCATCGGCGAGGCACTTGGCGAAACTCTTCATGATCACACTCGTGACGTCCTGGACCATGCCCCTGCCAAACTGTGCAGCAGCGCCGGAAAGCTGGATATCCTGAGCCACCTTCACGCGCGTCCCACTTCCTGAAGGCGCCATCGTCGAGGTCACCTTCATGGTGGCCTGGCCCTTGCCTTTTTCCTCCGACCCGGACGCATCCATCACGATTCGCTTGGCGGACTCGTTCCGCTCGACGATCTTGGCCGTGCCCATGAATTGGAGTTTCACCGGCCCCATCTTGGTCGTCACTCGCCCCTTGTACACATCGCCGTTGACGTCGATGAGCTCGGCGCCAGGCAAGCAAGGCGCGATACGCGGCACGTCTTGCATGTGCTTCCACACCTGCTCGAGCGGTGCAGCAACCTCGAACTCGCTTTCGACCAACATCGACTACTCACTCTCCTTACATAGCGTGAGGCCGGACGGTCGCGCCGACAGGGGACTCCGCAGAACCGCCGTCGGAGTCGACGAAGCACTGTTCGCCAACCGATCGCCTGACCCATCTACATAAGGGTTTCAACCAACGGTGATCGTTAAACCACGACAAGGTCGTTTCGTGATCTGCTGAGCGAGTGCACGTGGTCGGGGCCGAGATGGGAACACGGTGCCGACTCGCAATGAATCTCGGAGCAGGTTGCGGCCTGCGCCAGTGCGAGATGTTCGGGCCGAGGCCTCCGCGCCTCCGATGGCTTGGTCACGGACTGATCATGTGGTTCCCGACCCGAAACCGCAGGACAGCACTTCCAATGAAATGATCAGACGTCGTAGGTGTGTCACGGGTTTATGCTGACCAGCCGTAATGCGGTGCGCAGCTCGGAGAGCAGGAGCAATGTCACTGGACGATTGTCGTTGGTTGTCGCGGTCTGACAGCCTCCCACGGCCTGGCCACGGCCTGATCTTGGTTGAGCTGATCACCTGCTTGGCCGTAGGGTTGGAGGTGATTCCCAGATTGGGTCCACGGTGGTTGTTGGTGTAGCGGTGGATGTACGACGTGTGTCCTGCTGCAGTCGACTGGTGGGGTGGGAGGAGGGTAACTTCACAAGTTAAGGTGGCTAACCTTGTTTTCCGGTGCGAAAGCGCCGAACATCAAGCGTCCCGTATCCCACCACGCTGGTACCCAGCCGTGGCCTGCCCCGGAGTCGGCCCACCGGAGGCATGAAGTTGTTGATCTAAAACGTGATGACCTCTTCTGTGTGAACGCTGATCAGCCGTGCGTCCGCGTACCCGGGAGTGTTGTGTGTGCCGCTGAGCCGCGGCGACGTAGCAGTGTGAATCCACCCGCGCGGACTCGTCGCGCCGCTTCCGCTGACGGCTCGCTGCCGATGATCATGCTAAGGTTCAGTTGGACGGCGCTC
>JAVXWL010000088.1:0-36933 GCA_032230565.1 Pseudonocardiales bacterium | reverse complement strand
GCAGGTCGAGGTTCCACTGACCTTCCCCGGAGCGGGTGAACCGGTGACCCAGCGACCCGTTCGGCACCACCGGTTCGCCGGTCGTTCCATCGAGTAATACGGTCTTGGATTCGGCACCTTCGCTGGTGTCGCCCAGATCGGTTGCGGTGAGGAACTTGCCGGGAACGTACGCGTCGCCTCGCTTGTCGAGGGCCACCAGGAATGGCAAGTCGGTGAAGCGCTTGACGTAGTCGGTGAAACGGGGCGTCTGGCGATCGACGAAGAATTCTTTCAGGATCACATGACCCATCGACATCGCCAGCGCGGCGTCGGTTCCTGGCCGCGCCGGCAACCACTCGTCGGCGAATTTCGTGTGATCGCCATAGTCCGGCGACACGACGACCACCTTCTGACCCCGGTAGCGGGCCTCGGTCATGTAATGCGCATCCGGGGTACGGGTGACTGGGACGTTGGAACCCCACATGATCAGGTAGCCGGCGTCGAACCAGTCGGCGGATTCGGGCACATCTGTCTGGTCGCCGAATACCTGCGGCGAGGCCACCGGAAGATCGGCGTACCAGTCGTAGAACGACAGCATGGCGCCACCGATCAGCGAGATGAATCGGGCCCCGGCGGCATGACTGACCATCGACATCGCCGGGATCGGCGAGAATCCGGCGACCCGGTCGGGACCGTAGCGTTTGATCGTGTGCACATGCGCGGCCGCAGCGATCTCGGTCGCTTCCCACCACTCGGCACGCACGAATCCACCCATGCCGCGGGCCGCCTTGTACCGGCGGGCCTTCTCCGGGTCGTCGGCCACGTCGGCCCACGCCAGCACCGGGTCCTTGAGGCGCTGCTTGGCTTCCCGGTACAGCTCCAGCAGCGTGCCGCGCACATACGGGTAACGCACTCGGGCGGGGGAGTAGGTGTACCACGAAAACGACGCACCGCGCGGGCATCCGCGTGGTTCATACTCTGGCTTGTCCGGCCCGATCGACGGGTAGTCGGTCTGCTGAGCTTCCCACGTGATAATCCCGTCCTTGACGTAGATTTTCCACGAGCAGGAACCGGTGCAATTCACCCCGTGGGTCGAGCGAACCACTTTATCGTAAGCCCAGCGGTCCCGGTAGAAAACGTCAGCCGAACGGCCACCGATCTGATGTAACGTGCGCAAATCCTCTGAAGTTTCCCCGCGTTGGAAATGCCTGCCGATGCGCAGCAGTGAATCGGCGAAGTCGGTGCCGACTCCAACACTCGAGCCTTCGTCGCGGGTATCGGCCACGGACGCCACCTTTTCTGAGGGGTAATCATTCAGGGGCCTAGCTCACTTACCCTAGACGGTGTTTTCTTGGCGTTCAAGATGGGTAGCCGCTGCTCACATCGTTGTTGAGACGATGGTGCGGCGAACGTAACACGCCGTTCACAGTTCGACTCTGTCCAGCGGAATCCCGCCACCGCTGCTACCTCGGACGATGTGGCCCACGCTGTGGGTGTTCACGCTCGGTCGATGACATTGAGACAGGCGTAGGTAGCGATCTGTATCGTAGAGTTTCCGGACGATTTACATATCGTAACATGGCCAGTTGAACGCCGCTCAGATCGGTATTCTCATAAAGGAAACACTTCAGTGATGCGGCACAGTGTAACAATACCATCGGCTCGTAAAATGATTCTTGGCCGGCGGCGGCAATGACGCGACACCAAGTGCTGTTGCTAGTCAGCCTGATTTGCTGGTGGGGTTTAGTCGTGGGACCTCGTGTTCCGGGATACTCCGCTAGGACGATCGGTCTGGGTGCAGGCGATGATTTTCACTTGGCCGTGGGGTCCAACACCTGACCCGCGGAGAGAGGATCTTCCATGCGCACCTTGATCGTTACGGAGTTCATCACCGTCGACGGCGTCGTCGAGGCACCTGGTGGCGAGCCGACGCACCCACATTCGGGCTGGACGATCCCGTACGGCGTCCCTGAGCTGTACGCCTACAAACTCCAAGAGACCCTCGAAGCCGAGTCGCTGCTGCTGGGAAGGATCACCTACCAGGGCTTCTCGGCGGCATGGCCGCAACGAAAGGGTGAGTTCGCCGACAAGATGAACGCCATGCCCAAGCACGTCGTCACGACTTCGCTTGGTGAGCTCGGATGGAACGCCACTGCGGTCACCGGTGACATCCCCGCCGCCGTGACCAGCCTGAAGAAGGGCGACGGCGGCCCGATCCTCGTCGCGGGCAGCGCCACGCTTGTGCGCAGGCTGTTGATTCGCGGCCTGGTCGACGAGCTGAGGCTGATGGTTTTTCCGGTCATGGTCGGTGGCGGTCTGACGATCTTCCCCGATCAGCGGGACAAGATCGCGCTTGAGCTCACCGACCTCGTGCGCTACTCCAGCGGCGTCTTGCTGCAGGTGTACCGCCCGGCGTCCTGAGGCCTACGGCGCGGAGTCATCAAGACACGCCCTCCTTCGGCTGGCACACCCTCGTCGCGCAGCCGGGCCAGTTGCTCGGCGGCGAGATGTGGCGCGGGAGTCCCGTCAGCGCGCAGTACTCGGTGCCACGGCAGGTCGTCGCCGTCCTCGGCGAGGATGCGACCCACCAGCCGGGCCCGGCCCGGCAGGCCGGCGCGGGCGGCGACCTGTCCGTAAGCGAGTACCGAGCCCGGGGGGATAGCGGCTACCGCGGCGCGTACCCGCTCCACATCGTCGACGTTCATCGCTAGCATCCTCCCGCGCCGTGGACTGTCGGAGTGGCGTGGTTGCATGCGCTCCGTGCCTGTCTTGGTTCGTGCCGTTACCGCCACTGCGCAGGTGGCCGTTTGGAGTCCCGACGCCCGCCGGGTGCTGGAACACGCTGGCGGGCCGCTGCGGGTACTGGGCGGCCCGGGTACCGGCAAGACCACTCTCGTGGCGGACACGGTGGCGGATCGGGTGCTTCGGGGGGTGGATCCCGAGCGGGTGTTGGTACTGACCTCCAGCCGCCGGGCTGCCGCCGACTTGCGGGATCGCATCGTCGAGCGTCTCGTGGCGCACGGAGTGACGCCGACGGTGCGGGAATTGCTGGTCCGCACCGTGCACTCCTATGCCTTCGCCGTGCTGCGCCTGCAGGCGCAGCTGCAGGACCTGCCGCCGCCCCGGTTGCTATCCGGCCCTGATCAGGACGTGGTGATCCGGGAGTTGCTGGCGGGCCAGCGTGGGGTTGGCGGCCGAGGCTGGCCGGCGCGGCTGCGGCCCGCGCTGGGCCTGCCGGCCTTCGCAGCTGAGCTGCGGGATCTGCTGATGCGCGCCGCGGAGCGTGGACTCGCGCCGGAGGATCTCATCGCGCTCGGCCGCAGCACGGGGCGCGACGAATGGGTCGCGGCCGGGCGCTTTTTCCGCACCTACGAGCAAGTGATGTTGCTGCGTGGGTCGGTGGGTACCGCCGCCCCGCAAGCCACCGCGCCCCCGCTGGACGCCGCTGAGCTGGTGTCCGCGGCGCTGCTGGTGCTCGACACCGATGCTGAGGTGATGCGTCGGGAATCCGACCGGGTGCGTCACCTGATTGTTGACGATGCCCAACATCTCGACCCGTTGCAGGCCGCGCTAGTGACCCGGCTCGGTGCGGGTGCCCACGAGCTGCTGCTGTTCGGCGATCCTGACCAGACGGTCTTCTCTTTCCGTGGCGCGGACCCCAGTTTGCTCACCACCGGCGGTCCCGCGGTCATCCGGCTGTCCATCGATCACCGGATGGCCCCGGTGGTCCGGGCCGCGGTCTGTCGGCTCGCCAGCCGGCTGCCCGGCCCACGTGGAGACCTGCGTGGTCCGGCGGGGGAGCAGCCTGGTGGGGAGGTCGCCGTTCGGGTCTTCGGTTCCGCCGCGACCGAGGCGTCCTGGGTGGCCAATCAGCTCCGCCGCGCCCATCTGCTCGACGGTGTGCCCTGGTCGGACATGGCGGTACTGGTGCGCTCGACCGCACGGGCGCTGCCGGTGCTGCGCCGTGCGCTGCTCGCGGCGGGCGTGCCCGTGGCGGCGCCGCGCGAGGAGTTGCCGGTGGCCCGTCAAGGCGCGGTGGTACCGATGCTGGCGGTGTTGCGCTCCGCGGTACAACCAGGCGCCCTTGACGAGGAAACCGCGACTGCGCTGCTGACCTCCCCGCTGGGCGGAGCCGACCCGCTGGCATTGCGCCGGTTGCGTCGGGAGCTGCGCCGCAGCGAGCTCGTCGCCGGGGATGGGCGAACCAGCGGCGCGCTGCTGGTCGACTTGCTGCGCCCGGACCGCGAGCCGGATATAAGCACGCTGGACGGGCTCGACGAGCACACTGCGGCGCCGGCCGCAAGGCTGGCCGGCCTGCTCACCGCTACCGCGGCGGCCGCCCGGCGAGGGGACAGCGCTGAGGAAGTGTTGTGGCAGCTGTGGCAGGCCAGTGGGCTCGCGCAGCGTTGGGCAGCTATCGCGGCGCGCGGCGGCACGGCTGGTGCGCAGGCCGACCGGGACCTCGACGCGGTGGTCGCGTTGTTCGACGCCGCCGCCCGGTATGCCGATCGACTACCCGGCGCCGATGGTGGTCCGGCCGGCCTGCTTGGCTTCTGCGACTACCTCACTGACCAGCAGATACCTGGCGACTCGCTGGCTGCGCGGTCGCCACAGGGCGAGTCAGTCACCGTGGCGACCGTGCATGCCGCAGCCGGCCGGGAGTGGGCACTCGTCGCGGTTCCTGGTGTGCAGGAGGGGAGTTGGCCGGATCTGCGGCTGCGCGGTTCCCTGCTCGGCGTGGAACATCTGGTCGACGTCACCGCGGGAGTCGAATCCACCACGGTTTCGCGCACCGCGCCGCTGCTGGCCGAGGAACGGCGGCTGCTGCTGGTGGCCGCCAGCCGAGCGCGACACAGTTTGCTGGTCAGCGCGGTACGAGGAGAAGACGAACAGCCGTCTCGGTTTCTCGACGAGCTCGAGGGCGCCGACGCGTCGACACACGAGCGACCGGTACAACCTCGGGAACGCGGGCTGATCCTGCCCGAGCTCGTCGCGGAGCTGCGCCGGGTGTGCTGTGATCCCGCCGAGGACAGCGTGCGGCGGGGCAGCGCTGCGGCCGGTTTGGCGCAACTCGCGGATGCCGGGGTGGCTGGCGCGCACCCCGACGTCTGGTATGGGTTAGCACCGTTGTCGACTGACGCCCCGCTGCGGATGCCGGGTGAGCCGGCCCGGGTGTCACCGTCGCTGGTGGAGCTCGTGTCGAGCTGCCCCTTGCGATGGTTACTCACCCGTCACGGTGGCGACGACGTCCGGGCGCTGCCCGCAGTCACCGGGTCGCTAGTGCACAGGTTGGTCCAGGCGGCTGCGGCCGGTGCCAGCGACCAGCAGCTCGAAATAGCGCTGGCTGAGGCTTGGGCCAGCGTCGATGCGGGTGCCCCGTGGTACTCCCGCGCCGAGCAGCAGCGGGTTCGCGAGATGGTCGCGATCTTCCGCGACTGGTGGAACGCGAGCCGTGGTGAGCTTACTGAAGTCGGTTGTGAGCAGGCCTTCGAAGTGCAGCTTCCCCCTGCGCCAGGCGCTGCTGACGGCGTGGCGGTGCTGCTTCAGGGACGGGTGGACCGGTTGGAGTGCGACCGCCACGGCCGTCCAGTGATCGTCGACGTGAAAACGAGCAAGGTCCCGGTCACCAAAGAGGCCGCGCAGGGCCACCCGCAGCTGGCCGTCTACCAGCTTGCTGCCGCTTGCGGTGCCTTCGCCGAACACGGCCTGTCCACCGAACCTGGTGGGGCCTGCATCGTGGCGGTCTCGGCGCGAAACGCCGCATCGGTGCAGCGCGATCAACGGCCGTTGGATCCGGCGGCGATGGCGCGCTGGTACGACGTCGTGTACGAAGCTGTTCGGCGCACCGCGGGCCCGGAATTTTTCGCGGTCGACAACGGCGACTGCGCGCGGTGTCCCTCGAAGATCGCCTGCCCGCTGCACGACTCCGGTCGTCAGGTCACGCAATGACGATGGTGCAGACCTGCATCGAGCCCGCGGAGCTGGCCGCCGAACTTGGGATCGCGTTTCCGACCGAGGAGCAGGCTGCTGTCATCGCCGCCGATCCGGCGGGTCCCACTCTCGTGGTCGCCGGTGCCGGATCGGGTAAAACCGAGACGATGGCGGCCCGAGTGGTGTGGCTGGTCGCCAACGGATACGTCACCCCGGACCGCGTGCTCGGCCTGACGTTCACCCGCAAGGCGGCCCAGCAGCTCGCCGAGCGGGTCCGGGCCCGGCTGCGCCGGCTCGCCGGTTCGGCGGTGCTGGATCGACTCGACGCCACCGGGCAGCGTAGGGCCGCGGTGCTGGCCGATGAGGCCACCGTGCTCACTTACCACGCCTACGCCGGCCGGCTGGTAGCTGAGCATGCGCTGCGGCTGCCTACCGATCCGGGGGCTCGGCTGCTCACTGAGACCGGCGCGTGGCAGCTTGCGCACCGGGTCACCGCCGGCTGGGAGCCGGACCTCCACCTCGAGGGGAAGGTGCCGCACACGGTCACCGGTTGGGTTCTCGGGTTGGCTGGGCAGCTTGCTGAGCACTTGTGCGAGCCGGAGCAGCTGCGGGACGCCACCGAGGCGATCATTACGGCGCTGGTCACGGCTTCGCCGACGCCACGCCAGCGAGGCCCGCTGCGCGCCGACCTCAAGCCGGTAGTACGTAGCCAGCGGTCCCGGCTGGCCATGTTGCCGCTGGTGGAGCGCTACACCGAGCTCAAGCGGCGCGAGGCCGTGCTCGACTTCGGCGATCAGATGGGCATCGCGGCGAAGCTGGCGCGCGACCATCTGGAGGTCGGCGCGAGCGAGCGGGCTCGCTTCGGCGCCGTGCTGCTCGACGAATACCAGGACACCGGGCATGCCCAGCGGGTGCTGTTGCGGTCATTGTTCGGCAGCGCGGCAACGCCAGAGCGCGCGATCCCAGTCACCGCGGTCGGTGACCCTTGCCAGTCGATCTATGGCTGGCGTGGTGCCTCAGCGGCCAACCTACCCCGGTTCACCGCTGACTTTCCGTGCAACGACGGGACCCCCGCCGTGACCCGCGGGCTGCTCACCAGCTTCCGCAACCCCCCCGAGGTGCTCGCGGTCGCTAACGCGATCTCCGGCGAGCTTCGCGGCGGCCCGGTGCGCGTCGGCGAGTTGCGTTGCAGGGACGGTGCCGAATCCGGCGAGGTTCGCTGTGCGCTGCTGCCCGACGTCCGTACCGAAGTGGACTGGGTTGCCGGCGCCATCGCCGACCGCTGGCACTCGCCAGCGGGTGCCCACGGCGCCCTGACCGCCGCGGTGCTGGTGCGCCGCCGCGCGGACATGGCGGCGTTGGCTGCCGCGTTGCATGCGCGTGATGTTCCTGTCGAGGTGGTAGGCCTGGGCGGGTTGCTCGCTACGCCAGAGGTCCGCGACCTGGTGAGCGTGCTTCGGTTGCTCGTCGATCCGCTGGCCGGCACCGCCGCGGTGCGGCTGCTGACCGGTGCACGGTGGCGGCTCGGCGCGGCGGATCTAGCCAGTCTGTGGCGGCGTGCCCGAGAGCTGGCGATGGATCACTGGACTCCGTCGGGCCCGGGCACTGGGGACGCGGGCAGTACCCCGGAGCAGGTGCTGGCTGCCTTACCGGGCGAGCTACCTGGGGAAGCCGCCGACCAGGCGGGGCTGGTCGATGCGCTCGACTCGCCCGGCGATCCGGCCCGGTACTCCGAGCGAGGCTACCGACGGCTGTGCGCCCTGGCCGCCGAGCTGCGGGCGCTGCGTCGCCGTGTCACGCAGCCGCTGACCGACCTGGTCGCCGATGCCGAACGGACCCTGCTCCTCGACATCGAGACGCTGGCCCGCCTCGGTCCCGCCGGCCGGGCCCATCTGGACACCTTTGCCGGCGTGGTCGCGGACTTCGCTGCGGCCAGCCCGTTGGCCGGCCTGCCCGGGCTGTTGGACTACCTGGCCACCGCCGAGGAAGCCGAAGACGGCCTTGCGCCGGGTGAGGTCGAGGTCGCCCACGACCGCGTGCAGATACTCACCGTGCACGCGGCCAAAGGCCTGGAATGGCAGCTGGTGGCCGTCCCGCACCTGGTGGATGGGGTGTTCCCAGGAGCCAAGAAGAGTTCGTCGTGGCTGCGGACGGTCACCGAGCTGCCGGTGGCGCTGCGGGGCGACCGGGCCGACCTCCCCGACCTGGCACTGCCCGCTGCTGCTGATCAGAAGGAGCTCGCCGGGACCGTCGCGGACCACGAGGAGGCCTTTGACACCCGCAGGCTGACCGAGGAACGCCGGCTGATGTATGTAGCGCTGACTCGTGCAGAGCAGACCTTGCTGGTCAGTGGCCACCATTGGGGCGAGGCCGGCAGCGCACCCCGGTCGCCATCGCAGTTCCTGTTGGAGATCCGCGACGTCGAACAGTGTGTGATCGATCAATGGGCCGCAGCCCCCGCCGAAGGCGAGGCGAACCCGCTGGACACCGAACCGCGGTGCGCACCGGCACCGATTGACCCGCTGGGCCCGCGGCGCGATGCCGTCGCTGAGGGCGCACAGCTGGTGCACGACGCGCTGACGGTCGCCGACTCCGATCGGCACTCACCAGCTCGCAGCGCAGCGGGTTGGCAGCGCGAGATCGACGTGTTGCTGGCGGAGCGGGTCGCCCACCGCGCTGTGCAACGCGTCGTACTGCCCGCACACCTGTCGGTGAGCCAGTTGGTGGAGCTCGCCGCGGACCCATTGGCGCTGGCCGCGCGGCTGCGCAGGCCGCTGCCGTTCGCACCAAATCCGATGGCTCGCCGCGGTACCGCCTTTCACGCGTGGCTGGAACGCCGGTTCGGCTGTACTCGGCTGATCGATCACGACGAGTTGCCTGGCGCTGCCGATGAGGGTGCCGCCCCGAACGCCGAACTCGAATCGCTTCAGGCCGCTTTCCTCGCCAGCGAATGGGCGCTGCGTTGCCCGCACGACGTCGAGGTGCCCTTCGAAACGGTGTTGGACGGGGTGGGCGTGCGTGGTCGGATGGATGCAGTGTTCGCCGACGCCGATGGCGGCTGGACAGTGGTCGACTGGAAGACCGGGATGGTGCCCGACGAGGCGACGCTGCGCGCCGTGAGCGTGCAGCTGGCCGCCTACCGGCTGGCCTGGTCGGCGCTGTCCGGCGCACCGCTGGAACGGGTACGTGCGGCATTTCACTATGTCCGTGACAACCGAACGCTGCAACCCGCGGACCTGCTCGACGCCGACGGATTGCGCGACCTGCTGCGCAGCGTCCCATCGGCTCCCCGCGCGCCTTGACTGCGTAGTGCGTGTCGGTAACCGGTGCCCGCGATCTCCGTAAAAAATGGCCACTGGCTAGGTGCTGAAAAGCGACTCCGCTGCTAGGTAGTCGACCTGGCGGATTTACGTGCGGCTACGAATTGCCGTATGACGTCACTTCTCGGCAAGGTATGGGGTGCTGAATCGGTAATTGTCGCCGATGACGTGGGTTGACTGCGCCCGGGTGACCGGGACTTACCTTTCTGAGGAGGAGGACTTGATGTCTGATGCACTGAGCTTTGCGGAGATCGACGGCCAGCACGTGGAGCTGCTGCCGGCCCGCACCGTCCTGTCAATGGTGAGCACCCCTGCTGGTCCCAAGGGCGGCGACGCCGGCAACGGCGGACCGGGTGGCAAGGGCGGACCGGCCGGCACCGGCGGCGTCGGCGGCGAGGGCACCGGCAAGGCTGCGATCTTTGGCAACTGGTTCTACATCGAGGACGGCAACGTGTACAACCAGGCGACCGGTGGCGAAGGCGGCGCCGGTGGCTCGGCCGACAGCTCGGCCGATGGTGGCGCTGCCACTGGTGGTGCTGGCGCATTCAGGGGCTGAGTTGGGCAGCTTCATTTCCAGCGATCAGCGTCGTCGCTTGGCCTAGGATTTCGGCGGTAGGGGCGGCCGTACGGTCCGCCCCTACCGGCCTGCAGTGTTCGTAGTTTATGTCGGCGTGGATGTACGGCGAAAGCCGTTGATATTACAGATCCGCAAGATTGGCTCGCTGCCAAGGTCGCATTACTTAGGTAGTCCACTGGGGTGAGTTACGTGTGACTACTGATTGCCTCATAACCTGTATGCGGGCAAAGTTGGTCATGCCGAAATCGGTAATGCCGCCGATGAAGCATTGTCGTCCCGGGGACTGCCGGGACAACCTTTCCTAGGAGGATTAGATGTCTGATGCACTGAGCTTTGCTGAGATCGACGGCCAGCACCTGGAGTTGCTGCCGGCTCGTACCGTGATGTCGCTGCTCAGCACCACTGGTGGTGGCAGCGGCCGTGGCGGCAACGGTGGCACCGGTGGCGCCGGTGGCGCCGGCCGCGGCGGCATCGGCGTTAACTTGTTGAACATCGACCTGTTCGGTGACCAGACCAACAGCGCCGGTGACGGTGTCGGTGGAGCGGGCGGCACCGCCAACGGTGGCGCCTCTGGAGCCGACAAGAGCTGAGTCTAGTCGGTAACGCTGACTATCCAGAGGGAATAGGGGCAATGCGGATTCTGGATAAGCGCGGCGGTTTTATGGGAGGGGTGGCCGCATCGTGGCCACCCCTCCCATCCGCTTACCGGCGTTCCCGGTAGCTCTACCCGCTGGTACTCCAGCCGTAGATCGTGCTCTTGTGGAGATCGGTGGGCCGCATGTCGAGCTGCTGGCCGGTCGGTACTGCCCTATCGCTGTTCCGCGGATCGCCGGCGGCCGTGGAGGGCGTGGGTGGGGTCGGCGCCGCCACCGTGTCGTGCCATCAGGTCCGAGATCGTCCTGCCATAGGTAGGCGCTGTCCTGAGTTCTCCGTAGATCTCGTTTCTGGCTACGTATTCGAGAAGCGTTGCGGTTCTAGGTAGTAGGCCGGGAGTAGTTACGTGTGACTACTGATTGCTACGCGGGTTACTGGACGGCAAGGTATCAATTACTGAATCGGTACTGCCACCGATGAAGTGTTCAGGCCCGGCTCAACCGGGACCACCTTTCCTAGGAGGATTTAGATGTCTGACGCACTGAACTTTGCTGAGATCGACGGTCAGCACGTGGAGTTGCTGCCGGCTCGTACCGTGATGTCGATGTTCAACACCGTGGGTGGCGGCGGCCGTGGCGGCAACGGTGGCGACGGCGGCATGGGCGGCAAAGGCCGGGGCGGGCTGGGGCTCAACATCTTGAACATCGACCTGTTCGGCGACCAGACCAACGACGCTGGCAGCGGCTTCGGCGGTGCCGGCGGCGCTTCTGACGGCGGTGGCGGTGGCGCACTGGGCAGCTGAGCCGAATCGGCGCCGTCGGGTGATCACCTGTCCGTGGCGGCGCCGTAGGCTGGGAGGGGTGGCCCGATTCGCTGCCATCCCGCCCGAGCTGCCTCTCCGGGCCCTGCCAGGGAATATGTTGGTTCTCTAGATGGTCTCCCCCAGGTGGGGTGCCACGAATGGCCTAGGTAGAGAGCCCATATGAGTTAGGTACCGCTACTGATTGCCACATCGATCTAACCGTGGGCAAGGTATGTAGCGCCGAGTCGGTACTGCCACCGATGCGGTGTTCGTAGTCCCGGGGTCATCTGACGACCACGGGAGCACCTTTCCTAGGAGGATCTATGTCTGATGCAGTGAGCGGGGCCGAGCTCGAAGGGCAGCACGCGGAACTGCTGCCCGCCCGTACGGTGTTGTCGCTGTTCAGCGCTGTTGGCCGTGGTGGCAACGGCGGTCTGGGTGGGGCCGGTGGTCAGGGCAGGGGCGGTCTCGGTGCCAACCTCATCAACGTCAACTTGCTAGGTGATCAGACCAACTTCGCCGGTTCTGGTGTCGGTGGCGAGGGTGGCGCTGGTGCCGGCGGTGCCGGCGGAGCAGGCTACAGCTGATCGAGCTCGTATCGAGCTCTTGTTGTCGATAACCAGGCGATTGCTTTGCGGTGTCGGTAGGGGGTGGCCGGGGCATGGCCGCCCCTCCCGCACTGCGGTGGGTGCTGAGCATTACGCGGCGGCACCGGCAAATTAGGTAGCGGCTCGTCGCGCACACGGCGGCGGGCGTCGGTAGGCTCGACGGCAGTAAGTAATGTTACCGGAAAGCTCCTCCGGTCGGCGCTTGCGATTCGGTGCGGTTCAGCCAGGTTTTCGATTCGGCGGAGTGAGTTTCGAGTCGGGGGGAGGGTGTCATCGATACGGAGCGTATTACTGTTGATTCTGAGACCGCTGTAGGCACCGTGCCGCGGTTGGCTGACGGGGTTGAGCTGATCGGGGAATATCAGGGATCAGGATTTCAAGAGCCTCGCTACATAGTGCGTCGGTCCGATGGACAAGTCATCCAGCTGCCTCGCTTGCTGTATCTGCTGGCGACCAGCATGGATGGTCAGCGGGACCAGGCGCAGGTCGCTGATGTGCTTAGCGCCGAGTTCGGCAAGGTGGTGCAGGCTGAACAGGTGGCGTTTCTGGTGGAAAACCGGTTACGCCCGGCGGGGATCGTGGCGGCTGATCCAGCGGCTCTAGACCCGAAGACGGGGCAAGCTGGCGAGGCACCGAAGACGGCGCTGAAGTCTGATCCGTTGTTGGCGTTGAAGTTCCGGGTCGGGATCGTCCCGGAGCGGGCGGTGTGGCGTATTGCCGGCGCCTTCGGGCCGATGTTCTGGCCGCCGGTGATCCTTGCTGCGCTCGCGGGCTTCATCGGTCTGGACGTGCTGATCATTGCCCAAGGCGGGCTGGGACAGATCGTGCCCAGCGCCATTGCGTTGATCTATCAGCCGGCGTTGACCCTGCTGGTGCTCGGCTTGCTCTTGGCCTCGGCGGCATTTCACGAGTGCGGACACGTCAGCGCCTGCCGCTACGGGGGGGCCCGACCTGGGGTGATGGGCTTTGGGTTGTATCTGGTGTGGCCGGCGCTGTATAGCACGGTGACCGACTCCTACCGGCTGGGCCGGGTTGGGCGGCTGCGCACTGACCTGGGAGGCGTGTACTTCAACGCGGTTTTCATCGCTGGCATGAGCCTGGCTTACCTGTATACCGAGGCACCGTGGCTGTTGGTGGCGATCGTGGCGCTGCATATCGAGACCGCGACGCAGTTTTTGCCGATGATCCGCTTGGATGGCTACTACATCCTTAGTGACCTCATTGGTGTGCCCGATCTGTTCAGTCGGATGGGGCCAGTATTGGCGAGCATCATCCCCGGGCGGCCGACCCATCCGCGGGTGCAGGAACTCAAGCCCTGGGTCCGCCGAACGATCACCCTATGGGTGCTTATCGTGGTGCCTTATCTGTTGTACTGGCTGGTCGGATTCCTCATCGTAATTCCTCGAGTGCTACCAGTGGTGTGGCACCGGCTTGTCTATTTGATCCACCAAGTGCAGCTGGCGGCGGCGGCCAGTCACACGGCCGAGGCGGCGTTGGGTGTCGTGCAGATCTTTTTGCTATTGCTACCGTGGGTGGGTTCTTTGCTGATGCTGGGGATGATGGCGCGCCGGCCGGTCAAGTGGCTGTGGGCGCGCCGGAATGCGGCCGCGGTACGGGTCGGGAGGTTGTAGGTGCTGGCCTCGCCGGATGGTGGAGCAGAACGTGGCCGGGATCGTGGCACGGGCTGGTGGACCGTACGGCTGGGGAGGGCGGTGGTGACGTTGGCCGCAGTGGGAGCGCTGGCGGGCTGCCTCGGCACATCGACCGGCGGAAGTTCCGGCACGGGCGATACCGACAGCCCCGGTACGCATAATAGCGCCGGAAATGGCTACGGTGGAAATGGCGGTGACGCCAATGGCGGGGGAAATGGGGGTAATGGCGGCAACGGCTACGGCGGATGGGGCGCCAACGGCTATGGTGGCAATGGCGGCCACGGTACCGACGGCCGTGATGGTGCAGACGGCGCCGATGGGATAGGTGGAGCCGGTCTCTCCGATCCCCGTGCGGCGGCCGGTTCTGGCCGCCTGACCACCCAGACGATCGATCTGTCCGGCGTCACCTCGGTGGTGGCGGAGGCCAATTTTGTGGTGCACCTGCGGATGGGTCGCCCGGCACAGGCCACGATCACGATGGATGACAACTTGGCTGATCGCGTCGTAGCCACCGTCACCAGTGGCCAGTTACGCCTGGGTATCAAGCCGGGCATGAGCGTCCGAAAGGCGACGTTGTCCGCTGACGTCACGGTGGGCCAGCTCGATCAGCTGGCCACCGCGGGCGCCAGCCGGGTAACGCTGGACCCGGCGCTGACTAGCCCCGCGCTGCAGCTGAACATCGCCGGGACCAGCGCAATCACTGGCCCGGTCATGGTCGGTCGGATGCAGGCGACCGTCTCCGGCGCCGGCACCCTGGCACTGTCCGGGACTGTTGCGCAGCTACATTTCAGTGCAGCCGGAGCCAGCCAGCTACCACTGGCTGATCTCACTGTCCGCAATCTTGACGCGACGCTGTCTGGGGCCAGCCATGCCATCGTGACGGTCACCGACACGGTGGCAGTAGAGGCCGCAGGTGCCTCGGTGCTCCGTTATAAGGGCAACCCTAGGGTCACCAGCTCCGAAACGTCGGGCATGTCGTCGATAGTGCAGGATTCACCGTAAGTAAGTGGCAGTTATTCTTGAGTAATCGAATGACGTGGACGCACTGTCACCGAATGAGCACACACTGTTACCGAGCACGGATCGGAACGATCCATACTCGCGCTAATATCCACATTACTTGACGCGTCGCCCATGGCGATTGCGTCACCGTTAGCATATGCTGACCGCAAGGGGTAGTTGGTCAGCTATTGGCGCGACGCGGGGGGGCGTAGCCAATGTATCAGAGGGGCTGGGGGCGGTCGGCTGTTCGCATCATGCCATCCACTGTGCCTCCGACCAGCGCGAAGTACCGAGCGCGTTGGTCGGGGCAGCTATGAGGACGGATCCGTGGACGCTCACGGGACGTGACCTGGAGTTGCAGTTTATCGCTGAGCGTTTAACTAGTGGGGAATCACGCAGTGTGGTCATTGCCGGCCCGGCCGGGGTGGGCAAGACGCGACTCGCTCGAGAAGCGTTGGCGGTTGCCAAACGCGGTGGCCGGGTGACGCAGTGGGCGGCGGGGACGAGTGCGGCGGCCGCGATTCCGCTGGGAGCAGTGGCGCACCTGCTGCCTTCAGTGGGGACGGTGTCTGATCCGCTGACGTTGCTGCAACGCGCTGGCGCCGCGATCGCTGAGCAGGGCAACGGCCACCGATTGGTCATCGGGATCGATGATGCGCATCTGCTCGATGAGCTGTCGGTGACGCTGCTCCATCAGCTGACCTTGACCCGCAGCGCGAGCGTGGTGTTGACCGTTCGGACTGGAGAGCCTGCTCCTGATCCAGTGGTGACGTTGTGGAAGAACGGTCTGGCTGACCGCTTGGAGCTGGCACAGCTGCCGCGAGTGCAGATGGACCGCCTGGTAACTGGCGTGCTCGACGGGGTGGTAGACAGCCGCACGATTGAGCGGTTGTGGCGCGCCACCCGCGGAAACGTCCTTTTCCTGCGGGAGCTGGTGGAGGGCGGATGCGAGACCGGTGCTCTGCGGGTCCGCGAGGACGTGTGGCGCTGGGAGGGGCGGATGGAACCCACTCCCCGGTTACGCGAAATCGTCCGTGCACAGCTCGGTGGACTGGGCGCTGATGAGAGGACGGCGCTGGAGTTACTGGCCACCGACGAACCGCTGGGTCTGGGGCGGGTAGCGAGCCTGATCAACCCGGAAGTAGTCGCCGTCCTGGAGCGTCGCGGCTTGGTGACGGTGGTCAACAGTGGCTGGCGGGCCGAGGTGTGGTTGGCCCACCCGATCTACGCCAGCGTGGTTCGCGACCAGCTGCCGGAGGCCAATGCCTGTCAGCTACGCCGTCGGCTGGCCAACACCCATTTGCCCTGGAAACGCCAGGACGATCTGCTGCGTGCCGGCCTGCTGCTGCTGGACAGCGACCAACCTGGTGCACACGCCAGCCTGTTTGCTGATGCTGCGGTGCACGCCAACGCACTGCTTGATCATGAGAATGCTGCTCGGATGGCGCAGGCGGCGATTGACGGCAGCGACGGCCGCGACGGTGTGCGGGCGCATCTGGCGTTGCTCGAGGCGGTGCGCTGGCAGGGCCAGCCCGAGCGTGCCGAGCAGGTGGCTGCGACGGCAGCACCATTCGCCAGCTCGGCGGAGGACCGATCGCATCTGGCTGTGGTGCGGGCCCTGAATCTATTTTTTGGCCTTGGCCAAGTGGCGAAGGCCGAAGCCATGCTGCACAAGGCAGCTGCCGACGCGCCTGATAACGACATGTGCCGCCACACCAGCGCGGTGCATGGTGTGCTGGCATTTTTCGCGGGACGTCCCCAGCAGGCTGCGGAATCCGGTGCGGAGATCCTGGCGTCAGGAGGGATCAGCGCGGAGGTGACGATGTGGGCGTCGAGCGCGACTGCGGCGGGATTGGCGGCCCGCGGTCGCATCACTGAGGCGCTCTCGGCGGTGGAGGGTGGCTGGGCGGCGCTGTCGCGGTGCACCGTCGAACCGGAGATGGCGTTGTGTCGGCAACTGCTGGCTCATGGAGAGCTGTCGGCTTTGTTGCTCGCTGGCCGCGTGCATGACGCCGTGGCCCGAGCGAAGAAATTGCACGAATGGTGCATGACTCAGCCGCAGTGGGCCGGGGATGCGTTGGCGGCCGGCCACGTCGGGTGGTCAGCGCTCGCCGCCGGACGTCCGCGCACCGCCATCCGGTGGTTGTCTGAAGCAGTGGCCGGGCTGAGCCAGCTTGATCCGGGCGGTTTCGGACAACTATGTATCGCGCTGCTTGCTCAGACCCACGCTCAGCTCGGCGACGCCGCGGCCGCGCGGCAGCTGTTGGATGGCGGCGGAGTTGGGCACCACTGCGCGGTGTTCGAGCCGGAGTGGCTATTGGCGGAGGCCTGGCAAGCGGCTGCTGAGGACCGGATCTGCCAGGCGACGGATCGAGCGATGCGAGCAGCGTCGGTGGCTGCCGGCATGGGCGAGCGGGCCGTGGAGGCCCAAGCCCTGCATACCGTGGTGCGGCTGGGCCGGGCCAGCCAGGTGGTGGCACGGTTGCGGCAGCTGGCCGGCCAGGTGGACGGTCCGCTGGTAGCCGCCTACAGCGCGCACGCGCAGGCGGCGGCTGCGAACGCCGGTGGACCGCTGGATGAGGTGGCGGCGGAGTTTGAAGTGATGGGAGCCCGGCTGCTGGCCACCGACGCGGCTGCGCACGCTGCGGCGGCGCACCTGCGGGCCGGTGACCGGCGTCGAGCGGCCGCATCCACGGCTCGAGCTGCCAGCCTCGCGCGAGCCTGCGAGGAGATCCGCACCCCTGCCCTGGAGCAGCTCGCACCGCGACCGCTGACCAGCCGGGAGGGTGAGGTCGCCAGTCTGGTGGTGCAGGGCATGAAAAATCAGGCCATCGCGGAGCGACTGGTGCTCTCAGTGCGGACAGTGGAGGCGCACCTGGCCAACGCCTACGCCAAATTGGGAATCAGCAGCCGCGCCGAGCTAGCCCGAGCGTTGCGGACAGACTGAGCCACAAAAGGGGTGCTAGTGGTCGTGTTGTTCGGCGCGACTGGGTACACCGGCCGCCGGACTGCCGAGGCAATGGTTCGGCGGGGTCTGCGGCCAGTACTTGCCGGGCGCAGTGCGGGCCGGCTCACGTCGCTCGCGCAGCAGCTCGGCACGCTGGGGTTCGGCGAGCTGGCCGTAGTGACTGCTGACATCGGCGACCCAGCGTCGGTGCGGGCGCTGATCGGCAGGGGCGACGTGCTGGTCAGCACCGTCGGCCCATTCATCCGGCTCGGCGGTGCAGCGCTGAGCGCCGCGGTCGACGCGGGGGCGATCTACCTCGACTCGACTGGCGAGCCCCCGTTCATCCGCCGGGTGTTCGAGGAGTTCGGCCCACGGGCTCAGCAGACCGGGGCCAGCTTGATCACCGCCTTCGGTCACGACTACGTGCCCGGCAACCTTGCTGGCGCCCTCGCGCTGGAAAGCTCGGGTAGTGCGGCGCACCGGGTTGAGATCGGTTATCTGATCGACGGAGCTGGCCGGGCTCAAGTCATTAGTCGCGGCACGTTCACCTCGATTGTGGAACTGGTCACCGAGCAGAGCTTCACCTGGCGGGCCGGGATCCAGCCAGAACCCACCGGATCGCGAATGCGGACCTTTTCGGTAAGCGGCCGGAACTGCCCGGCGGTGAGCATCGGTTCCACCGAGCACTACTCGCTGCCCCGGCTCGCTGGTCGGGCAGGGCTTCCCGAGGTCGACGTCTACCTCGGCTCGTTCGGACCTGCGGCGCGCGCGCTGCAGCTGTCCACCCGACTCATCCCGGCACTGCTGGCGTTGCCCGGGGCCCGCTCGGCAGTCGGCAGGATCGGGCAGTTCGCGGCGCATTGGATCGCCGAAGAGCCTGATCCGTCGGCCCTGGCGCGGGTTACCTCGCACGTCGTGGGCACCGCCTACGACGCAGCTGGCAGCGCGTTGGCGCAGGTGACCCTGCGGTCCGGTGATCCTTACCAGCTCACCGCGAACCTGCTTGCCTGGGGCGCGCAGCGCGCCGCCGAGCACGGCGTGTCCGCGCCCGGAGCCCTAGGCCCGGTCGAGGCTTTCGGCCTACAAGCGCTGGAAACCGGAGCCCTCCAAGCCGGCCTACTCCGCGTCTGACCCTCGGTGCTGCGCCACTCGGAGTTGGATGACGCTCTGGCGGTCCGGCGTGACAGCGATTCGGCTGGACAATGGCGCGGTCTACGATGCGCCGGGTGAGTGCGAGGGATAAGGCGGGCGTGGGGGTGGTGGGCCTGATCCTGGTGCTGGGGCTGGGATCGATAGGTATGGGGTGGTTGATGTGGCCATCCGCCGCCGGTGTTTTCCGCGCTGGCCAGGGCACCGTGGTGCAGTCGGTGCTGTGCGGTCCTTCCGACGCGCAGGATCTGGTGCGTGTCGAATTGCTCGACGGTCGCGAGATAACAAGTCGGCTGGACGGCTGCGGTCATCGGCTGGGTGAGGTGCTCGCCGTCGAAGTGCCCGATCCGCTGCCCGCAGGTGAGCTGGTGGCGCGCCTCGCGGGGACCGGGGTGCCGACCACGTCGTCGAACGGGCAGCGGCTGGGCGCTGGCGGTGTCGCGGTCGCCGGGATTGCCGGTGCGCTGTTGGCGTGGCGGCTGCGCAAAGAGTTCAGCGCCGACCGCCGTAAGGTGGTCTCATGACCCGCATCCCGTCGCCCACGGTGGAGCTGCACCGCGAGACCTTGCCCAACGGGTTGCGGGTGGTGTTGAGCCCGGACCAATCCGCTCCTGTGGTAGCCGTCGGCGTGCATTATGACGTCGGCTTCCGCTCCGAGCCGGAGGGTCGCACTGGCTTCGCGCACCTTTTCGAACACCTGATGTTCCAGGGCAGCGAAAGTCTGGAGAAGCTCGCGCATTTTCGCCACGTGCAGTCCTCGGGTGGGTCCTTCAACGGATCCACACACCCCGACTACACCAACTACTTCGAAGTACTGCCCTCGGCAGCGCTGGAGCGTGCGCTGTTCATGGAGGCGGACCGGATGCGGGCACCCCGGATCACCGCGGAAAACCTGCGCAACCAGGTTGATGTGGTCAAAGAGGAAATCCGGCTCAACGTACTGAACCGACCTTACGGCGGGTTCCCGTGGATCACGCTGCCGCCGGTGCTCTATGACACTTTTCCCAACGCGCACAATGGATACGGTGACTTCTCCGAGCTGGAAGCGGCCACCGTGGACGACTGCGCGGCGTTTTTCGACGCCTACTATGCGCCAGGCAATGCAGTAATCACGATATGCGGGGACTTCCAGGTCGATGCCGCTGTCGAGCTGGTGCACCGGCATTTCGACGACGTTCCCAGCCGGCCGGTTCCGGAGCGGCCGTCGTTCGCCGAGCCACCACCGGACCGCGAGCGGCGGCATGACCTTCCCGATCCGCTGGCCCCGCTCCCCGCGTTGGCCATCGGCTACCGACTGCCCGATCCCACCGCCGGTTTCGACGGCTATCTCGCCTACGAGGTGCTCGCCGCGGTGTTGTCCGATGGTGATTCCTCCCGCCTGGCGCAACGCCTGGTGCACACCGACGCGTTAGCAACCGACATCGGCGCCCGCTGTGGTCTGTTCGGTGCGCCCCTGGACGCCCGCGACCCGGATACCTTCACCATTACTGCCATCCATCCATCCACGGTTGACGTCAACCGGGTGATCGAAGCGACCGACGAGGAGATCGCCCGGCTCGCCGCGGACGGACCGGACCCAGACGAGTTGACCCGGATCACCGCCCGATGGGCTGCGACGCTGTTCCGGGAACACGACCGGCTGGTGTCGCGGACGATGGCCATCGGTGCCTTCGAGCTGCTGCACGGGCGTGCGGAGCTGGTCGCGGAGCTGCCGGTGATGGTGGCGACCGTGGGTGCTGAGCAGATCGCGAGCGCCGCTGCGGCGCTTCGACCGGACTCCCGCGGGGTGTTGATCGTCCAGCCCGCCTCGTCAGCACCAGGACAGGAGGCGTGATGCAGCACCGTAGCGCCAAGCAGATCGGCAGGACCGAGCTGGGCCCCCGCCCGCTACCGCCGCTGGGTCCGCCGCGTACGCCCATCGCACCGTCTGCGGTGGACACCGTGCTCGACAGCGGGCTGCGCGTGATCGCAGTGCGACGGCCGGCGGTGCCGATGGTGGAGTTGCACCTGGAGATCCCGTTCGGCGGCACGCAGCGCACCCATCCAGCCCGCGCCGAAGTGCTGGCTATGGCGCTGCTTCGTGGTACACCGCGGCGGAATCGCTTCGACATCGATAAGGCGCTGGCCGCAGTCGGCGGTGACCTGTCCGCCGGGGTGGATCCCGAGCACCTGTCGGTGTCAGGGTCGGCGCTGGCCAGCGGGCTGGACGTGGTGCTCGATGTGCTCGGCGACGCGCTCACCTCAGCCTCGTACGCCACCGCCGAAGTGGCCCGGGAGCGGGACCGACTGGTGGAGCGGCTCAGGATGAACCGTTCGCAACCGCAGGTGATCGCACGCGAGGCGTTGCAGCGCCGCCGCTACGGCAACCACCCGTTCGCCCGGGAATGGCCGGAAGTTGATGACGTTGCCGGCGTGACGGCGGCCGCGGTGCGCACGCTGCACCGTCGCGCGGTGGTGCCCGGCGGTGCTGTCCTGGTCCTGGTCGGCGACATTGTCCCAGCTAGTGCGGTGGAAACGGTGGCGACGGCCCTGGCGGACTGGTGCTCCGATCATCCCGCAGCCGCGTTGGCTGCATTGCCCGAGCTGACCGGTGGCGACCTGCAACTGGTCCATCGCGAGGGTGCGGTGCAGTCCCAGCTGCGGCTGTCCGCACAGGCTGTATCACGCAATCATGAACGCTATCCCGCGCTGCAGGTGGCGAATCTGGTATTTGGCGGGTATTTCTCGTCGCGCTGGGTGGAGAACATCAGGGAGGCGAAGGGCTATACCTACGCCGCGCACTGTGGCTTCGAGTTCACCCAGCATGGGGCCACACTGATCGCTGAGGCGGACACCGCCAGCGAGGTCACAGCCGCAGCATTGCTGGAGACCCGCTACGAATTGGGTCGGCTGGTCGTCGTTCCCCCCGACGATTCCGAGGTGGACAGTGCGCGACAGTACGCGATCGGGTCGCTGACCATCGCCACCGCTTCGCAACGGGGGTTGGCCGGTCACCTGACCACGTTGGCGACCCTCGGCTTGGACCTCGACTGGTTACTCGGCCACACCAGTCGATTGCAGGCGGTCACGACCGGGCAGGTTGCTGAGGCCGCCGCTGAGTTCTTCGCGCCGACCCGGTTCACCGGTGTGGTGGTCGGCGATGGCAAACGACTTGCCGACCCGCTCGCTGCCCTTGGTGGCGTGGAACTTCCCTAACCGTGGCAATGATCGAGGATGTCCGACGGTCAGAATACGTACAGCCCGATCGCCCATCCTGCGCTAGTAACGATCATCACCAGGGTCGTCCAGAGATAGATTTTGCGCGCGGTGACCCAGATACCGGGCTCGGGCGGAGCCTGCGGCGGCTTGCGTAGGTCGGCGGCGTGACGGCGCATGTGGTCATTGAGCTCCCGCTCCCACTGCTTCCGGTCGTGGATCTTCACTGGCCCACCATCCTCGCGCGAACCGTCTGCAGACCGAGCACGTCACGTATCATAACGCTTCGTGGCGGTCGCCGGGAGGTGTCGGAGCGTTCTGCGAGGATGCCGACCGTGAGCACCGGCCGAGTTGATGGGGATCCCCTGGACGGGCTCGACGACGAGCAACGCACCGCGGTGTGCGCGCCGCGCGGACCGGTCTGCGTGCTCGCGGGTGCGGGAACCGGGAAGACGCGTGCCATCACCCGGCGGATCGCCCAGCTGATCCGCACCGGTCATGTCGCGCCTGGGCAAATCCTTGCGGTGACGTTCACCGGTCGTGCGGCGGGGGAGATGCGTACCCGATTACGTGATCTGGGGATAGCCGGCATACAAGCTCGAACGTTTCATGCCGCGGCGCTGCGCCAGCTGCGTTACTTCTGGCCCCAGGTCGTGGGTGACCAGTCGTGGCCGCTGCTGGAGCACAAGCTGCGGCTGGTCGGCCAGGCCGCCCAGCGAGCCGGCGCCGGCACCGGCGCTGACGACCTGCGTGACTTCGCCGGTGAGATCGAGTGGGCCAAAGCCAGCCTGGTCACCGCTGCTGACTATCCCGCCGCGGTGGCCGTGGCCCGCCGGGCCACCCCGGTACCGGCGGCACAGGTAGCGGCGGTTTACGCCGCATACGAGGAGCTCAAGAACCGCAGCCGGATGCTCGACTTCGACGATCTGCTGCTACACACCGTCGCCGCGCTAGAGGAGCATCCAGCGGTGGCGCAGGAGTTCCGGGACCGCTACCGCTGCTTTGTCGTCGACGAATACCAGGACGTCACGCCACTGCAGCAGCGGATGCTCGATGCCTGGCTGGGCGCCCGTGACGACCTCACCGTCGTCGGTGACGCGAACCAGACCATCTATTCCTTCGCCGGCGCGACTTCTCGCTTCCTGCTGGAGTTCACCAGGCGATTCCCTGATGCCGTGACGGTCCGGCTGCACCGCGACTATCGCTCCACACCACAGGTCGTGTCGTTGGCGAACCGGGTGATCTCTGCTGCGGCCGGCCGGCCGGTGGGAGCCCGGATGCAGCTGACCGGCCAGCGGCCGCCCGGCCCGCGGCCGTCGTTCGCCGAGCATGATGACGAGCCCGCCGAGGCCAACGCAGTGGCCGAGGCTATCGCCGAGCTGCTGCGTCACGGGACCCCGGCCGCCGAGATCGCCGTCCTATATCGGGTCAACGCCCAGTCCGAAGCGTACGAACGGGCATTGGATGCCGAGGGGATCCCATTCCAGGTCCGCGGTGGGGAGCGGTTCTTTCACCGCCCGGAGGTCCGGGCCGCAATCCGCGGACTACGCGCGGCTGCTACCGGATATTCATCCCGCTCGCCTACCGACGGTTCGACGGTCGGGCTGGGCGGCGCCGTTCGCGCGGTGCTGGCCCGGCAGGGCCTTACCACGCAGCCGCCTGCCGGCAGTGCTGCGCGATCCAGATGGGAATCGCTGCGCGCGCTGGCCGAGCTGGCTGACGACCTCGCCGGCAGCACCCCCGACGCCGACCTTGGCCTGCTCGTCGCTGATCTTGACGCTCGGGCCGACGCCGCGCACCCACCCGCTGTGCAGGGCGTGACGTTGGCCTCCCTGCACTCGGCGAAGGGGCTTGAATGGGACGCGGTCTTCCTGGTCGGGCTCGTCGACGGGACGCTGCCCATCCAATACGCCGAGGGTGACCAGGCTGCGCTGGAAGAGGAGCGCCGGCTGCTGTACGTCGGTGTCACCCGAGCCCGCCGCCGACTTGCGCTGTCCTGGGCCCTGTCGCGCACAGTGGGAGGGCGGCGTTCGCGCCGTCGCAGCCGTTTTCTCCACGGCCTGGTGCCTCAGGACGACCCGCCGGCGCGACGGCCACCGGCGAAAACACAGGCCAAGCGGCGCTGAGTCTTACCGCCGACCAACCAACCATCGGTCGGCGCGGTCTATCAGCATGAAGAGCAAAGAAAATCGGTTGCCGGTGTATCACCAGGGCTCTAGCCTTGCTCTTACTCCTGGAGGCAGTCGTCGCATGCGGCTGGCCAGGCGGATCATCCAGCCACTGAGCGTGGCCCGAATAGGAGGGAGGTGGTGGCGATGGAGATGTCTGTAAGCGCCTGCGCCCGCGACCTCCACAAGTTCGGGGTCCTCGGTGTGCCTGGGGGAACCTGGTCCCGGCTGCTGCGGACCGTGCCGTCCGGCGCGCGTCGGTTGCGCGCTGGAAGTTCCTTCCAGGCCCGCTACCGGGCGCTGGTCCACTCGATTGGCATTGATCTGCCCGTTACCGATCGCATGCATTTGTCCGCATCGGAGCCTTGATTCCCGAGCCAGCAGCAACCGGCTCATGAAGGCCGCGGACCCCGCAGCGGGATCCGCGGCCTTTGTGTGTTGCTAGGTCCTCATCCCGCGGCGCGCACGGTACCGGCGAGTTCCACCGGCACCACGACCGAGGAGGAGAGACAAGTGTTGACCGCGACCGTCCCGCTGGATGGGGGGGCGTTGCCCGACCTGGTGAGTGGGGCAGAGCTGGCCCACCTGCTCGATACCGCAAATTCCGGCGCCGCTCTACCCTGCCGCGCACACGACCCGGATCTCTGGTTCGCCGAGTCGCCAGCGGACCTAGAGGAGGCTAAGCGGCTTTGCGAAGGTTGCCCGATCAAGGCCGCCTGCCTGAACAGCGCACTGTCCAGGCAGGAGCCCTGGGGCGTCTGGGGTGGCGAGATCTTCGAGCACGGTGCTGTCGTCGCCCGCAAGCGCCCGCGTGGCCGGCCCAGCAAGGCCGCCTTGGAGCAGGACCGCGCCGAGCGCGAGCGCGCCGAACGCAACACCGCCGCCTAACCCGGTTGGGGGCTCTGCAAGAGCCCCCAACCGGGGTCTGCGTGCCCACACGACCAACTGGCTGGCACGCATCCTGCCGTTTACTGGTATCTGAGGGCTTCGATGGGCAGTAGCCGGGCGGCGCGGTAAGCCGGGTAGCCGCCGGCGACGAGCCCGATCACGAGGCTGATCGCGAATGCCACCACCACAGGCATGATTGACAAGACGGGGGTGAACCCGGCCAGGGCGCCGGAGGCCGGGTCGAAGGCTGGTGCGATGCGGCCGATCAGCAAGGACAGCCCGATCCCGAGGCCGACGCCGATGAGGCCACCGAAGCCCGCGAGGACGACGGACTCGATAAGGAACTGTTCAAGGATGGCCCGGCTGGTGGCGCCGATCGCTTTGCGGATCCCTATCTCGCGGGTCCGTTCGGTGACCGAGACCAGCATGATGTTCAGGACTCCGATACCGCCGACCACCAAAGAGAGCGCCGCGACGGCTGGGGTGAATAAGACAAGAATGCGCACGATCTGATTGAAGGTCTCCAGCCGGCGTCCCAACGACTGCACTTGGAAATCCTGCCGGCGGGGATCTGTGATGTGGTGGCGGGCGTCGAGAATGCTGGTTATCTGTGCGATCGCGGCAGGCACTTCGGCTTGTTCAGGGGCCTGCACGGTGATCTGGTTCACAGTGTTCCCGACGCCGATGCCGGGGCCGAAGATATAGCGGCGGCCGGTAGTCAGGGGCATGACCGCAGTCTTGTCAAGCTGCTGGCCGTAGGACTGCATGACACCGATGACCCGGAAGGGCACGTGATTGATCTGCACTGTCCGCTCCAGCGCCGCCGCGGGCCCACCGAACAAGGTGGTCGCGACGGTGGGGCCCAAGACCACCACCCTGGCGCTGGAGCGGTACTGCGCCGCGTCGAAGAACGACCCAGCCCGGAAGTCTCGGTTGTTCGTCTTTGCCCAGATGTCGGTGGTGCCGATCGTAGTCGCCGACAGGAGCGTGACGCTGCTGCTCACGATCGGCGCTGTGCCGGTGGAGGCTGGGGTGACGGTGGCCACGGCAGGTGCGTCCGCCAGCGCGTCGGCGTCGGCGTCGGTCAGGTTCTGCGCGGGCGGCCCGTTAGGCAGGTTGGCGGCCTGCGGCACGATGGTGATGTTGTTGGCGATCGGTTCGATGCGCGCATCGACCGAGTTCTGCACCCCTTGGCCGCAGGCGACAAGCAAGATCACCGCCGAGACTCCGATGATAAGGCCAAGCATGGTCAGTGCGGAGCGCAGCCGGTGCGCACCTAACCCGCGCAGCGCGATGAGTAACGCCTCTTGCAGGCTCATCAGCCGACCTTCGTCTGATTGCGCGGTACTCCGCTGCCCCTACAGAACACTCCTCAGGCATAACCGTTCAGCGGCGCTGTAGGCAAGGCGTCAAGCGAATTCCCAGCAAATTCTCGACTTTCATCACCATCCGTGATTCGTCGCTGCCGCGCTGTGTGCGCAGTGAAGTCGATAGCGTGTCCAGGCTCACAGCTCGCTCAAGTTAACGTGCGCTTGAGGTCGCCACCGCAGAATTGGACCGAGCCTCGTTGACACATCGGTTCTGCGGGGCCGGTGAAAATTCAGTGAAGGAGCCCGGATGATCCAGCTTGAGGGCATCACCAAGGCGTACCAGATGGGCCGAGTCGAGGTCCCGGTCCTCCACGGTCTGGACCTAGTCATAAACGACGGTGAAATGGTCGCCATCATGGGTCCGTCCGGATCAGGCAAGAGCACGCTCATGAACATTTTGGGCTGTCTGGATGTCCCCACCAGCGGACGTTACCTGCTGGACGGCACTGACGTCAGTCGGCTATCCAGCAACCAGCTGGCCCAGGTGCGCAGTCGCAAGATCGGGTTCGTATTCCAGTCATTCAATCTAATTCCGCGCACGACCGCAGCGCGAAACGTCGAACTTCCGTTGATCTACGCTGGCATTCGGGATCGGCGCAGGTCGGCCCGGCTAGCGTTGGAACAGGTCGGCCTGGGCGAACGCCAGAAGCACATGCCCAATGAGTTATCCGGCGGCCAACAGCAACGAGTGGCGATCGCCCGGGCGCTGATCAACGATCCCGCAATTCTGCTCGCCGATGAGCCCACCGGCAACCTCGACACCATTTCCAGCCGCGAAATAATGAAGTTGCTCGGTGAACTTAACGATGCCGGCTGCACCGTTGTCATCATCACCCACGAAGAGGAGGTCGCCGGCTTCGCCAACCGCGTCGTACGGCTGCGTGATGGACTTATCGTCAATGATGAAGTGCAGCGGGAAACGACGCAGGCGAGCGCGTAGTCGGCGTCCGGCGCTCAACCGGCGAAACCCGGTTGCCAGCGCTGCGCGATCCCGCGCAGCGGCACTGTGGCGTCGAGCTGGCACAGCACGCCGAATGTCCCGGTGCTCACCCTATGGATCAGCAGGTAGCTGGGCGGCAGGTTCAGCGCTCGCCCGGTCCGGAAGTCCGGGCCGGAGAAGTCGCCGACGCGCTCGGCTTGAGCCTGCATCCAGGCCCGGGTGAAGTGGAAGGTGTCGGTGCGTACCGGATCGGCGAACGGGCTGAGGTAAGCCAGCACATCTTCTGCCAGTAGCTGCATGCCCGGCCGGATGAAACCCTCCGAGCGCAGCAGCTCGAGCAGCTCCGCGGACCGCTCCTCGACAGCCAGCCGGGTCGCGACTCCCAGCGTGCGCGGGGGTCCGCCGGGTAGCTTCGCCGCGGCACCAAAGTCCAGTACCCCCAGCCGGCCGTCGTCGCACCGCAGAAAGTTGCCCGGGTGAGGGTCCGCGTGCAGCAACCCGGTGATGGTGGGGGCCGAGGAGTGGAACAGCGACAGCTTGGTACCGATGTCGTCTCGCTCGGTACGGGAGCCACTACGGATGATCTCCGCCAACGGGGTTCCCGCGACCCACTGCGACACCATCACCTTCGGTGAGCTGGCGACGATAGCGGGCACGGCGATGTCGGGGTGGCCACGGAACGCGGCCGCGAATATGCGCTGGTTATTGGCCTCGTCACGGTAGTCGAGCTCCTCGACCATCCGGTCGCGCAACTCGGTGAGCAGCGGTTTGACCTCCATGCCAGGAACGATCGCCTGGAACAGCCGGCTGAACCTCTGCAGCTGCCGCAGGTCCGAGCGCAGTGCCTCGCCGGCGCCCGGATACTGCACTTTGACCGCGACGTCACGGCCGTCATGCCACACCGCCCGGTGTACCTGCCCGATGCTGGCGGCCGCCGTAGGTTCGTCGGAGAACTCGGCGAAGCGGCGACGCCACCCCGAGCCGAGCTGCTCGTCGAGCACCCGCTGCACGGACTGTGGCGACATCGGCGGTGCGGCGGACTGCAGTTTCGTCAGGGCTTCCCGGTACGGCGCCGCCAGCTGCTCAGGGATCGCCGCCTCGAATACGCTCAGCGCCTGGCCGAACTTCATCGCGCCGCCCTTGAGCTCACCAAGCACCGCAAAGAGTTGTTCGGCGGTGCGCGCGCTGAGCTCGGCGTTGACGACCTGGGCATCGTGCCCGGCCAGCCGCCGGCCCCAACCCGCGGCGACCCGCCCGGCCACCCCGAGCGGAAGGCTCGCGAGCCGAGCGGTTCGCTGCGTGGCGCTGCGCGGGATGTCGGTCACGGGGTGATTGTCTCCCGGCAGCGCTGCCGGCAGTAGTGGCATTGAGGCGTCATCTGGCGCCACAGCCGCAGCGTGGATGGGTTGGTCGCGGATGGCGACGCAAGGTGCCGCGTACGGGATCCAATTCCAGCGCGGCGCCCCACGTCGGCGGGACAGGCATACCAGCACCCGGACCGGCAAGCCCAGCAAGCACCTGCTCGACGGTGAGCGCTGCGGCCAGCTGGGTGCAGGCCAGTCCGGCGGTCGCAATCAGCCCGACGAGCTGGGCCGCCAGTTTCGGCCAGGCTAGATCGCTCTCAGCGCGGTGCAACTCCGCGCACTGCAGGCAGCTGCTGCGTCCGGGCCACACCAGCGGACCCACCATCGCCGTCCCTTCGTGCGCGTAGCCGACCAGGTGCGGAACCCGTGTTTCGAGGAGTTCGGCGACCATCGCTGGCTCGGGGACCACTACGTCGCACAGCACGACCAGGTCTGGCTGGCGCCCAGCGTCGATGCTCACATCCGGAGCAGCGCGGCGCACGGCATCGGTTGACGCCGTTGCGCGGTTGCGGCCGAGATCTCCCGGAAGGTAGCCGGTGCCCAGGTCAGCGGCGGTGACGGTGCCGGAGGTCCGCAACGCCAAATGACCGACCCCGACCGCGGCTAGCGCGGTAGCCACGGCCACCGCCACCCGCCCGGACCCGATCACGTGCACGGTAGCTTGCCGCCGCGCGCACAGCACGTGTCGCGTCGAGCGGGTCGCGTGTATCGACCAGCTGGCCGCCTCGGTGTCTAGAGCAACGCGATGCCAGCCTGGGGGTCCATGGCCGGCAGCCGGGGCCTCCTGCACCAAGCCGCAACGGTGCAGATCAGCAAGCATCAGCAGGGCGTCGCGACGGGAACATCCGGCTGCCTGCGCCTCCGTAACAAGCTCGGCGGTGCTGCGGATACCGTCCATCCGCTTGAGCAATGTGGCCAGTGGTGCCGGCACATCGTCGAGGACCATCGCGCGCTGCTGATCCAGCCCGAGCTGGAGGCAACTGGGAGAACGCCAGAGCGCGACCCGGCCTGGCGCAAGTCTGAGCCGGTCAGGGACATCAGACGGCAAAGTGTCAGACAGCATCGCGGTGGATAGAGAGTGCGGCGAAGTCATGCCGCAAATCCTGAATGGTGCCACTTGATGTTTCAAATGACTGTCCACACTTTATCCACAGCTGTGGACAGTCTGTGCATAGCTTGGATGCTCGGTGACGTCATTCCGTGCGGTGCGTGGGTGGATCGTCGCTGGAGTCCTCAGGGTCGGGGGGGAGCTGCTCGCGGGGCGCCTGCCCCGCGGTGCGTTCCAGCGCGGCGATTGGATCGTCCAGATCACTGGCATTTCTCACCGCCCGGTCGACGAACGCAGCGGGATCATCGAGGTCTGCGGTCGTGGGCAGTAGATCCGGGTGGTTCCACAGCGCGTCACGGCCCTCGATGCCCTGCTGCTCGGTGAGCAGCCGCCACAGCTGCGCGGCGACCCGCAGCTTGCGGGGTCGCAGCTCCAAACCGACCAGCGTGGCGAAGGTATGCTCGGCCGGGCCTCCGGAGGCGCGTCGTCGGCGAAGCGTCTCCCGCAGCGCATCCGAACCTGGGAGTCGCTCGCCCAATGCATCTGCGACGACGACGTCGACCCAGCCTTCCACGAGGGCAAGCAATGTTTCCAAGCGGCTCAGGGCGGCCTTTTGCTCGGGAGTGTGCTGCTGCTCGAGCACACCAGAAGAGATCAGCTGATCCATACTCTGCGGATCGGTCGGATCGATGTGCCGGGCGAGTTCCTGCAGTGCGTCAGAGTCCACCCGGATGCCGTGGGCGAACTCCTCGATGGTGCCCAGCAGCCGCTGGCGCAACCACGGCACGTGTCCGAACAGGCGGTGGTGCGCGGCCTCCCGGGCGGCGAGGAAAACAGTGACTTCGGAGCCCTTGCGGCCCAACCCGGCGGCGAACTGCTCGACTGCCGCCGGCAGCAACGCCGCCACGCCCAGCGGACCCAGCGGCAGCCCTATCTCGGTGGAGGTGAGTACCTCGCCACCGAGCTGGGCCAGCGCCGAGCCGAGCTGTGAGCCGAACGCCATTCCGCCCATCTGCTCGACCATCGCCACCAGGGGCCCGGCGGCCTGGCGCACCTCGTCGGGTAGCGCTTCGATCCACGACCCGGCCATCTGACGGGCCATTGGA
Source organism: Pseudonocardiales bacterium (assembly GCA_032230565.1). Taxonomy (GTDB): domain Bacteria; phylum Actinomycetota; class Actinomycetes; order Mycobacteriales; family Pseudonocardiaceae. The sequence goes on along the minus strand of JAVXWL010000088.1, from coordinate 6,293 downwards.
TCGCACAAGCGCTGCCAGGTGGGCAGCGTTTTCTCTACCCAGTCCCGCGGCGCCCAAGCGGCACTGCTGTTAGTCCCGGCGGGCAGGGTCGTCACCGGGTCCAACCACACCTCGGCCAGTCGCACCGCGTCGGTGATCGCGGTGGCCTGCTGGGCCGAGGGCAGCCCGGTCGTGGACAGCTTCTGCACCGCCATCTGCTTAGCCAGGTCGTAGTTCACCGGGCCACCGCCACCACCGCCAGCGGCGCCTTGGCTGAGCATCTGGCCTAGCTGGGTGAGCATCTGGCCCAGCGCGCCGACGTCGAAGCCGCTGGCGCCGAAGGCCGCGAACGGGTTGGCCGGATCGGCGCCGGAGCCGCCGCCGTCTTCGGGCTTGTTCCTCCGGTCAGGGTCCCGGGGGTCCTGGGAGCCGAAGCCGAAAGGCATGTCGCTCATGGCTCCACGGTACGCGGAACGTCGGCACGTACGCTGTTCGGCCGTGACCCGGCGAACCTGGACCCTGATGGTCAGCCTCGGACTCGCCATAGCGCTCGGGTTACTGGGTGCGTTTGCGACGGTGCCCTATGTCGCGCTTCGCCCCGGACCCACGTTTAACACGCTGGGTGTCGTGGCAGGCAAGACAGTGGTCGACATCAAAGGCGTTCAGACCTATCCCACCGCCGGCCACCTCAACATGACGACAGTGTCGGTAGTTGACAACGTCACTCTCTACGGGGCGCTTGCGCTGTGGATGTCATCGAGCAGCGAGCTGCTTCCGCGCGACGAGATCTTCCCACCGGCACTGTCCGAGCAGCAGGTTGAGAAGCAAAACAAGGAGATGTTCCAGGGCTCGGAGACCAATGCGAAGGCGGCTGCGCTGCGCTATCTCGGTTATCCGACCAAGGTCGTGGTCGGTCAGGTGGTCCCTAACGGCGCCGCGAACCGCAAGCTCGCTGCCGGTGACCGGTTGCTGGCCGTCGACGGGCACCTGCTGAGCAGCGCGCAACAGGTGGTCGACCTGCTCGCCGGTAGCCACCCCGGTCAGCTCGTAGAGGTCCGCTTCCAGCGCGGCGACAGCCCACCGCAGGAGGCAGCGATCGTGCTCGGCTCGGGCTCCCAACCAGGCCGTGGTTACCTGGGTATCGGCGTGACCGAGGCTCCCGACGTGAATTTCGCCATCGACATCACCCTGGCCGACGTGGGCGGCCCCTCGGCGGGCTTGATGTTCGCGCTGGCGATCGTGGACAAGTTGACACCGGGTGCGCTGACGAATAACACCTTCGTGGCGGGCACCGGCGAGATCGCCCCGGCAGGTCAAGTAGGTCCGATCGGTGGCATCCCGCTGAAGATGATTCGCGCTCGGGAAGCTGGCGCTTCGGTGTTCCTGGTGCCCGCCGAGAACTGCGCCGAGGCCGTCCAGCGTGCCCCCGCCGGGCTGCGGTTGGTGCGGGTGGGCACCCTGGCCGACGCGGTGCACGCGCTGGACGCGATTCGAGCGGGCCGGCAGTCACCTGGCTGTTAACCCAGCGTTGCCAGCAGTGCATGGAGCAAATTTGGGGCCAATTGTGGATCCTCTACGACCTCGTCCCGGCTAAGATCGTCTTTCGGATCGGCGCGTAGCCGCAACACGCAGGCTCCGACGCCGTCCCGCAGCACTGCAGCGACCAGCCTGCCTTCCCGCCGCTGTGGATGCGCGGCAGCGGCGCGACGAGCCTGCGCCGGGTCGTCGGGCAGCTCCTCGAGAGCGGCCTGTGCCTCCGGCGGCAGTACCACGATTTCTTGTGCTAACGCGCAGCCGGCGACCGAGTCAGGCCATTCGATGCCGGCCAGCGCAGCATCGAGCTCACCCCCGGGCAGGGCATCCTGGGCTACCGGGGTGAGCGGGGCCCGTGCGTCGAGCTGCTCAGCGAGTTCTGGTTGGCTCGCCAGCAGGGTCACCGTCGTGACCAAGGCGAACAGTTGCGGCGGCTGATCCCACCCGGCGGCTGCCACGAACTCCTCGACCTCGCGTGCCGTGGCTGGCAAGGCTTGAGACAGCGTGGATGAGTACGGCGGTGGCTCGCTCACCGCACCATCGTCGCATCGGTGCCGAGAACTGTCGGTAGCGGTGCGGGCACCAGGAACGGAACCCTGAGGGCCTCCGTAGAGTTGGACAGACAGGACTCACCCGACGTGGCACCGGCTACGCCAACGGGTCCACACTGCATCACTGTCGTCGCCAGGAGAGTGTTCTGTGGCCAACCGGCACCCCGTCGGAGTTCCCGCGCTTTCTCGGCGCGCTCGGATTCTGATCACCGTTGGCACCGCTGCGTTAGCCACGCTTATCATCGGATCGCGGCTGATCGACACCTACGTGGACTGGTTGTGGTTCGGCGAGGTGGGCTTCCGTTCGGTGTTCTCCACCGTCCTAGTCACCAGTCTCGTTCAGTTCCTCATCGTCGGACTGGTTGTCGGTGGGCTGCTGGCGTTGAACATCGTGGTCGCTTACCGCACCCGGCCGGTGTTCGTGCCGGTGGTGGGGCCGGAAGATCCGGTGGCCCGGTACCGCACGGCCATTGTCGGGCGCCTGCGCCTGGTCGGCATCGGTGTGCCAGTGCTAGTAGGTCTGATCGCTGGGCTGTCCGCCCTGGGTGACTGGCAGACGTTTCAGATGTTCATACACGGTACGAGTTTCGGCGTGTCCGATCCGCAGTTCCACAAGGATGTCGGCTTCTATGCCTTCGAGTTGCCGTTTTATCGGAAACTCCTGGGCTGGGGCTTTCTCGCCGTGGTGATCTCCTTCCTTGGTGCGCTGCTTACCCACTACCTGTTCGGTGGGTTGCGGCTGGCCGGCCGTGGTGGCCAACTCTCCGGCCCGGCCCGGGTCCAGCTGGGGATACTGGCGGGCAGTTTCGTGCTGTTCAAGGCTGTGGGATATTTTCTGGATCGCTACGAGATGCTGTTCTCTCAACGTAATCCGCTGTTCACCGGCGCCAGTTACACCGACCTCAACGCAGTACTACCCGCCAAGATCATCCTGATGTGTATAGCGGTGATCTGCGCGATTGCCTTCTTCGTTGGCGCGGTGCTGCGCAATCTGCAGCTGCCGGCTATCGCCATCGCGCTGTTGTTGCTGTCCAGTATCCTGGTGGGCGCGGCGTGGCCAGCGGTCCTGGAGCAGTTCGTGGTCCGGCCCAACGCCAACATCCGAGAGGCGCCGTCGATCCAGCGCAACATCGCCGCCACTCGGTCGGCTTACGGCATCACCGATCGACAGGTCGTGTATTCTCAATACTCCGGGCGTAGCGATGCATCGCCGGCTGACGTGCAGGCCGATACCGCCACGATCGGTAACGTGCGGCTGCTTGACCCCAGCGTGTTGTCTCCCACCTTCACCCAGTTGCAGCAAAGGGAGAACTTCTACGGTTTCCCGGACAAACTCGACGTCGATCGCTACACGGCCAACGGCAAGACGCAGGATTACATAGTTGCGGTCCGTGAGCTGGAGTCGGCGTCGTTGGCTGAGAACCAGCGGACATGGATCAACCAGCACCTCACTTTCACCCACGGAAACGGCTTCGTCGCCGCCCCGGCCAACACCGTGAACTCCGCGCTGAAGGACGCCGGCTCCGGGGAGGGCGGCTACCCGGTGTTCACCGTGTCGGACACCTCGCGGCAAGGCGATATCCCTGTTCAGCAGCCGCGAATCTACTTCGGCGAGTTGATCGACGACTACGCGATCGTCGGCGGGAATCCCGGGGCCGCTGCTCGGGAGTTCGACGGCCGTCCCGAGAACTACACTTATCAGGGCAAGGGCGGGGTACCACTCGGCAGCTGGGCGAAGCGGCTGATATTCGCCTCGTACTACGGCGAGCGCAACATTCTTTTCAACCAGGCGATCGGGCCGGATTCTAAGATTATCTATAATCAGCATCCGAGGGATCGGGTGGAGAAGGTTGCGCCGTGGCTCACCGTCGACGGCGACCCTTATCCAGCCGTGATCAACGGCCGGATCGAGTGGATCCTCGACGGCTACACGACGCTGGACAACTACCCGTACGCGCAGCGCACCGTGCTGGGCAAGGCGACCACCGACTCGCTGACCGGCGTATCCCGCCTGCCGGATGACGAGATCAGCTATATCCGCAACTCGGTGAAGGCCACGGTCGATGCCTATGACGGCACCGTCACGCTGTATGCGATGGATGAAAGCGATCCGGTACTGCGGACCTGGATGAACGTCTTCCCTGGCACCGTGCACCCGGCTAGCGAGATCAGCAACGAGCTGCGGCAGCACTTCCGTTATCCGGAAGACTTGTTCAAGGTACAGCGGGAGATGCTCGCGCGTTATCATGTGAACAATCCGTCGGTGTTCTTCACCAACGACGACTTCTGGAATGTTCCTACCGATCCGACGCAGAATCAGCAGGGAGTGGACCAGCCGCCGTATTATGTGCTGGCCGGTCCGCCGATCGGGCGGGGGCCGGCTGAGTTCCAGCTGACCAGCGCGCTGGTCAGCCTACGTCGACCGTTCCTGGCGGCCTACATTTCAGCAGGGTCAGACCCGCAAGATTACGGAAAGATCCGGGTGCTCGAGCTCCCCAGTGACTCGCAGACGCTGGGGCCAGAGCAAGTTCAAAACAGATTTGTATCTTCGGCGCAAGTGAGCGCGGAGCTGAACTTGTTGCGACAGTCTGAGACCGATGTGCGTTACGGCAACTTGCTCACTCTCCCTGTTGGCGGCGGGTTGCTGTACGTGGAGCCGGTCTATATCGAGCGCGCGAACCAGCAAGCGGCGTTCCCGCAACTGAATCGGGTACTGGTGGCCTACGGCGACCGGATTGGTTACGCTCCGACCCTGCGTGAGGCACTCAACCAGGTTTTTGGCGCCGGCGCCGGGGATGCCACCACCTCGCCGGACCAGCTGGCCCCAGCGACGAATCAGAGCGCGACGCAGCTGCCTGGGTCGGCTGGCGCCGGAGGGGCTAGTCAAGGCATGCGTCAAGCCGTTGCTGACATCGCTGATGCGCTCAAGCGTCTGCGGGCAGCACAGGCTGCGGGCGATTTCAACGCTCAGGGTAAGGCGCTGGCCGACCTCGACGCGGCCACCAAGCGGTTCGACGCAGCCGCCGCGGCAGTCGGGGATGGTCCTACTCCCGCACCAGCCGGCGGCGGTGGCTGACCAGCGACCCGGCCCCCGGCCGAAGCGGGTTTGCGTCTGCGGACTTCACTCGAGTCGTTCGCTAAGGTATCTAGCGCGGGTCAGGGCTGGCAAACATGGAGGCACAACAATGGCTCAAGCACAAGGGACAGATTTCGGATACTACGCTCAACTGTCGGAGCCGGAGCTAGAGGTCCTCGATCGAGCACTTGCATCAATTCCCGACGATATTCTATCCACGGGCGAGCGCCCATCGATAGAGTCCCGGATCCGGCGGCGCCTGCAGGAGGAGGGATTTCTCCAAATGGGAGCGGCAGGCGGACCATTGGGGGTTGCCGAAATTCCACCGATAGCCTTTGTCGGTCGAGCAGTTGGCTGCCTCGCGTCGAACTACGTGTACTTGCGCGGAATCAGCCAGAATAAACCTCCCGGCGAGGTGGCTGAGTCGATCGCACGAGCAGTTGTGGAGTGTGTTCCGAGTAGTATTGATGCGATCAAGTCCGATATTCTAGAATACCGGACCCAGGTTGCGCGCGCTTTTAAGGCGCTGGGCCTGCCTGCGCTCGGCGACGCGCTCTGTGCGGTCGACACCGGTGGCCTGTATGAGATGGGCTATCGGGATATGTGAGTGTGTCCTCCAGCGTTTCTGCGTGCTTCGCGCGGGGACGAGGCGACAGCCCTGCGTGCGCCGAGTTCGACACAAGCGCCGTCTCAAGAACCCCGCCGCCTCAACGCCGATTCCGATCGAGGCGATCGACTCGACCAGTGTCGCGATCGTCACGACGATCACGTCCTCGCCGGCCTTCGCAGGTTGCCCAGTCACTGCGTCGCAATAGTGCTGCTAGGCGCGGTCTCTCGCTGACCTACTCCGGTTTCGCCCGCCTTGGCTGGGCAGTGACCCCCCGATTTGCTCCTCCGGCGACCGCCCGCGTAGGGTGACGTTTACCAACGCGGGGTGGAGCAGCTCGGTAGCTCGCTGGGCTCATAACCCAGAGGTCGTAGGTTCGAATCCTACCCCCGCTACCAGGCAAAACGGCTCTCGGGAGATCTTCCCGGGGGCCGTTTTTCATGTACTGGTAGTAAGAACGGTAGTAACAGCCTGGTCAACGAGCCTCGGGTGCGGTGCCCTCCGAACCGCCCACGGCATCCTCGATCAGGCGGCCGATGAGGTCCGC
>JAVXWL010000014.1:0-11101 GCA_032230565.1 Pseudonocardiales bacterium | reverse complement strand
ACATGCATACACCACGGCATCGAGATCACTTGGAACCGAGCAGCCATCACGCCTCGTCCACCGGCGTCACCGGCACATCGCAGATGAGGAAGCTCACGGGCACACCTTCCGCAAAATCGGATGAGAGGGGGCACGTTGCGCCTCGAAGGTGAACAGGAGAAGACCAATGGTCGACCGGAGGATGGCCGCATGCCCCACAGCGGATGACTACAGATCGTCATTGCGCAGCGTGGCCACCACTCACAAGTGGGTCGCTTTCCTGGATTTGCCGCTCTCACCGCAGTGCTGCCTGCGGCGCCCGGTCGCGAACATGCGTGCCGCCGTTACTGTTTACGGCTTGGTTAACGGCATACACAATCGCGGGGATATCATGGGAGTTCCGCAAGTGCGGGTTTTCTCACCTTCCTGCAAGAGCAGCTCCGAGCCGCCAGTCTGGGGATCGTCGCTCTACCTCGCCGCGACGAGGGATTTACGATCCGGCCACTTAGGCATCGCCTGGTAGTCATTAAGGTAATTCCTTGGTCGACTACTGGATTCTTTCCGTTCACCCTGAGGCTGCAGCGCTTCCTATGAAACGCGTTGCAATGGCCGTCATTCAAGCGTTACGCACAGTGGACTTGAGCGGCGATCAGGCCGTACGGAACACCCAGCGGCGCAGGAGGAGAAATCGCATCAAGGTAGCGACAGCGTTGGCGGTGACGAGAAGCGCGAGCTCGACCCAGGCCGGCGGTGCGCTATGCAGGGAATGCGCCACAGCCAGCGTGCCACTGGTCAGGACCAGAGCGAGGCCGAAGACGATCAGTCCCTGAAGCTGTTGCCGTGTCCTGCGCTGGCGTCCCACCACCCCGAAGGTGAACCGGCGGTTCAGCGCCGTGTTCGCGACGGTGGTACTCAGCAGGGCCGCCATGTTGGCGCCCTGAGCGCCCAGTGGGTGGTGTAGGAGGACGAACAGGAGGAGGTAAGCCGCGGTGCTTAGTACCCCGACGGCGCCGAAGCGCACCAGCTGACGGGTCAGCCCCGGCGGCACGCCCGGCGTCGCGGGCTCGAGCGGGGCCCGGCCAAGTTGGGCGCGGAGCTCGTTTACCGGCAGCGCACCGGTCGCCAATGCGCGGGCCAGCCGGGCGATCCCGCGGAGGTCGGCTTTCGCGGTGCTGACGATGTGCACGCGACTGTCCGGGTCGTCGATCCAGTCAACCGGAACCTCGTGGATACGCAGCCCGCTGCGCTCGGCGAGGACGAGCAGCTCGGTATCGAAGAAGAAGCCGTTGTCCTCGATCAGCGGCAGCAAGTGCACCGCGACCTCACGCCGGATGGCCTTGAACCCGCACGTCGCGTCGCTGAAGCGGATGGACAGGGTGTGGCGGAGCATCAGGTTGTAGCTCCGCGAGATGAACTCGCGCTTCGCGCCACGGATCACGCGCGATCCTCGGTGTAGCCGGGTTCCGATGGCGAGGTCCGAGTGCCCCGACACCAGCGGCGCGATCAGCGGTAGCACCGCTGCGAGGTCGGTTGACAGGTCGACGTCCATGTAGGCCAGGACGGCGGCATTCGAGGTCGACCAGACCGCGCGCAGCGCACGCCCTTTGCCCTTCTCCGGTATGTGCACTACCCGTACCGACGGGAACATCGCGGCCAGCCGGTTGGCGACCTCCAAGGTGGTGTCGGTGCTCGCGTTGTCGGCGACGGTGATCTGGAACGGGTAGGGCACCCCGGTGCTCAGGTGCGCATGCAGCCGCCGCACGCTCGGCTCGAGATCGATTTCCTCGTTGTAAACCGGAATGACAATGTCGACCACAAGCGACAACTTAGGCGGTTGCGCAGCGCCAGGAGCGTCAGTCTGGGCAAGATTTCCGGAGGTCACGTTCAAAACAGTAAAGGGGAATGTCAACGCCACTATTGTCGCTCTGTGTGAATTCCCGTCACCCCGTGCGGAAGCTGCAGGTGCGACACTCTCACTGGAGTGAGGCGTGGTCTTGAAGATACCGGACTTTCCTTTAGCGTTGGTCCCTCCTTAACCCGAACCTTTCGTAACTGGGTCATGATGCGGTCAACGGCGAATCCGGCTCCAGGTGCCCGCGCTGGCGTCCATGCCGAGACACGAGACTCCCCAGAAAGATGTCCCTTGTACATGAGCGCGCCTTGGTGCGGTCAAACGCGATTCGATGGTTGTTCACGCCCGTCTTGCAGAGTCCCCCTGCGCGGCTGGCCGCTGGTCCATGCACCAGGCCCGCTTCCGAACCAGCACGGAATGGAGTGTCGCGTGACAGGCTCGATCCGCTCTCGGCCGGTCGAGCGCGCAGTCAAGCGCGCTCTCGGCCAGAACGCGACGACCCTCGACAAGCCGGACGTCAAGAAGGATGTCCCGCAGGGCGTTAAGGCAGGCCGGCGGCTGAACGTGCCTCCGGAGCTCGTCTGGCTTACTTTCCTCGCCGCGGCGACCCGCCTGGCGGCGATCACCCATCCGCACGCGATCGTCTTCGACGAGGTGTGGTTTCGGGAGTACGTGCTGCACTACCGGGACGGCTCCTACTACTTCGACATTCACCCGCCACTAGGCAAGCTCCTGCTGGCCGGCTGGGCGAGGCTGTTCGGGGTCTCTGCCACGGTGCAGTCCCACGATCCCGCGGTAGCCCTGCGAGTGCTGCCGGCGCTGGCTGGCACGGCACTCGTGGCGGCCTTCTACCTGCTCCTGCGCGAGCTGACCGCCAGCCGGCGAGTGGCGACGTTCGGCGCGGCGCTGGTGCTCCTGGACAACGCGATCCTCGTCGAATCCCGGCTGATCCTCATCGACAGCATGCTGCTGCTGTTCGGTATCGGTGCGCTCACCTGCTACCTCGCGTCCCGGCGCCGCGCCGGACGGGCGCATTGGATCCTGCTGACTGCCAGCGCTGCGCTGGTCGGCATGGCCGCTTGCACCAAGTGGTCCGGCCTGACGGCACTCGGTCTGATCGGACTCGTGTGGTTGGCCCAGACGCTGCGACAACGCGTCAGCTGGCGGCTTGCGCTTCCGCAGGCGGCCGTCCTCGTCGTCGTCCCTGTGCTTCTCTACGTCAGCGTATTCGCCATCCATTTCCAGCTGCTCCCGCACAGTGGCCCGGGCGACGCGTTCATGTCCCAGCGTTTCCAATCCACCTTGGTCGGCAATCCCAGCTACAACCCGGCTGCCAGCGAGTCGTTCCTCGACCGCTTCATTGAACTCAACAAGGCGATGAATTCAGCCCAGATCTCCCTCAACAACAGCCATCACCCGTACAGCTCCACTTGGTTGAGTTGGCCGTTCATGAAGCGCCCCGTCTACTACTGGACCGGCCCGAAGGAATACATCTACCTTCAGGGCAACCCAGTCGTCTGGTGGGGTCTACTGGTGGGCGCGGTCGTGGTCGCGCTCGGTTGGATGCGCCGCCCGGAGCGCTTCGAACGGTATCGCGGGCCGATGGTCCTGCTCGGCGTTGCGTGGGTGGTCAATTTCCTGCCGTTCGCCGCCATCGTCAGGCCGATGTTCCTCTACCACTATTTCTTCGCCTTCCTTTTCAGCATTGCCGCTATCAGCATCGGGCTGGGTGCGCTGGCGGGCTGGATGACCGACGGCGAAGCGGTCTGGCAGTTCCCCTCACGGCGTTCGGCGGCCCTCTACTGGGGTATCCTCGCGGTCGCGCTGGCGGGCTTCGTGTTCTTCGCCCCGATCTCCTACGGGCTCCCGCTCAGTGACGGCGGCCTGTCCGCCCGCATCTGGCTGGATTCATGGCGCTGATCCTGTTCGTCTCTGCACTGTTGCTCGGTGCGGCCGTGGTCGGATGGCTCAAGCTGTCGCTGTACCCCTTCGAAGCCGCGGCGCTCACCGTCGTGATCGGCCTGTTCGGCTGGACATGGCTGGCGCTTCTCACCGCCTTGGTACTGCCGTATCACTTTGCGATCCCGCTCACCCTTGGACTCAGCGCCGGCGCCTGTGTCTTGCTGTGGAACCCACGCCGGCCGCAATGGCGCCCGCTTGAGGGCGGCCGGACCGGCTGGCTCCTCTGGGGTGCTATCAGCATGGTCACCACGGCACTGCTCGGGCGACTCTTCTGGACGCACAGCCTGCTGCGGGACACGACGGGGGTTTACTCCGCCGGGTCAACCTGGGCCGACTTCGGCCTGCACTCGGCCGTCATCAGCCATCTCGCGGTGTTCGACCGGATGCCGCTGGACCTGCCGGTCGCGAGCGGAGTGCACCTGACTTACCCATTCCTCGTCGACTTCCTGTCGGCGCTCTACCTTCGTGACGGCTGGAGCTTGCACTTCAGCCTCTTCCTACCCGGTGTTCTGCTGGCAATGGCCGTCTGCCAGCTCCTGCTGTCTTTCAGCCTGCGGCTGTTCGGCCATGTCGGCGCCGCTGTTGGCGGCCTCACACTGTTCCTGCTGATGGGTTCGGCCGGCGGGCTGCGCCTGGCCTACGCAGACTGGCGGGTCAGTGGCCGGAGCCTGCCGGGCTTCCTCTCCGACCTCCCACGTGACTACACAGTGCTCAGCGCGGAGAACGGCCAGGTCACCAACCTCATCACGACCACCCTGCTGCCACAGCGCGCGATCCTGTTCGGCCTCGGCGTCGGGCTGACCGTGCTGATCCTGCTCCACACCGCCCGGGATACCGGCGACCGGCGATACCTGCTTGTCAGCGGCGCGCTGATCGGCCTGCTACCGATGGCCCACCCGCACACCTTCATTGTCTGTGGAGCGGTGCTCGGCGCTGTCACCGTGGAGGCCGCGCTGCGTTTGCGCCGGCCGCCGTGGGCTCATCTGGCCGCGGGTGCGGGAGCCATCGTCCTAGCCGCGCCGCAGCTAGCCTGGCAACAGCTGGCTAACGGCGGCGGTACCGGGGGGCGGATTCGGCTCGGGTGGGCGGTGGGCGAGGGCGAGTCGATCTGGGCCTTCTGGTGGACGAACTTCGGTCTGATGGGCATTCTCTTCGTCGCTCTGCCGTTCCTGCTGCTCCGGCCGGGTTGGCGGCACTACCTGGTGTGGTACCTACCCTGTCTGGCGATCCTCGCCGTCACCCAGGTGTATGCGTTTCAGCCTTTCGAGTACGACAATCTCAAACTGATCAACTACGTCTACCTCATGGCCAGCCTGTTCGCCGGCTTCCTCGCCGTCCAGGCATACCGCTCGAGCCGCTGGAACCTCGCGATGCTGTTGCCCATCGGGCTCATCGTAGCGATCCCAGGCATATTATCCGTCACCCACGAGTTTCAGATGCGCTGGCAGTTCGCCGACAACTCCGACGTGGCGCTCGCCGGCTGGGTCCGCGCCAACACGACGCCCAACGCCGTGTTCATCGGCGCCGACCGGCCCGGCCAACCGGTCGCGACACTGGGCGGTCGATCGGTGGTCCTGGGTTACCGGGGCTGGCTGTACTCCTACAACCTGCCCTACGGCGACCGGGTGGCCGCGGTCACCGCGGCGCTGCAGGGGCGTATTGACGACCCGATGGTGCGCAAGTTCCACCCCGATTATCTCCTGGTCGGCGTGAATGAAGACAAGTCATGGAAAATCGATCGCAACTCGCTCGCGCGCCTGCCGGTCGCCTACCGCAACGCGGAATGGACGATGTACCGGCTGGCGGGCGCTAGCGCCTCCGGCACTACCACAATGAGCCAGCAGCCCTCCCCCGATAGCGCTGCACACGCTGCCCGCACTCCGTAGGCTTGACAGTGGCCTCGGCAATTTCAATTGAGAATGTTCTTCATTCACTGCGGGTGAGCTGTTGTTCCGTCTGCGTTGGTTAGCGGGTCAACCAGACCTTGTAGTACGCGTCCGCGCGTCCGGGGTGACCCCAGCCGTCACGGCCGGTCGCAGTAACAGTCTGCAGCAGGGCCGCGTCGCGCTGCACGTTCTCGTCCGGCTTGGCGACGACCACCGAACCCGGCGGGAACCATTTTCCCTCCACCTTCCCCACCACCGCTCCGCCACCGGCAATCCCGTTCGCGCGGTAAGCCTTGGGGTTTTCCTGAGAGAAGAACGCGAACATGATCGCGGGCTGGTCAATATGGTCGGAGAGCACGATCGCCCCGTGGTGGGGTGTCCGCTGAGCTTTGGCGACCGCAGTCGCGAGCCCAAGATCGAACCAGACCGCCTGTCGGACCGGGTAGGTGGTGAAGTAGTCGGTCATGAACGCAACCATTTCGACCAGGATGGTGACGCTCAAAGCAGCTGCGATCCAGCGCTGGCCCGATAACAGGCGAAGGAACTCCGCTGCCCCTAGCGCCATGGTGATGATCAGGAAAGGGACAACATCGATCGTTCGCAGGGCATGTCCGAAGTTCATGGTCAGTGCCGCGGGAATACCTCCGAGGAGGACGCCGAGACCGATCAAGCGCCAGAAGGGTTCCCGCCAGCGCCTACCTACCGCAACGAGGCCGACTGTCAGAATGGGGCCAGGGTCACGTAGAGCATGCCGCCGTGGCCGGTGACGTGGCGCCCCCAGGATTCTCCCGTATAAAACAGGAAGGAGGGTCTCCAGCCGGACAAGTAGACCCGCAGCAGGCGCTCCGCGACCACCAGGGGGAAGAACCTTCCGTCATCCGTGTTCCCCACGATCTCGGGATTAGCGTTGCAGCTGGACACCGGCCGGCAGAGAATCGAGATGGAGTTGAAGCGAGCCGTCAACTGGCCGGGGTGTTGGAGGCTCCAACTGGCCATGGGGAGGTAGCTGGCCAGGGCGGTCAGGCTGGTCGCGGCCAGCGGCCGCCACCTCCGCTTCCATTCACTCAGATACGCCGCCCACAAAGCTGCGACCAGGATCACTACCAGCAGGCGCGCGGTCGTGTAGGTGTAGATCGCCACTCCCAGCGACAGGCCCGCTAAGATCGCCAGGAGGAGCTGCCGTCGCGGGCGCGACTCCTGATCGGCTTTCCACCAGGCCAGCAGAAACAAACTCAGCGCTGCCGGCAGCGCGGACACCTCGAAGCCGATCCGGCCGATGATGAACAGCCAAGGCAGCGTTCCCGCCGCCGCGAAGGTCGCCAATCCCAGCCATCGGTCGCGGAAGATGTGGTACGCAAGCAGGCCCAGCACGATCGCCGTGAGCAGGCTGACCAGGCTCGGCACCATCCTGACAACGCCAACACTTGGCCCGAAGAGCCGCATTGCACCGGCGATCAGGTAGATGAGGACGGGGTTCTTGTATTCACCAAAGGCCTTGAAGAACAGCGGCCAGCTCTCGCCGTGCTCATCCCGGCCATCGATGGAGATGGCGTAGGCGTTGTAACCGATCGACGCCTCGTCCACGTAGAACCCAGGTGGAGAACTGGTGAGTCTGTGGAGGTGTAACACCGTGATTCCGAGCCCGACCGCACCCAACACCATCGTGAACGGATGAGAGCGGACCCATGAGTCAACGGCCAGCCACGGCCGCGCCAGGCTCGGACTCCAGGCCGCACTCAGATTCCGAGACACCTTGGAACGCACCGATCCTTCCATCTCGCGTCTTTAATGTGTCAAGCTGTCATTTATCACGCAGGCGCGCTCGAGCCGGATGGCCTCGTCAAGTTGCCAAACAACCGTACGGTCAGTTCGCGGCATGCGGAGGAAATGGGGGTGAAGTACAGGCGAATTCGAAATTTTGTCCATCGCCGACGGTGATCAGTGAGAGACTAAACGCTTCAACCGTCGCCGTCACTTCAGCCGGGAAGCTGTAGCCAACCTCGTCGTTCATACAGCCCAATTGCGAACAGTTCACGGATCGCCCAGCGAAGGGGGCTCCGCGTCCAGCTCTGACTCGATGCATGATCCCAGACTGGCCTCACGCCAGGCGGGGTCGTGGTCTCGATCCCGTGAGATGCGAATACCGCCTGCGCCCGTGGGAGATGATGCGGATGTGCTATCAGAACGGCGGTCTTGCAGCCGAGGTCACCCATGATAGAGTGAACCCGAACAGCACATTCACGCGTATCGAAATACTGCCCTGGCTCGAGAGTGGTTTCGACGACATGGTCGGCGGCCATGCTCGGCCGGAGCGAGCGGATCGCTTGATCGATTTCGGCCTGAGCGATAATAGGACGACCGTTGCTTGTGGCCAGTGCCAGTGCGGCGAGATACTCATTACACGGTCCCGGTTCCCGACCTGCGGCTCGAACGAGGCGATACCCGAAAGCTAGAGCCACGACACATTGCGCCGTGTCGGATTTTTCGCCTACCTCGTACAGACCAGCTACGGCCCGAATCGCCAATGCTAATACCTCTGCCGCTCTACGCCGGACTGTGTCAATCCTCGCGAACGCCATAGGCGCGCCACCTTAGTCACTTACAGCTCTGGTAGCAACGCCGTGTGCCACACCGAGTTGGTGTGGCTGATCACCGACCTCACGAGTACGGCCATCATCCTGCTGGCGCATCGCCCCCTGGCGGTTACGTAAAGTGGCTGTCCCTTGTGGGGTGTGTCGCAATACTCTCGTCGACTGCTGGACTAGTCCCGTTCACTTTCAGGGGCGAGTGTTGCACCACCGAAATGAGCAGGAATCCCGCGCCAGTCTTCAGTGAGAGTGCGTACATCGTGGGTAAAGGCAGATTTTTGGCTCGACTGGCGTTGAGGGCTCTGACCGTTATGGCGGCTGGGGCAGCGTTGCTGCCGGGCGGGGTGGCCAACGCCGCGCCGCCGGTGGGCAGCGCGACCTTCGATGCGCCGCCGACAGCGACGGTCACCGCGCTGGATGTGACACCCCCTGGCCACTCCGCGATTGCAGGTGTCACTGCCGAGACGCTGACGGCGACGGTGAGTCCGCCGGCTTTAGGTTCGGTGCAATTCATGGAGGACAGCACCGATATCGGTGCCGCGGTGCCGGTCTGGGGCGGTGTCGCGTCGACGAAGATGACGTTGCCATCGGGGACGCATCTGATCAAGGCGGTTTTCACCCCCGCCGACTCGACGACGTTCGGTCCCTCGACGTCGAATGAACTGTCCTATGTGGTCAATGCGCCGATCGGGCGGAACGTCACGGTCACCACGCTCAGGGTGTTCCCGACTCCGGCATTCCCAGGCATTCCGATGGTCCTCCTGGCGAATGTCACACCCGTCGGCGTGGCCGGAACTATCCAGTTCATGGACGGCACATCCGCGCTGAGTGCGCCGGTGCCGGCGGCCGACGGCTTCGCTCTGCTCATCATCCGACTGCCGAAGGGTGAGCACTCACTGACCGCGGTTTTCACCTCCACCAATCAAGCGGCCTTCATCCCGTCTGCGTCGCTGCCGGTAGTGCTGACGGTCGCCCCGCCGATCTGATCGTGCCGCGCAACCAGAACGATCACCGCGCGACGCCGTCATCAGTCGGGTCGACGTGAGTGGCCCCGGAGTCGTTCGATCTCGTCGAGGCCTGAAGGTCCTTCGGGCGACCGCATCCAGTCGCTGCCCGGCGAGCCTCGGCGATGAGGGCCGTGTGCTTTCTGATCCTCTCGAGCACTGCCGCGGGCGCCAAGCGTCCATTGAGTTCCGACCGGAACTCGGCGACCGCGTCCTGGTCTTCGCGACTGGGTAGCGGCAATCGCACCAGACGTCCGTGGATGTCTCGAAAAGTGCCGGCAGAGCTCACCATTGATCTAGAGACGCTGTGCCTCGGATCGTCCAGGCGGGCGGTAGCCTCAGCCCGCATCGGCTGCTGAGCTCCCCGTGATCGCCGGGCGGGTCTCTGCGGTCAACTCCAGGCCACGGTCCCGGGCCACCAGCACCTCCGTCGACCGCGCCGAGATGGAGCACGTCGCCCGACCGCGCCGGAGTGGATTTGGCAGTCTTGACCGCTGGTGCGGGCTTCCGATCCGGTAACACTCCGCGCTTGCGCAGTATAACTAGCCGAAGTCTCCGCAGACGAGGGGCGAACTGTTGCGTTGTGGGAGTGGCAGGTGTTTCCATAGGGGCCCGAGAAGGTGAGGCCCATGCGCACCACGTTCCACGCCGAGCTTGATGAACTGATGATCGACCTTGCGCGAATGGCCCGGCTGGCCGCTCAGATGATGACCAATGCGTCGATCGCGCTACACCAGACTGATCTCGCCCTCGCTGGGTTGGTCATCGCTGACGGTGACCAAATGAACGCGATGCACAATGATGCGGAGCGGCGCTGCGTCACACTGCTCGCATTGCAGGCCCCGGTTGCCGGAGACCTGCGGGTGGTGATCGCAGCCTTGCAAGCGTCGGGCCACTTGAAGCGGATGGGCTATCTTGCCCGGCACATCGCCGTTATTGCCCGGCTCAAACACCCGAATCCCATGATCGCAAGTGAGGTCCGTCCGGTGCTCGCGCGGATGGGGTTGCTCGCCAGCCAGCTCGCCGAGGACGCCGCGACCGCGATCGAGCACCAGGACCCGTTGTCCGGTTGCCGCCTGGCGGTAGCCGACGACGAGGTGGACGCGCTGC
The DNA here is from genome assembly GCA_032230565.1 of Pseudonocardiales bacterium. Classification (GTDB taxonomy): domain Bacteria; phylum Actinomycetota; class Actinomycetes; order Mycobacteriales; family Pseudonocardiaceae. Next base: position 720 of record JAVXWL010000014.1, on the reverse strand, counting down.
GCCGTCACCTGTTCACCGTCCTGTTCGCTGACGATTGGTCACACGGTGTGGAACGGGCCGTGGACGCCGCCCTGATCGGCCGTTACTACGAGCGTTTCGGCGACCATGCGGTGTCCATCGCACGGCAAATCTGTTACATGGCCACCGGTCGGATGCCCGAGCCCAATGCCTCATGGACGGCCAGCGACGCGCCTGCTTGCCCACCATGATTCAACCGCGATTCGTCGGCAGTCAGCGGGGATGTGCGCTGCCTCGCGAGCGCGAATTTCATGGGGGAGACGCTTCGCCCCGAAGATGAACGGAAGAGGTCCAATAGCCGACCAAGGGATGCCGGAGAAACCCACAAGGGATAGCTAATTTATTAGTTGAAAAGCGTCTTCACGGTGAGCGTCGATGGTAGCGATGTCGATGGGGCGAAGGCTGTCCGGTGCTCCGAGACATCGTCGAAGCCCCTGGCCACGCGTTGGGCGCAGTCTTCCAAGGCGTAGCAGGTGTTGACGTACACCGCACCCGCGACGGGTGCCACGGCAGCAACCGGCGAGAACCGTCGAGATCATGGCGAACAGAACAGGGTTCGGTCGGTGCCGGCCAGCGTTCACGAATTGGACGATTTGCGATTAAACCCCGTGAGCACCCACAGTGGATTGCAGATTTTTGAACTGCGCCTAGATAAAAACTTGCATCTCGTGACGTAGTCACTGCTGCAACGGAAAGTGCAGA
>JAVXWL010000227.1:0-11415 GCA_032230565.1 Pseudonocardiales bacterium | reverse complement strand
GGCGCCCTGTGGGACGTGGCCACCTTCTGGCCACGAGCCACCCATCCACTGGCACCACCCTGCTACGCCGAACAGGCCGTCCCCGAGATCGTCGATCGAGTCGTGCTGCTGACAGGCGAGCGATCGGGCCACCCCTCCCAGCCAGCTACCGAGCTGCAGCCTCCACCCACCGTGTACCCGAGCCCGGTCCTGATCACCGGCTACAGTCAGGGATCGCTGATCGCGCCGGCTGTCATCGCGCAGCTGCCGCCCCGAACGATTGGCAAGGTCGCCCTGCTGACCCTGGCCTGCCCCTTCCGTCGGCTGTACGGGCGCGCATTCCCCGCCTATTTCAGTTACGAATATGCAGTCGAGCTTAATGAACTGCTAATGGATAACAGTGCTTCTGAATCCGATGGCGTTCAAGTCAGACGCACAGGAAAATGGCTAAATATCGTTCGGCACACCGATTATATCGGATCCTGGATCTTTTCCAAACCCCATCCTCCTGGCCAACAGCTGCATCAGGATGCTATAGACGTGGCCTGCTTGGACCCACCATCACTTTGTCCCGGACCCGGCGGTGCCCTTGCCCCTATTCACTACCACTCGGACTGGTGGCAAGATCCGCTCACCCACATCTATGCTGACCGACTCATAGGACAACTCAAAAATAGTTACGACAAGTGACGCGAACGGTTACCTCCGCTGCCTGCTTTGGTCGGTCGTTGCCGGGAACGGCAGGAATGAGAACCGAAGCAGGTTTCTCAACGGGTCTTCGGGACCGGAGCCGTGGCGGGGACGATCACCCCGGCCGCTACCGACAGGAGCTGGCAAGACAGCGTCGAGCACGGTGACCGTGGCGATGGCCTCGGGCAGTTGTTCGGTAAGTGGACGTGCCGCGGTACGGGCGACTTGGACCGGGTAGGTCACTCAAGTTGGGCCCGGGCTCGCTTGTCCTCAGAGCTCGTAGTTGCTTCTCGTCGAGCTCACCCTGCAGCGAAGTCGGCTTCTGCTGCGGCGATGCGCTGTTGGACCCGTGTGTCCGCAAGTAGCTGCAGGGTCGCCGCGATGGACTCGAGGTCCTCGGCGGCGAGCAGCACGACGTAGTCGCGGCCGTTGCGGGCGGTAAGAGCGACCGGGCACGCGCGTCGTCACTTGACGATCAGTGCGCCTGTCATGGACGGATGGATCGTGCAGATATAGGGATACGTGCCCGGCGAGCTGGGCGCGGTGAATTCGCCGCGCTGGCCTCCGGGGATCGTGCCGCTATCGAAAGATTTGTTGACGGCGGTCACCGTATGCGGGGCTCGATCCTGGTTCAGCACCGTAATCTTCGTTCCGGGGGCAACCACCAAAGAGGCCGGTCCGAACGCGAAATTCTTGATCACAACGGTGCTAGGCAGGACCGTGGCGACACCGGGAATATCGTTGCGAGCGGCTGTGCTACCCGCGGCAGTGCCAGAACCCACCACCAGCCCGAACACAACGATCAGCACGGAGAGCAAGATCGCCACCGCGCGCGACGGACCTGCGATCCCGGCCGGCCTCATCACGGGATCGCGCTCGAAGGCGGCGTCTGCGCCGCCAACCTGCTGGAGTTGATCCTCGCTGCTAACACGCTGAATACTCATCTTTGCCACCTCCATTGCCGGAACCCGCGGGCCCCCGAACCCTCTAGAACTATGATCTGCTAACGTTAGACCTGCATAACCGTTTCGTCAACATATGCTTGTTCTAGAAGGGCGCCTTTGCAGGAACAGGATGGCGGGCAAGCGTGCCACAGCCGGGACGTCACCGAGGGCCGAGATCCACGGGAGCGACCAGCGGTTCTCGACTGAGGGCGCACCCCATGCTGGCCGCAGTCCCAACCAGGTCGCACGACGGCATGAGGTCGACGGCCAACACCTGATTCTTGATTGATTCCAGAAACTGCGGCAGGCTTGAAGCGTGCCAACGACTTCGGATTTCGAGCGCATGTTGCGCGGGGTTGCGCTGCGTGTGACGCGCCCTCGGGTAGCGGTGCTGTCCGCGTTGCACGACCATCCGCACGCCGACACGGACTCGATCATTAGTGTCGTGCGTGAGGATCTCGGTGAGGTGTCCCACCAGGCCGTCTACGACGTGCTGCGCGCGCTGACTGCCGCGGGTCTGGTGCGGCGTTTCCAGCCGACGGGCTCCGTGGCGCGCTACGAAGCGCAGGTCGGGGACAACCACCACCACGTCGTCTGTCGGTCGTGCGGTGCCATCGCCGATGTCGACTGCGCGGTCGGCTACACCCCCTGCCTGACGGCTGCCGACGACTCGGGCTACGAGATCGACGAAGCCGAGGTCATCTACTGGGGCCGATGTCTCGAGTGTGTCGCGGGAACTTCTGCTGCATCCGGCGGCTGATCGTAGACACGCAGCGCTCGACACCAGCAGAGCAACCAGCCATCAGAAGAAACAGCGAGTAAGGAGAATGACCGACGTGTCTGAGAGCGTTAGTGAAAGTGAGAACCCAGCAATCCCCTCCCCGACGCCCAAGCCACATCGGCCCAGGACGAACCAGGACTGGTGGCCGAATCAGCCGGACCTGAGTGTTCTCCACCAGCACTCGCCCCTGTCCAATCCGATGGGCGAGCACTTCAACTACGCAGAAGCGTTCAAGACCCTCGATCTCGACGCGCTGAAGCGGGCCATCTTCGAGGTGATGACGACGTCGCAGGACTGGTGGCCGGCCGACTACGGCCACTACGGGCCGCTCTTCATCCGGATGGCGTGGCACTCTGCCGGTACCTACCGCATCGCCGACGGCCGGGGCGGAGGCGGCAGTGGCGCTCAGCGCTTCGCCCCCCTCAACAGTTGGCCCGATAACGCCAGCCTCGACAAGGCGCGGCGATTGCTCTGGCCGGTCAAGCAGAAGTACGGCCGGAAAATCTCCTGGGGCGATCTGATCATTTTCGCCGGCCAGTGTGCCCTGGAATCCATGGGGTTCAAGACATTCGGCTTCGGCTTCGGGCGAGAGGACATCTGGGAGCCCGAGGAGATCTTCTGGGGCCCTGAGGACACGTGGCTCGGAGACGAGCGCTACAGCGGCGACAGGGAGCTCACCGGTCCGGTCGGGGCCGTGCAGATGGGCCTGATCTACGTGAACCCGGAGGGGCCCAACGGCAACCCGGATCCGCTGGCTGCCGCCAGGGACATTCGAGAGACCTTCCGCCGCATGGCCATGAACGACGAGGAGACCCTTGCGCTCATCGTCGGCGGCCACACCTTCGGCAAGTGCCATGGTGCAGTCAGTCCGGACTGCATCGGCCCCGAACCCGAGGGTGCTCCCCTCGAGCAGCAGAGCTTGGGCTGGAGGAACACCTGCGGCAGCGGCAAGGGCCCCGACGCGCTCACCAGTGGGCTGGAGGGCGCATGGACCAACGAGCCGACGAAGTGGGACAGCGGGTTCCTGGACAACCTGTTCAAGTACGACTGGGAGCTGACGACGAGCCCCGCCGGTGCGAAGCAGTGGACTCCCAAAAATCCCGAGGCCCAGGGCACCGTGCCGGACGCGCACGATCCGTCGAAGCGGCACGCCCCGATGATGCTGACGACGGACCTTGCGCTGAAGCTGGATCCGATCTACGGGCCGATCGCGAAGCGCTTCCACGAGAACCCGGACCAGCTCGCAGACGCGTTCGCCAAGGCATGGTACAAGCTGGTGCATCGCGACATGGGGCCCATCTCACGCTACCTGGGCTCGTGGGTTCCGGAGCCGCAGCTGTGGCAGGACCCCGTCCCCGCCGTGGATCATGATCTGATCGGCGAGGAAGACATCGCTTCCCTAAAGGGCAAGCTCCTCGCCTCGGGACTGTCCATCTCCCAGCTGGTCTACACCGCATGGGCGTCGGCGTCCACCCACCGCGGCACCGACAAGCGTGGCGGCGCCAATGGGGCGCGGATTCGCCTTGCGCCGCAACGGAACTGGGAGGTCAACGACCCGACCGAACTGGCCAAGGTACTTCAGACGCTCGAGCAGGTCCAGCACGATTTCAACCTCTCACAGTCCGGCGGGAAGAAGGTCTCACTCGCCGACCTGATCATTTTGGGCGGCTGCGCGGCCATCGAGCGGGCGGCGAAGAACGCGGGGTACGACATCACCGTCCCCTTCACGCCGGGGCGCACCGACGCCTCGCAGGAGCAGACCGACGTGGAGTCGTTTACTGTGCTCGAACCGACCGCCGACGGGTTCCGCAATTACTTGCGACCCGGAGAGAAGCTGGCGCCGGAGACCCTGCTGGTGGAGCGGGCCAACCTGTTGACCCTGACCGCTCCCGAGATGACGGTTCTGATCGGTGGCATGCGGGCGCTGAACGCGAACTTCGGGCAATCCCGACACGGCGTCTTCACCGACCGGCCGGAGACGCTGACCAACGGCTTCTTCGTGAACTTGCTCGACATGAGCACGGAATGGAAAGCATCGGCCTCGGCTGAGAACGTGTACGACGGTCACGATCGGGCCACGGGCGAGCTCAAGTGGACCGCCACCGCCGTCGACCTCGTCTTCGGTTCGAACTCCCAGCTCCGCGCCGTCTCGGAGGTCTACGCATGTGACGACTCCAAGGAGAAGTTCGTGCGTGACTTCGTGGCTGCGTGGGACAAGGTTATGAACCTCGACCGCTTCGACCTCGCCTGATCGAGGTGTGTCCAGGTCGGCCGCTCATCGGCCGACCTGGACATCCGCGGTCGGCCCGCGAGGGTCTGGAGGCCGCGGGTCTGCCGCAGAGCGTGCGCGAGGTGGTCGGCACCCGGATGGCCCGGTTGGGCAGCAGGTCAAGCGGGTGCTCACCACCGCCTCGGTGATCGGTGAGCACCTCGACCACCCTTACCCAGGTCCTCAACCTCCGCTACCTGGCGACCAACGTGCCGGAAACGCTCCAGCTGGCGGATTCACCCTGCCGGTGCCGGGCTCGGGCAGAGCCCGCTTTCTTGCCGCTCCGACAGTGGAGCTGGAACTTAGCGACTCCCGGGGCACCAATCCCCGTGCGTGCCAGTCCGGGCGTCAGGTCTGCGCGGGTGGGTGACAGCGTCGTCGCTGACGTTCGCCGACGAGGTTTCGCGCGAGTCCAGCGCGACGACGACCTTGCCCTTGGCGCGCCCCTGGTCGACGTACGCGACCGCCTCGAGCGTTGCGTCGAACGGGAAGACCCGGTCCACGACCGGGCGGAGGTGTCCGTCGTCGATGAGCGTGGTGAGCTCTCGCAGCTACGCCCCGCTGGGCCGCATGAACAGAAACGAGTACTGACGCCCCGGCGCTTCGCCCGCATGCGGATGCGGCGGCTCAGCAGGGTCATGGCCATGCGCAGGAACCATGGCGCGCCGAGATCCTTCGCGCAGTCGGGATCCGGTGGGCCGCCGATGCCGATCACCAGCCCGCCGGGCTTCACCACCGTCAACGACTTCTCGAGCGTCTCGCCTCCCAGTGAGTCCAGGACGACGTCGTAGTCGGACAAGCCCGTGACGAAGTCGTCCTTCCTGTAGTCGACGACGACATCGGCGCCGAGGCTCTTCACCCAGTCCACGTTCGCAGTGCTCGTGGTCGTCGCGACGGTCGCCCCCAGGTGCTTGGCAAGCTGGATCGCTATCGTGCCCACGCCGCCGGAGCCAGTGCCGACAACAAGGTCAGTTTGTGGCACCTCACCGACCGGCGCCACCCCGTCTCCTCGGGCAACCCCTCTCCGACCACCGCCAGCGCTCCGGCGGTGTGTACTTGGTGAACGTTGTCTTGGACGGGCGCCCGGAACCACCGCCGGTGAGTACGTGGCCCAGTCATGCGCCTACGGTCGCCACCGCAACCTGCTGGCGGATTTACCCGGAGCTTGTCCCCATGTCTTCGGTCGATCAACATCACCTGCTTGCCGTCACCGGATCGCGTGTGGAAGATTCGGACCAGGTACGTCCCACCCCTGCCGGATACCGATCAAGTCCTGCGGACCGTGCTTACTGCGGCGCGAGTGCAGACGCCAAAAATTGGGCAACTAGTTCGACAAAGATCGATTGAAGATCATTTACTGAACGTGGTTTACCCTGCTCAGAGGCGGTGGCCAGGGGCGGGGTCGAACCGCCGACCTTCCGATTTTCAGGACGCGGGATGTGAGTCCGCCAAGCCGCGCCCGCGTCCGTGACCTGCGCCGCAGCACCAATCGGAACGCTGCTGAACGCCGACGAACGCATGCGAATGAGACCCAAGACGAGCCCGCAGAGCTCCGCCGAGAACTTTGCCGGGGTGGTGCGGAGAGATGCGGTAAGCCCAGATCTCATTGCACGGTACGTCTACCTCGTCACCTCGATCGCCCGGGTCCAGCGTCGATGATCTCGACCCCAGGAACGGCGGACCTGCGAATTAGCGATCCGAGAAACCATCACAGGACGGTGCTGGGAACGACTGGACAGTGCCTCTGACCAGCGTGGATGCCTCTGGCTGCCACGTGCTCGCTCGGTTACCGCCGGGACTCGGGGAACTTCCCAACACCTCCGAAGCCGAGCAACTCGGTGTACTGCTCTTGCCAGGCGTGTTCGGTGGTGAGCAAATCAGAGAGCTTTTGTATCCACTCCCCGGTCAGGGGCGCATCCTTGTTGTCCGTGAAATGCGCCTCGGTTTCTTTGCGAGCAGCTAGCCACCCGTCAAAGGCCTCGCCAAGAGCTGGGTCAGCTGGCGCGTCGTCGGTCATGGGCCAGACGCTACGCGATGATCACTACCTTTGAACCCAAGTCTGAAAGACATCCCACGCATTTAGCTTGTCAAGCCGCGGCGGTAGTGGGCGTGTTGTGGGTGGTGGGGAAGGCGATGTGTTCGTTGTAGTGTTGCCGGGTTTGCAGGCAGTGGTGTAGGCAGCCGAGGAGTCGGTTGAATAGGTTGCGTTGGGCGGTGGTGTGGCGGTCGCCGGTGGTTTTGCGTCGGTCGTAGTGGGTTCGGGCGCCGGGTGAGGCGGTTAAGGCAGAAAAGGCCCAGACGTAGCCGGCGGCGGCGAGGCGTTGGTTTTTGACTCGGCGGTGGGTCACGGTGAGGCTTATGCCGCTGGCTCGGGTCACGGGTGCGCTTCCGGCGTAGGCCTTAAGGGCCCTGGCGTTGGTGAAGCGGGATCGGTCGTCGCCGATCTCGGCGAGGACCCGGGCGCCGGTGAGGGATCCAAGTCCTGGCAGGCTGGTGATGATCTCGGCGTCCGGGTGCTTGTCAAAATGGCTGATGGTGGCGGCGGCCAGCAGAGCACGCGCCTCGGCACGCAGCAGGCCGCCGCGTTTGTCGGTGAAGGTGTCCAGCAGGGCTGGGTAGTACTCGCGGCAGCAGGGAGCGCAGCTTGTTGTGCGCGCAGGTGCGCGGTGCGGGAATTCGGTAAGGACAATCTCACGACACGTGCTGAATTTCGCCTCGCTGGCCGGGTTGTCGGCAATACCGTTCGTGGGTGCCAAGCACGCGGTGGTCGCGATCTCCGAGACGTTGCACCTCGAACTGGAGGCGATGGGGCATCCCATGGGGAGCGGGCCCTGTAGTGATCGGTCAGAGCAGGAGGTCTGTCAACTGCTGCCGCTGGCACTCCTACTGCATGCAGTCGCCCTAGCCCTCCCGGCGTCCTTCACCTCAGTTAGGACGTACGAGGCGATGGACACACGGCGCTGGCTGACCCAGGCCCGCGATGCCATCGCGCGGGCGCCTCGGCGGAGGGTAGTTCTGCCGGAACAAGCATTGATTCCGCTTACAGGCCAGCTCGTCCGCCCTGCACTTCGCCACCTGCGACAGCCGGGGGACGCAGCGGCATTGACCAGCAGGAACGCATTCGCTATTTTTCTAGGCTTCTCACTGCTGCCCGACGTTCGACGACCCAGTGACGGCCCAGAGGTCGATCTTGTTCGTTGTTCCCTCGGGCGGTGCGAGCTTGGTGGTGATCTCCTCGCGGCGCGGGTCCTCCCTGCCAGCCCCTCGGGCTGGAAGCCGTCTCGGCGTGCTGTGAGGAAGTCACCGCTGTCCCGACCTCATCTCCGAAGCGGTGCCGGGTCCGGGCGGAGCCCGGGATGTGAACTGCCTCTGTGGCACACAAGTGTGCCCGACCCCCGTCTTGCAAAAGGTTGCGGACCGTAACGTGAGTGAGCAGGAAAGCGTTCTGGTGGACGGATAGTAGGAGTCTCTCCATCATCACAGGTGGTTCCCGGTGAGTCGCCGTGTGAACGGGCGCGCGAGGGGCATGAACCAAGGTCGCCTCTGCTGGGAGCTTGTTTGCATTGGCACGCAAAAGCTGGTCAGCCGCAACCGTCCGTTTTCCCGTACAGACCAAAGGGTACCCAGGTGGCAACCGCGTCCTTGAGAACGCTGTCCCGTCGCCCGCGTCTAGCGCTCAGGGGAGGTTGCTACCAGAGGGCTCAGATCATTCGGGAACCCGAGGTTGAGGAGGTGAGGACGGTGAGCATCGCCGCTGCATCCCGCGAAGGCCGTCGAGTAGCCACGGCGTACCAGAAGACGTCGGAGGCGCAGATCAAGAATGTGGAATTCGAGCGCCGCGATCCTAGTCCCGCGTCCTTTGGCCCGCTGAAGGACAACGACGCGCTAACCAATGAGGGCGACGGGGATCCTCCGGAGCTGTTGGACATAGTCGGGCAGTCCAGGGGTTTCGTTTGGGATGAGGAGGAGTCCGGGGCGCTGCGCCGAGCCAGCAAAGACGCCGAGCTCACCGCCTCGGTTGACTCGGTGCGGGCGTATCTCAAGCAGATCGGCAAGGTCGCCCTGCTCACCGCCGAGGAGGAGGTGGAGCTCGCCACGCGCATCGAGGCCGGGCTCTACGCCGCCGAGCGGGTGCATCGGGCCGAAAACGTCACCGACAAGCTTTCCCCGCAGTTACGGCGCGATCTGCGGTGGATCGTCCGCGACGGCGAGCGCGCCAAGAACCACCTGCTGGAGGCCAACCTTCGTCTCGTCGTATCGCTGGCCAAGCGTTACACCGGCCGCGGCATGCCATTTCTGGACCTGATCCAGGAGGGCAACCTGGGCTTGATCCGGGCGGTGGAGAAATTCGACTACACCAAGGGATTTAAGTTCTCCACCTACGCCACCTGGTGGATTCGCCAGGCCATCACCCGGGCGATGGCCGACCAGTCCCGCACCATCCGGATCCCGGTGCACATGGGCGAGGTAATCAACAAGTTGGGCCGCATCTACCGCGACCTGCTTCAGGACCTGGGCCGTGAGCCGACTCCCGAGGAGTTGGCCAGGGAGATGGACATCACCGCGGAGAAGATACGGGAGATTCAGTACTACGCTCGAGAGCCCGTTTCGTTGGACCAGACCCTCGGTGAGGAAGGCGATTCTCAGCTCGGCGATTTCATCGAGGACTCCGAGGCCGTGGTCGCGGTAGACGCGGTTTCCTTCACTTTGTTGCAAGACCAGCTGCAATCCGTGCTGGCCACGTTGTCCGAACGGGAGGCCGGCATTATCCGGTTGCGCTTTGGCCTTATTGACGGCCGACCACGCACCCTGGGCCACATCGGTGAGGTCTACGGGATCACCCGTGAGCGCATCCGGCAGATCGAGGCCAAGACGATGGCCAAGCTGCGCCACCCCTCGCGGTCCCAGGCACTGCGCGACTACCTCGACTAACCCGACGGTGCCGATCGGCCGCGGTAAAGGCAACAGTCCCCTTCATCCTGTCGGGACCTTGCCTCCACCGATGCAACAGACCCACCGGGAGAACAGACGTTACGGGTCAAGAAGCGTTGCAGCGGCAGACCTGGCAGCACGGCTGCGACAATTCGCACGCCTGCGGCGCGAAGTATCACAAGACCCAACCGTGCAAACGCGACTGCCGGCGGCACACGAGGAAGCCCTGTCCGCCGTCGTGCCGACCCAAGTGGGTCAGCCACGCCCGGTGGTGCCCGAAGCGGCACAGCGGAGGCCTAGTCGAAGTCGAGGTGAAGTCCCGAGCAGGTCGCCGGTCGTTCGCCGTGCCCGACGAGCTGTACGCCCTACTGCTCAAGCACGAAGAACTTCAGCAGCGGGAGCGCGAGCACGCCGGGTCGGAGTGGCAGAAGGGTAGCTGGATTTTCACGCAGCCGAACGGTCGACCGATCGACCCCGCCGTGACCACGACGAGTGGAGGTCGGTGCTCGCCGAGGCCGGTGTTCGTGAAGCGCGGCTACATGACGCACGGGACACAGCGGCCACTGTGCTCCTGCTTCTGGGTGTCCAGGACAGGGCCGTTATGGACGTCATGGGTTGGTCCACGGTCGCGATGAAGCAGCGGTACATGCACGTCACAGAAGAGTTGCGTCGGACTGTCGCCGACCAGATCAGCAGTTACTTCTGGAAAGAGAACTGAGAGCCTCACGTTCGCGAGCCCACACCGTAGAGCGCAAAAACTCTGGTCAGAGGTGGTGGCCAGGGGCGGGGTCGAACCGCCGACCTTCCGATTTTCAGGACTACGGTGCAGTGTCCGTCTCCGATCGGCACCGTCCGTGACCTGCGCCGGAACGTCCTCGCGACCGTTGGCGGACACCCGCGAACGAACACGAATGAGACGGAAAAAGAGACGGATCTCAGGGCACCGACCGCACCGTTCGACACAGGACTTTAGGAAACCGATGCTCTATACCCTGAGCTACGAGGGGCCTACGTTGTGCGTTCGCCGTGGGTACCGGGCGAGTCTTGTCTGTTGGGTTCGGGTTGGCTGCCTGGTTCCCGACGGTCTGTGCCGCGTGCCGTGGGGGTGGCTTCGGATTACCGCCTCGACGCGCGGGGTCGATTGTACGGTTGGTGGTGTCGGGTCTTTTCCGCTGGGATGGGGTGGGGCAGGGGAGTTGTGACCGTTCCCGGGTCGTTGCTGATGGGTTGGGGAGTGTGACACATCTGGATGGTCTGTAGCTGGGGGCAGCGATGGTGTCGGGGTGGGCTCCAGTGTCTGCCTTGGTGTCCGGGGCGTCGTAGGGTGCGGTGAGGCGACGGCGTCAGTGCCGGGGATGACGTTGAGCCTGGGATGGTCACCGCACTACGAAGGGTAGGTAGGCATTCGTTCCCGGGGGTGGCAGTGAGTGATGAGGGTGTGCTGATCGCTGGGCGCTATCGGCTGGTCTCGCGGCTGGGTAGTGGGGCGATGGGGGTGGTGTGGCAGGCCCAAGACGAACGTTTGCACCGCAGGGTCGCGATCAAGCAGCTGTTGTTGCCGTTGAGGCTGGGCGGGAGTGAGGCTGAGGAGGCCAGTCGTCGGGCGATGCGGGAGGGGCGTATTGCCGCTCGGTTGCACCACCCGCACGCGATCGCGGTCTATGACGTGGTCGAGCATGAGGGCCAACCGTGTCTGATCATGGAGTATCTGCCCTCCAGGAGTCTGGCGACCGTGCTGTCCGTACAGGGTGTGCTCCCGGCTGATGAGGTCGCCAGGATCGGCAGTCAGATCGCTTCCGCGTTGGCCGCTGCGCACAAGG
>JAVXWL010000161.1:0-4855 GCA_032230565.1 Pseudonocardiales bacterium | reverse complement strand
CTGGTGCTGTTCGCGCTGGCCCGAGTGTTCGGCGGTCGCCAGGCCGGTGAGCTGTCCCCCTCGGGTCAGCGCCGCCGCACCCGGGAGTCGTTGCGCGATCTCGAACGGTTGAACGCCCGCCAGCGCGCCGGGTTGCAGAGGGGAGCGCAGACACAATGATCGCCTCAGGTCACAGCAGGACGAGGCACGCCCGCTGGAGTTCAGAGGTGCTGCGCTGCGCAGCGTTGTTGGCGGTGCTGACCATCCTGGCGGGGACGCAGGCGCTTCTCGCACCGACCGCCGGCGCCGCCGGCTACGTCCCCATCAGCGGTTCCGGCTCGACCTGGAGCTCCAACGCGTTGGACGGGTGGCGGCGCAATGTCGCCAACAACAACGGCATCACGGTCAACTTCTCCGCCAACGGTTCGACCGGCGGCCGCACGGATTTCCGGGCGGGCCTGGTGGACTTCGCGGTCTCGGAGATCCCCTACGGCCTCAGCGACGGTGGGGTGCTCGACCCGAAGCCGCAACGGGCGTTCGGGTACATGCCGATCGTGGCCGGTGGCACGTCGTTCATGTACAACCTCAAGATCGGCAACCAGCGGGTGTCGAACCTGCGCCTGTCCGGCGACACCATTACCAAGATTTTTACCCAGCAAATCACCAAATGGAATGCCCCGGAGATCAAGGCCGACAACCCCAGCTTGGTCCTGCCGGGCCGCACGATCGTTCCCGTGGTGCGTTCCGACGGCTCGGGTACCACCGCGCAGTTCACCGCTTGGATGGCTAACCAGTACGGCGGGCAGTGGGACGCCTACTGCCACAAGGCTGGCCGCAACATCACACCCTGCGGCTTTACCTCTTTCTACCCGGCCAACGGGATGAATTCCAAGGCCGGCTCCCAGGGCGTGGCCGGCTTCACCGCGCAGGCCTCCAGCGAGGGCGCGATCACCTACGTCGAGTATTCCTACGCCCGCAACTCCGGCTTCCCCGTGGTAAAGGTGCTCAACAAGGCGAACTACTACGTCGAGCCCAAGGCGACCAGCGTGGCGGTCGCGCTGCTCAAGGCGCAGATCAACCCGTCAGACCTGACATCGGACCTGAGCCAGGTCTACGTCAACCCCGACCCGCGGGCGTACCCGCTGTCCAGCTACAGCTACATGGTCATCCCGAAGGACATCACCGCGAACTTCAACACCGAGAAGGGCCGCACGCTCTCAGACTTCGCCTACTACTTCCTCTGCGAGGGCCAGCAGCAGGCTGATGCGCTGGGCTACTCGCCATTGCCAGTCAACCTGGTGGCGGCCGGCGTCGATCAGGTGGGCCAGATACCCGGCTCGACGCACAAGCTCAGCTCCAACAACCTGTCGGGTTGCCATAACCCGACGGTGTCCCCGGACGGGACCAACCTGCTGGCTAAGAACGCCGCGCAGCCCGACCCGTGTGACCTCAAGGGTGCGTCGGCGCAGTGCGCGGCTGGCACCGGTGGGGCGGCCAACAAGCCGACATTGACCAATGGCGGTGGAGGGCCGGGAGGCGGTGGCGGGGGCTCGGGCGCTACTGATACGACGGGCACTGCCGCCGGTGGTGGCGGAGGCGGGCCGGTCGCAGACGGAACGATTGCGGGCGGCGCGACGGGGGCGATCGATCCGACTACCGGCGAGGTGATCGGCGGCGCGACGTCGGCAAATGGTTCGGCTGCCTCCGGAGTCTCCGCCGTGCCGGTGTCCGTCGATGTGGCTGATAATCGGCGGCAGATGGTGCTGGCGATGCTCGCCGCTGTCCTTCTGCTCGGGTTGATAGTCGGGCCACCGCTGGTGGCGCGCTCGATGCGTAACCGCGAAGGACCACAAACATGAGCGGGCGTCGCGTGGTTGGTGCGCTGCTGGCGATGATGCTGGGTGCCGCCGTGATCAGCGTCCTGCCCGGCGCCTTACCTGCATCCGCGGACGGATCGCCAGCTGACTCCGCTATGACGCTGTCCGGTAAGGCGGACGGTCCATTCGGGGCCCTCAAAGTGACGGTCAGCCAGACCAAGAACCTGATCAACCAGGTGGTTACCGTGTCATGGAAGGGTGGCGTGTCGACGAAGCCGGACAACGGCGGTTTCGGGATTAACTACCTCCAGATCATGCAGTGTTGGGGCGACGACCCGGGCGGTCCCGACCGCACCCAATGCCAATACGGCGGATCCTCCAACCAGAGTTCGCCAGTGGCCGGTAGCTGGGTGCGGTCCCGGCAGGTCGAATACGGCGGCTTCCCATTGGACCCAAAGGAGACCCTCACAACGCCCTCGGCCTTCGTGCCGTTCTGGCCGGTTGGGCAGTCGAAACCGACCGGTTCGGCTCTCGACGGAAACAACAATGACTTTTTCAATTCTCAGGTCACCAACGAGGACCCGTTGGCTCGCACCCACGGCGATGGCACCGGCCTGGACTTCTTCGAGGTCGCGACCGTGCGCCAGGCGGCCGGTCTTGGTTGCGGTGACTCGGTCGTGGGGGATGTCAGCAAAGTTCGGTCCTGTTGGCTGGTGATCGTGCCGCGCGGCGACGCGGAAGTGGACGGTTCGACCCGCACCGGTCTGGGCGATAACAAACTACGATCTTCGCCGTTGAGCCAATCAAACTGGGATAACCGGATTGTTTTTCCTCTGGAGTTTCTGCCGGTAAGTCAGGCCTGCCCGATCGGCGCGGCCGAGCGCCGGCTGGTTGGCAACGAGCTTGTAGCTGACGCGGTCAGCAGCTGGCAGCCGACGCTGTGCGCCAGCGGCGCGCTGTACAGCTACACCCAGCTCGGCGACGAGGTCGCTCGCAACCAGTTACTCAGCGGCGGCACAGGCCTAGCGCTGGTGACAAACCCTATCCCAGCAGAGCAAGGGCCCATCGGCTATCCGCCGGTCTACGCACCCCTCGGGCTATCTGGGTTGACCATCGCCTTCAACATCGAACACCAACCACCCGGCGATGCGCCCCCGGCCGACCTGCAACTTGATGGCCAGCGGTTCATCTCCATGAAGCTCACCCCGCGGCTGGTGGCCAAGCTACTCACCCAGTCCTACCGCCGAGCGGTGGATGCATTGCCCGACTACCAGAAGAGCAATCCCACCGGCTTGACCGTCGACCCCGAGTTCCTTGAGCTCAACCCCGAGTACAGGGGCTTTGCACCCGCCTACAGTTCCCCGCCCGATGCCCTCGTGCAGCTCGGCGGTTCGGACGTCACGTCCCTGCTGTGGCGCTGGGTACAGGCCGACCCCGACGCGAGAGCGTTCATCGCCGGTGCCCCCGACAAGTTCGGGATGGTGGTCAATCCCAACAACAAGGAACTGCCGCTGCCCACGTCGACGTTTCCCCGCAACGACCAGAGCTGCACTGACGTCGTCATCCCCGTCCCTGGACATGATCCCGTCACGGCCAAGGAGTGCACGCTTGACGACCACCCGTTCACCAATGACATGCACGACGCGGGCCGCTCGGCTAGCCGCGGCGACAGTCAGGCGCGAACGACCGTGCTCGGAGACGACAATTTTACACCGACCCCGAAGAAGCTTGACCGGCAGGCGCCTGGGCAGCGGACGCTGCTCGCGGTAGTGGACGCGGCGACAGCAAACCGGTACAACCTGCCGACCGCAGCGCTGCGCAACGCCGCCGGCCAGTTCGTCGGCCCGACAGCCACGAGCCTGCTAGCCGGTGAAGCGGCCATGAAACCGAGTGCTGTGGCGAGTGTACTGGCCTCCGACGCCGGAGCCACTGACCCGGCGGCCTACCCATTGACCGCGCTGATCTACGCCGTCACCTTTCCCTCCACACTCGACACCGCAGCTGGCAAGGACTACGCGGCGTTGCTGCGTTACGCGGCCGGTCCGGGCCAGCGGCCGGGCAGCGAACCCGGCCAGCTCCCACTCGGGATGGTTCCGCTGCCCGAGGCGCTTAAGGCCCAGACCACTGCCGCGGCGGCGACCATCGAGGCGCAGGCGGGGAAGATCCCCTCCAGTCCAACGGCGCGACAACCGTCCAGCGGTGAAGGCGTTCTCGGTGGTTTCGCCGGCTCGCCCGGCAGCGTCGCTGCGGGCGCGGGTGCAACCGCGACATCACCGGGCGGCGGGTCCGGCGCTCTGAGTCCGGTAGCCGTCCCGCCGGGTGCCAGTGCCCCCGCGGCCAACGTGCCGAATGTGGCTCAACAGCCAGTCGCCAGAGTGCGCCGCACTCCAGCGTTGGCTGCGCCTGCGGTGGGCGCCCTACTCCTCACGATCCTCATCTGCGGTGCGCTGGCGGCGACATCCGCGCCGGTTCTCCAGTCTCCGGTCATCCACCGGCTCGGCGCCACGATACGACGTCTCAAGCGAAGGGAGGTGACGCCCACCGAGCAGTGACCGGGAGTGTCCGCTCCCGGCCACCGGCTCGTCGACTTTCTGCCAACAAGCCGTCAGTGACCACATGACTTGTCCGCCACTGACGGATGTGCCCGGACGATTGTCCGTGCACCCCTGCGTTGAAAAGGATAGCAGCATGCGAAAGAGGAGATTCCTCTTAGTCGCCGGCGCCTGCCTGGCGAGCCTCTCACTCGCCGTGGGCACCGCCCTCGCCGATCCTCCAGCGAACACATTCCGGAACCTGGCTGGTACAGGCTCGGACACCACCCAGGGCGTGATGAACGCTTTGGGCAATGGCGTATCCGGCGGCTTTCCCGGCATCCAGATCGGTGGGGCCAACCAAATCGCGTCCTATGACGCGATCGGCGCGTCGCCGATCGTGACCAAGGACCCGAACGTCAACCCCAACTGTTCTCTCAGTCCCCGGCCTATCAATTCAGGTCAAGGCATCAACCTGCTGGTCTCCGAGCGGACTGCGAATCACCACTGTCTACAGTTCGCTCGTTC
>JAVXWL010000086.1:0-10591 GCA_032230565.1 Pseudonocardiales bacterium | reverse complement strand
TGCCGTCGCGCGGCTGTCTGAGCATTGGTGGTGGCGTACACCGGCGTTCGCGATCGTCGAGTTCTTCCGGGCGATCCCGCTAGTCGTGATGATCTTCTTCCTGTTCTATGCGGCACCGCAGGCTGGGGTCAATCTCGGTGTCTTCTGGTCGCTGGTGGTGAGCCTGACGCTCTACAACGGCTCCGTGCTCGCCGAGGTGTTCCGGGCCGGGATGCAGTCGGTGCCGCGCGGCCAGCGCGAGGCCGCATACGCATTGGGCCTGCGCAAGAACCAGGTGATGCGGGCGGTGCTGCTGCCCCAAGCGATCCAGGCCATGCTTCCGACGATCGTGAGCCAGTTGGTGGTGCTTTTGAAGGACACTGCGCTGGGTTTCCTCATCACCTACCAGGAACTGCTCAACGAGGCTCGCTACCTCGGCAGTCTCACCGAGTTCGGACGTCCGATCCTTCCCACGGCACTGGTGATAGGCGCGATCTACATCACGCTGTGTACGGCGCTGTCCTCGTCGGCCGGCTACCTCGAACGGCGCAGCCGGCGCACCGGTCGCGCGCTGCCGACGCCGGATGCGCGGCTGGTGACCGCGGAGCTCGCCACGTAGGCAGTGTGGACCGTCGGAGATCAGCTCGCGTACAAGGTGCGCACCAGGTCCTCGATGGACGGCTCCGCCACCTTCAAATCGCGAACCGCCACTCGCCTCGCTACCTCCGCGATCAGCGTGGCGGCGGTGGTCTGCGATGGCGAAAACGCCAGCCGCTGACGCAGCCCGGCCGCCTCTACTGTTACCCCGAGCACGCCGGGGAGTCCGTCTAGCGCCACCGACGGCTCCACCAGCTCCACCACCAACTGCCGTGCCCCGCCGAAGCACCGCCGCAACGCGTCGAGGTCACCGTCAACGAGCACCCGGCCCTGGTCGATCACCACCAGCCGGCGGCAAAACCGCTCCACGTCGGGCAAGTCGTGGGTAGCGAGTAGCAACGTCACGGCACGCCCGGCGTTGACCCCAGCGAGGAAGCCGCGCAGCCGTTCCTTGCTGGCCAGATCCAGTCCGATGGTGGGCTCGTCGAGCACCACCAGCTCGGGGTCGTGCAGCAGGGCGGCGGTGACTCGCCACGCATCCGCTGACCAAGGGAGAGCTGCCGGACGGGCACCCGCAGGAACCCTGCCATGTCCAGCAGCTCGACGTGGCGTTCCAGCCGCTGCGCGAGTGCACCGCCCGCGCCAGCACCAGCCGCCCGGCACCGAGCAGCAGCACCGCCCACAGCAGCTGGCCGGCCAGCAGCCAGGCCGCGTCGCCCCGCCCGAGCAGCAGGTCGGTCGGGGTCTGGACCATCGCAGGAAACGGCGTCGCCGCCAGGATCCCGGCCGCCCAGCGAGCGAAGTACGGCACTGGGATGATCAGTCCAGCCAGCAGCGGCGCGATGACGGCGTAAATAGTGAGCACGCCACGCGAGTCGAGCAGCCAGAATGCGGTGAGGTTGAGCAGGAAGCGCAGCCCGAAGCTCACCAGGACGGCGAGCAGCACGCCGACGGCGAGGGACAACCAGCGTGCGGGCGACGTCGGCGAGAGTGAAGGCCAACCCGCCGATCATCACCGGCACGGTCAGCATCGCGAAACCGGCGCGTCCGACATCCTCGGCGAGCAGCGCCGCCTGAAGGTCGACGGGGCGCAGAAGATCGGCGCTGACCTGACCGGTGCGGACCCGGCCGGCCAGCTCACCTTCCCCGAAGATCATCACAACGGCCAGTAGGTCCTGCCCCACCCACACGAAGGTGACCGCCGACGCCGGGTCGTACCCGGCTACCCGCGCCGACCCGGTGAACACGGTGAGCACAATCGCGGTGCGCAGGAAGCCAAACACCGTGTTGGTGACGAGACCGGCGAACACGGCCTGGCGATAGGTGGCGTAGCGCACGAACCCGGCGCGCGTCAGCCGTACCGCGCACCTCAGCACTCGATCAAGATTACGGCTGCGCTCAACCACTTTCCGGCGAACGCCTAGAGTCGTCGCCGTGCGCAGGCAACCGGTGACCTCTGGTCCTGTCTCCCAGTTCCGGTCGATCTTGTACGTCATGCGCCAACGCGGATGGCTGCGGCTGCGCCGGATCGGTTGCCTGCTGACCCTGTTCCTGATCGTCGTGCTGGCAACGTCGTGGATGCTGAGCCGGGCCGTCGATGGGGTGACCGATCAGTTCCGCAACCACCCCGCTCCAGTGGCGGGCAACCCCTTCGACACCGTCGCCCCAGCACGCCCGGCAAGCAGCGGATCACCGACCATCGACCGGATCAGCCGACGCGGCAAGCTCATCGTCGCTATCCAGGAAAAGCCCGAGTTGGCGCAGCACTTGGCAGGTTCTGGCGGATACAGCGGGTTCGATATCGCGCTGCTCGATCTGATCGCCCATGACTTGGGGGTGGATCCCGCCCGGACCAGCTTCAAACCACTGACCGGGAGTAGCCGGGAGGCGGCACTGGGCCGCGCCGAAGCTGATCTCGCGCTCGGCGGTTACGAGATCACCGGAGCGCGCAGGGCCGAGGTGGGGATCGCGGGTCCCTACTTGGTATTGGGAAGCACCGAATACGGCATCGGCTTGCCGCCGGACGACCCGGTGCTCCGCCAACGGATCACCGCTGTGCTGCGCCACGCTATCGACGATGGCACCTGGGCGCGCCGCTACGCCGAATACCTCGGCACTCCGGTACCCAACCCCCCGGTGCTGCGCTGACTTACTTCTGGTTGCGCCGGAACAGCCGGATCAGTGGGTCGAAGCGGAGATCCACCACCCGCTCCTTCATCGGAATCAAGGCATTGTCCGTGATCTTGATGTGCTCCGGGCAGACCTCCGTGCAGCACTTGGTGATGTTGCAGAATCCCAGGCCGTGCTCATCCTGCGCGGCTCGCTTGCGGTCTACACCTTCCTCGTCGGCGGCGTCCAGCGGATGCATATCCAGTTCGGCGATGCGCATGAGAAAACGCGGCCCGGAGAAGTTGTCCTTGTTCTCCTCATGATCACGGATCACGTGACAGGTGTTCTGGCACAGGAAGCATTCGATGCACTTGCGGAACTCCTGCGAGCGCTCCACATCCACTTGCTGCATCCGGTACTCGCCAGGCTGCACGCCTTTGGGCGGCATGAACGACCGCACCTCGCGCGCCTTACGATAATTGTACGAAACGTCCGTGACGAGGTCGCGGATGACCGGGAAAGTCCGCAGCGGAGTAATCGTCACCGGCAGTTGCGGCGGCAACGTGGACATCCGCGTCATGCACAGCAGTCGCGGTTTACCGTTGATCTCAGCGCTGCACGATCCGCATTTGCCCGCCTTGCAGTTCCATCGCACCGCTAGGTCGGGCGCCTGGGTGGTCTGCAAGCGGTGGATCACATCCAGGACCACCTCGCCTTCATTGACCTCCACGTCGAAGTCGACCAGATCCCCACCATCGGTGTCACCCCGCCACACCCGGAAATGCCGCTGCTTGCCCATATCAGTCCGTCCCTCCCGGGAGCTCGTCAGCGGTGAAGTACTTCTTCAACTCGTCAAGCTCGAACAGTCCGCTGAGATCCGCGCGCATCGGTACCTGTTGCTGGTGTTCGACGCGAACGCCGCCGTTGGTGTGCTGGGCGCACACGAGCAGGACATGTCGCCAGTCCGCGTCCATCGCCGGGTAGTCGTCTCGGGTGTGGCCACCCCTACTTTCGGTGCGCTCCAGCGCGGCGCGTGCGACGCACTCACTCACCGCCAGCATGTTGCGCAGGTCCAGGGCAAGGTGCCAACCGGGATTGAACTGACGGTGGCCTTCCACCACGACGTGTTGGGCGCGCTGACGCAGTTCGTCGAGCTTCTTCAGCGCGAGTTGTATCTCGTCTGCTGTGCGGATGATGCCGACGAGGTCGTTCATGGTCTGCTGGAGCTCCTGCTGCAGCAGGTACGGGTTCTCGGCATCGGCGCTGTGCTCTGCACGGAACGGGCTGATCGCCTGCTGCGCCGCAGCGTCGACGTCGGCCTCGCGGACGGCTGGCCGCCGCGCGCCGAGGGAGTCGACGTAAGTCGCCGCCCCGAGGCCGGCCCGGCGACCGAACACAAGCAGGTCAGACAACGAGTTGCCGCCCAGCCGGTTGGAGCCGTGCATGCCACCGGCGACCTCTCCGGCAGCGAACAGACCGCGCACCGAGGCTGCCGCGGTGTCCGGGTCGACCTGCACACCACCCATCACGTAGTGGCAGGTGGGGCCGACCTCCATGGGTTCGGCGGTGATGTCGACGTCGGCCAGTTCCTTGAACTGGTGATACATCGAGGGAAGCCGCTTGGTGATGACAGCAGCTGGCAGCCGGGTGGAGACGTCGAGTAGCACGCCGCCATGCGGCGATCCACGGCCGGCCTTGACCTCGGAGTTGATCGCGCGTGCAACCTCGTCACGAGGTAGCAGTTCCGGCGGCCTGCGGTTGTGCTCTGGATCGTCGTACCAGCGGTCTGCCTCTTGCTCCGACGTCGCATACTGATTCTTGAAGACCTCGGGGATGTAGTCGAACATGAACCGCTTGTTCTCGGAGTTGCGCAGCACCCCCCCGTCACCGCGGACTGATTCGGTGACCAAGATTCCCCTCACGCTCGGCGGCCAGACCATTCCGGTGGGATGGAACTGGACGAACTCCATGTTGATCAACGCAGCGCCGCATCGCAGCGCCAGCGCGTGTCCATCCCCGGTGTACTCCCAGGAGTTGCTGGTGACTTTAAACGCTTTGCCGATGCCGCCAGTGGCCAGTACCACCGCAGGAGCGTCAAAGCGGACGAAGCGGCCGGTCTCGCGCCAGTAGCCGAATGCCCCGGACACCACGTCGGCGTCGGTGAGCAGGTCCGTGATCGTGCACTCGGCGAAAACCTTGAGGTTTGCCTCGTAGTCGCCGTGTTGAGCGAAATCCTCCTGCTGCAGCGAGACGATCTTCTGCTGCAGGGTGCGGATCAGCTCCAGGCCCGTGCGGTCACCGACATGCGCCAGCCGCGGGTACTCATGCCCACCGAAGTTGCGTTGGCTGATCTTGCCGTCCTTGGTGCGGTCGAACAGTGCACCGTAGGTCTCGAGCTCCCACACCCGCTGCGGTGCTTCCTTGGCGTGCAGCTCGGCCATCCGCCAGTTGTTGAGGAACTTGCCCCCCCGCATGGTGTCGCGAAAATGGACCTGCCAACTGTCCCGTGGGTTCGCATTACCCATCGATGCCGCGATGCCCCCTTCGGCCATCACGGTGTGGGCTTTGCCGAACAAGGACTTGCAGATAACAGCGGTGCGCTTGCCCAGCTCGCGGGCCTCGATCGCAGCGCGCAGCCCGGCGCCGCCCGCGCCGATCACCACGACGTCGTAGTCGTGCCGCTCGATCTCGCTCATAGGTAGGTGTTCTCTCGTTTAGTTAACAGGCCCAGAATTCAACAGGCCAGGTTGACGGGCATAGTCAGTTGAACAGGCGTAGGTCGGCTATCCAGCCCGCCGAAACAGCCATAATGTAAAAGTCTGTGAGCATTACCGTGATCAGCGACGTCCAGGCGAACTGCATGTGCCGTCCGTTGAGCTTGGACAGCTTCGTCCACAACCAGTACCGCACGCGATGCTGGGAGAAGTGCTTGAGCCGCCCACCGAAGATGTGCCGGCACGCGTGGCAAGACAGTGAGTACAACCACAGCATGGTGACGTTGACCAGCAGAATCAACGAGCCCAGGCCAACTCCGACACCGCCGGCGGCGGGGAAGAACGCCAGCACCGCGTCATAGGTATTGATCAGCAGCAATAGGCTGGCGAGGTAGAAGAAGTACCGATGCAGGTTCTGCAGGATCAGTGGAAAGCGGGTCTCCCCGGTGTATTTCTTCGCTGGCTCGGTCACCGCACACCCCGGCGGCGACTGGAAAAACGCCCGATAGCCGGCCTTGCGGTAGTAGTAGCAGCTGGCTCGGAACCCCGCGAGGATCGGGAAGATCAGGATCGGTAGCGGCAACGCCAGCGGAAAAGCTGGTAGGAATGTGCCTAAATGCGACGAGCCCGGTGCGCACGAATCGCTTACGCAAGGCGAGTACAACGGGGTGAGGTAGTGGTAGGCGCCGACCCAGTAGTCAGCGCGCATGAACAACCGGACCGTCGTGTAGATGATGAAGGCCCCGAGCACGACGGCCGTCACCAACGGTGACACCCACCATCGGTCGGTGCGCAGAGTCCGTGCGGCGATCGCTACTCGACCGGACTGTGCCCGACCAGGTGGTGCGATCCCCGACGGCGGGGAAGATGAGGTGGTAGTCATGACGTCGATTCAGGTCAGGGGCAACAGGCCAGCGTGGTCAGTTCAGCCTGCGGCGGCAGCCGCCGTTCAGCAAATCGCCCCTGGCCAGCGGCGCACGCGGGCGATAACTCAGAGTAAGCCGAGTCGGTGCCAGGCGTCCAAGACATGGTGGCGCTGGTCTCAATAGAGATAGGCTATGGACGTGCAGCTCCAACAACTGGTGTACTTCCTGGCCGTCGCTCGCACCCGCCACTTCACCCGGGCCGCCGAGCTCACGCACGTGGCCCAACCGTCGCTGAGCAAACAGATTCAGTGCTTGGAGCGGGAACTGGGCAGTGAACTGTTCCATCGAGCCCGGGGAAACGTGACACTCACGCCAGCCGGAGAGGTCCTCGTCCCGTTTGCCAAGCGAATCCTGGCTGACGTCGAGACCGCCCGGTTGCAAGTACACGAGCTCGCCGAGCTTCGCCAGGGGCGGCTGCGGCTGGGTGCTACTCCGAGCCTGTGCACCGGACCGCTGGCCCATGCACTCGCCAGCTTCCGCCTTCGCTACCCCGGCATCCAACTCATCATCGACGAGAGCGGCTCCCGCGACCTGGTGCGGCAACTGGCCGAAGGAGCCATCGACCTGGCGATGATCACCTCGCCGGTGCATCGAGGAGATCCCACCCTGGATACCGTCCCTATCCTGCGCGAGCAACTGACCGTCGCAGTGTCGCGCAGCATGTACCTCGGCTTCGACTCGTTCCGCGTCGCGGACCTCCAAGACCGCCCGCTGGTGATGTTCCGAGAAGGTTACGACCTCAGGTCGATGACCCTCACGGCCTGTCAGCGTGCTGGTTTCCAACCCCGGTTCGCCATTGAGGGAGGCGAGATGGACGCGGTGCTCAGCTTCGTCGAGGCCGGAATCGGGATCGCCGTGGTCCCCAGCATGGTTCTCCCGAGCCGCCCCAAACTTCGTGGCGTCCCGTTCGTGCCTCCGATTCCGATCCGGACGATCGCGCTTGCTCACCGCACCGACGTGCGCCCAACCCGAGCGGCTGAGGAATTCCGCTGCACACTGTTGCAACTCCTCGGCAGCTCGCACGCGCAGGGCGGCCTTCCCGACGGGGTCGAGTACATCGCCCCTGACGAACCCCGCAGTCGTCAGTCGGGCTCAACTCCGCTGCCGTGACCTGGGCCAAGTTCGTCGCGCACGACCCGCCAAGCCAGCCGCTCTGAATAGCCCTTCCGGGCCAGCATCGCACCCAGTCTGCGCGCCAAGGAGCTTGCGTCCCGGGCGGTGGTGCTGCGTAGCTTGCGCTGGACCAGTTCGCGGGCCCGCTGCTCCTCATCCTCGGGTCGCACCCCCGCCACCGCGTGGTCCGCTATTTCGCTCGGCACGCCTTTGCGTTGGAGTTCGGTGCGCAGCGCCCTGCGGCCCAGGCCCCGGTAGCGATGCGCAGAGTGCACCGCCGACTCGGCGAAGGCGGCATCGTCGATCAGGCCTACCTCGCCGAGACGGTCGAGCACCGGCTCGCCGACCTCCTCGGGAATCCCGCGCCTGCGGAGTGCATCGGCCAGCTCGGCACGGCTGCGCGGTCGCGCCGTAAGCAGCCGCAGGCAGATTCCCTGCGCCCGCGCTGCGGGACCCATCTCCCAAGTATCTGTGGAGTCTTCCCCCGCGGAATCGCTGGGCTCGGCACGGCGTTCGCTCATCACAGCCACTGGCGCCTCGGTACGGGTCGGGGACATCAGAAGTCCGCCGGGGCTGGCACGGTCTGGTCGTTGTCCAGCTTGGGCCCGATGCCGAGTTTATCCTTGATCCGCTTCTCGATTTCGGCAGCTATGTCGGGATTGTCGCCGAGGAACTTGCGGGCGTTCTCCTTACCCTGACCCAACTGATCGCCCTCGTAGGTGTACCAAGCACCCGACTTGCGGACGATTCCCTGTTCCACACCCATATCGATCAGCGAGCCTTCCTTACTGATTCCGTGACCATACAGAATGTCAAATTCCGCTTGTTTGAAAGGAGGCGAACACTTATTCTTCACTACTTTGACGCGGGTCCGGTTGCCTACTGCGTCCGAGCCGTCCTTGAGCGTCTCGATCCGGCGGATGTCCAACCGTATCGAGGCGTAGAACTTCAGCGCCTTGCCGCCTGTGGTGGTCTCCGGGGAGCCGAAGAAGACCCCGATCTTCTCCCGGAGCTGGTTGATGAAGATCGCGGTGGTGCCTGAGTTACTCAGCGCACCAGTGATCTTTCGCAGCGCCTGGCTCATCAGCCGGGCCTGCAGGCCGACGTGCGAGTCGCCCATCTCGCCTTCAATTTCCGCCCGTGGCACCAGGGCTGCCACTGAGTCGATGACCACGACGTCGAGCGCCCCGGACCGGATCAGCATGTCTGTGATCTCCAGCGCCTGTTCCCCGGTGTCGGGTTGGGAGACCAGTAAGGCGTCGGTGTCCACGCCGAGCGCTTTCGCGTAGTCGGGATCCAGCGCATGCTCGGCGTCGATGAACGCGGCGATACCGCCGGCCCGCTGGGCGTTGGCCACCGCGTGCAGCGCGACCGTCGTTTTTCCGGAGGACTCCGGTCCGTACACCTCGACGATTCGGCCGCGGGGCAGGCCACCGATGCCCAGCGCCACGTCCAAGGCGATGGATCCGGTAGGGATCACCTCAATGGGCGCGCGGCCCTCTTCGCCCAGCCGCATCACCGAGCCCTTGCCGTGCTGCTTGTCGATCTGGGCCAAGGCGATCTCGAGCGCCTTCTCCCGGTCCAGTCCTGGTGCCATCTGACGGTCCACCTCGCTGATCGGTTCTTCTGGGTCGGCGCCGACGCTAAGCGATAGGTCTGACACTTCGCGGCGACACAGGCCGGATCTGTGGACAGGGCTCCGGCTGTGGAGAACACACTAAGCGAACACCTGTTCGATGTCAGTAGCGACACGCCGGTGTGCGATGCTGACGCGCCCACCGGCACCAAGGAGTAGCCGACCGGTCAGGGTCAAGTCCTGAAGCGTGGTGTATCGCGGTTTGACGCGTGATCCTTGTGTTGTCAGGCGCTGAGGGCCTGGATGTCGTTGGTGGTGGGGGTGGTCACCTCCTGCTGAGTTGTCGTGGTCTGGCTGCCTGGGATGAGGGTGACGCGGGCGCGGGTGAGGACGTCGAGGCCGAGGTAGCGGCGGCCTTCGGCCCATTCGTCGTGTTGTTCGGCGAGGACGGCGCCGACAAGTCGGATGAGGGCGTCGCGGTTGGGGAAGATGCCCACGACGTCGGTGCGGCGGCGGATTTCGCGGTTGAGTCGTTCTTGGGGGTTGTTCGACCAGATTTGGCGCCAGAGTTCCTTGGGGAACGCGGTGAATGCAAGCAGGTCGGCTCGGGCGGTGTCGAGGTGCTCGGCGACGGTGGGCAGTTTGTCGGTCAGCGTGTCGAGGACCCGGTCGAACTGGGCGGCCACGGCGGCGGCGTCGGGTTGGTCATAGACCGAGTGCAGCAGCGCCCGTACCCAGGGCCAGCTTCTTTTGGGGGTGGCGGCCATCAGGTTGGTCGCGTAGTGGGTGCGGCAGCGCTGCCAGCTCGCGCCGGGCAGGGTCGCCCCGATCGCTGCGACTAGGCCACGGTGGGCATCGGAGGTCACTAAGCGCACACCGGTCAAACCGCGGGCGGTCAGGTCGCGGAAGAAGGCCAGCCAGCCGGCGCCGTCCTCGGCGGAGCTGACCTGCACACCGAGGATCTCGCGGTGGCCCGTCACCGTTGACCCCGGTCGCGACCAGCGCGTGGACATTGACCACCCGGCCGCCTTCGCGGACCTTGAGCACCAGCGCGTCGGCGGCGACAAACGTATACGGCCCGGCGTCTAGCGGGCGGGTACAGAAGTCCGCGACCGCCGTGTCGAGCTCGGCGGCCATCACACTGACCTGTGACGTGCTCAACGTGGTGATCCCCAACGAGGTCACCAGCTTTTCCATCCGCCGGGTGGACACTCCCAGCAGATAGCAGGTCGCCACCACGGTGGTCAGCGCCCGCTCGGCGCGGCGGCGGCGTTGCAGCAACCAATCCGGGAAATAGCTACCCTCGCGCAGCTTCGGGATCGCCACCTCCAGGGTGCCGGCACGGGTGTCGAAATTCCGGTGCCGGTAGCCGTTGCGTGAGTTCACCCGCTCCGGGCTCGACTCACCGTAGGGCGCGCCGCAGATCGCGTCGGCCTCAGCCGACATCAATGTGTTAATAAACGTGGACAGCATCGAACGCAGCAAGTCCGGCGACGCGAACGCCAGCTGCTCGTGCAGAAACCGGGCAGGGTCGATACTCGACGGTGCGGTCATCGCGTGGGTCTCCTTCAGAAGCA
>JAVXWL010000057.1:0-2666 GCA_032230565.1 Pseudonocardiales bacterium | reverse complement strand
AACCCGCTGATTAAGAGTCAGCTGCTCTGCCAGTTGAGCTAGCGGCGCTGGTGCCGGACCATGCTTGGCGCGACGGGCTGGACGCTAGCATGCTTGCGACCACCGGGCCGAATCAGACCTACGAGCAACCGCGCAAGGGCGTCGCGCGTCGGTACACACGTGTCCAGTCGGCGAAACGCGCCGAGTCTGTCAGTCAGGGGCGGCAGACTGAACTTCTTGCAGTAGATCACGGAAATGGATGGTGCCCGTGGGGGTGAGCAGGTCAGCTCCGGCGACTGGACGTCGTAGGACAGTGTCAGGGCTCGTCAGACGCAGTGCAGCGATCACGATGTTACTTCTCGTCGGCATGCTCGGAGTGTTATTGGCAGGGTGCAACTCGGGCCACCTCAGCGCGCCGGCTCCGGCTGCTCACCAGACCGCCGCACCACTGCCTCCTCCGGTCGCGGTCATCACGAGCGATCCGGTGAACCAAGCGGCCAACATCTCACCGCTGGCGACCATCACGGTTACCGTCACGAGGGGCAAGCTCGGCGAGGTATCGGTGGCCAATCCGCAGGGAACACCGGTGGCCGGCCAGCTCCAGCCCGACAGCACAACGTGGAAGACCACCGAGCCGCTGGGCTACGGCAAGACTTACACAATCAGCGCCACTGCGGTCGGTGATGACAACCGTCAGGTGCGAAGCACCTCTACGTTCAGCACCATCGCGCCGCGGACCCTTGCCTTTCCGTCGATCAACCCGCTCAACGGCGAGACGGTTGGTGTGGGTCAGCCGATTTCTATATATTTCGACGAGCCGATCACGGACAGACAAGCCGCCGAGAACGCAATCACCGTCACCACGGATCCACCTGCCGAGGGCGCATTCTATTGGTTCTCCAAGAAGGAGGTGCACTGGCGTCCGCAGCAGTTCTGGGATCCGGGGACCCACGTTACCGTTGATATCCACGACTACGGCAAGGACTTCGGCAACGGAGTGTACGGCGACCAGGACCGGACGTCGCACTTCACGATCGGTGACGCGTTGGTCGCTACGGCCGACGGCGCTGCCCACCAGATGACCGTTGCGATCAACGGTCATCTGGTGCGGACAATGCCGATCTCCATGGGTAAGCCGGACACTCCCAGCGCCAAGGGCGTCCATGTGGTCACCGAGCGCAACGCCACCAAGGTAATGGACTCGACCACCTTCGGCCTTGCGCTCGATGCTCCCGGCGGGTACATCGCCAAGGTGAAGTGGGCCACTCGCATATCCAATAGCGGCGAATTCGTGCACTCCGCGCCGTGGTCAGTCGCTCAGCAGGGCAACAGCAACGTCAGCCATGGATGCATCAACCTCTCACCGGACAATGCGAAGTGGTTCTTTGACAACGCGAAGAAGGGCGACGTCGTCATTAACGTCAACACTGGCGGCCCCGACCTCAAACCGTACGATGGCTTCGGGGATTGGCAAGTCCCGTGGGGGCAATGGGTATCCGGCAACAAATAACCATCACCGTGCGGTAGCGTGCCTGGTGATCAGGCGTCTAGCCCGGTCGGCTTCCTCGAAAATCGCCAGGTGCGCACCGTTAAAGACTTCCAGCTTCGCCCGATATATGGCTTTTTCAAGGGTCTTGGCATGCGGATTGATCGGCGTCCCCGCATCCTGCGAGCCGCCGATGATGAGCGTTGGCGTGTTGATCCGGCCAACCGACCGGCGACCGTCCCAACCGGCGATGGCCGAGCAGCACTCGGCGTAGCCATCGTCCGGCGTACTAGCGATCATCTTGATCGTCTTTTCCACAAACTCCGGATGCGCTGCCGCCCAGTCCCGAGTAAACCAGCCGGCGACCACGTCGGACGCTATCCCCGCGGTGCCCACCCACCGAACTGATGCTGCCCGCTCGACCCACGGGCCATGGTCGCCATAATGGGCGCTGGTGCTGCACAAGACGAGCGAAGACAGCCGTTCCGGGACATTCGCGCCGAGGCAGATGCCGACCATCCCGCCTAGCGACAGACCGCAGAAGGCCGCCCGCTCGATATTGAGCCGATCCAGCAGCGCCACCACATCGACAGCGAGATCCACGATCGAGAAGGCTCCGCCCGGGGCCGAGGATCGGCCGTGTCCCCGATGGTCGTACCGCAGCACTCGGAACCGCTCTGACAGCGCCTCGACCAGCGGATCCCAGATCTCCAGCGTGGTGCCCAGCGGTCCGGCCAGGACCAGCACCGGCGAATCGGCCGCCCCGGTGAGCTCGTGGTAGACCTCGACGGTTCTCATGGCCAAACTTTAGTACCGGCCTGCTAGGCGCGTCCCGACAGCGTTTTAAGTGAACCATGGGGTGAGTGACGGGACTCGAACCCGCGACATCCTGGACCACAACTGTCGGCAGCAAGGTGTGATGCGGTCTCATGCACTGGTCAGACGCCTAATGGAGCTTATCCGGGCCTGGCTCGGCTTCCACGGTTGCGGTACATCGCTGCTGTACCGAGCTCCTCGCTCCCAGTGTTTTGGCAGGCCGTCAGGTCCACGGCGATGCCCGCTACGGCGTGGCGGTGGACGTCGTTGTGGATGTCAGCGACGGTAGGGGGGAGGGAGATCGAACTTCGATCGGCTCCCCGTACGCTTTCGTGAGTGTCGACCTGGTGGCACTTCTCCAGATGGGGAAGAGGGCAGTGGCTCG